>CAYFRO010000001.1:0-26545 GCA_964345565.1 uncultured Actinomyces sp.
CAGACCTCGAACTACCCGTCCGCCGGCGTGCTGAACGAGTCTGGGAAGGAGTGACGCTCAACACGGCGAGGGGTTAGTCAGGGTAGAGTGGAAGAACTCTAACTAGAGAGTCCAGCGCAGAAGCAAAGATGCTGACCAACTGCATATGAAGGACGAAATGTGAAGCTCGAACTTAAAGGGATCACGAAAGTCTTTGGGTCCCTTGTCGCAAATGACGACATCTCTCTCACGGTTGAGCCCGGACAGATCCACGCCCTTCTCGGTGAGAACGGGGCAGGGAAGTCTACGCTGATGAACGTGCTCTACGGCCTCTACCAGCCCGACGCTGGAGAGATCTTGATCAATGACGTGCCGGTAAAGTTTTCCGGTCCTGGTGCTGCGGTCGCCGCGGGCATCGGCATGGTCCACCAACACTTCATGTTGGTTCCTGTCTTCACCGTGGCCGAATCGGTTTCCCTTGGGTACGAACCGACCAGCGGTGGAGTCATCAACAAGAAAGTGGCCGACGAACGGGTTCGCGAGCTGTCGAAGAAGTTCGGTTTCGACCTGAACCCGCACGCGTTGATAGAGGATCTACCTGTCGGTGCGCAACAACGAGTTGAGATCATCAAGGCCATGTCCAGAGACGCAGAAGTGCTGATCCTTGACGAGCCCACAGCCGTGCTGACTCCACAAGAGACGGACGAACTGATCGAGATCATGAGGCAGCTGCGGGATTCCGGCACTTCGATCGTCTTCATTACCCACAAGCTCCGGGAGATCCGCGCAATCGCGGACAAGATCACTGTGATTCGCCGGGGCAGGGTTGTGGGAGAGGCGAAGCCGACTGACAGCGAGAAGGACCTGGCCTCCATGATGGTTGGCCGCGAAGTGAACCTGGGAGTAGAAAAAACTCAGGCTAAAGAAGGGGAGACCGTCCTGGACTTTGACGACGTTTCCCTGATCGACACAACAGGTCAGGTCCTGTTAGACCACGTGAGCCTAGACGTGAAGAGCGGAGAGATCCTCTGCGTTGCCGGAGTCCAAGGCAACGGTCAAACAGAACTATGCGAGACCATACTGGGGCTTGAGATTCCCGACGGGGGCGCCATCTCCATGGCGGGCAGACCAATCGATCACGAACGCATCAAGCAAAGACTGCGCTCCGGTCTGGGGTACGTGCCCGAAGACCGCGCGAAAGACGGCATGATTGCTACGTTCTCAGTGGCTGAAAACATGATCCTGGACATCTACGACCAGAAACCTTTTGCGACCGGAGTCAACATGCATCCGGGGGTCGTCGATGCAAATGCGAAGAAGCTGGCCAAAGAGTTCGACGTTCGCCTGACATCCGTGCAGGATCCGATCTCAACTCTTTCCGGCGGCAACCAACAGAAAGCCATTCTGGCACGCGAGCTATCGCGTCCCATCAAGGTCCTGGTTGCGGCGCAACCAACAAGGGGTCTGGACGTTGGGTCCATCGAGTTTGTTCACAAGCGCATCGTCGAAGAACGTGACGCTGGCGCTGCAGTGCTGGTTGTTTCAACCGAACTCGACGAAGTGGTAGCCCTTGCCGACCGCATTGCTGTCATGTACCGGGGCCGCGTCGTCGGGATCGTCCCCCCGACAACCCCCAGGGACGTTCTGGGCCTAATGATGGCGGGCGTCCCCTACGAAGAAGCTATCTCGGCCACAGACGATGGGACGAAGCAGGGTTTTCCGGGCCAGATCGACTACCCGGATGGCGAAGACCCAATCGATGTTGACCTAGAACTTCCCGGGGGCCTTGAGACTCCCACTTCGAGGGCTAAGGAGAGTGACAAGTGAGCACCGGACCGCAGGTTCTAGATCCGGAACCGCCCACGCTGGACCCGGTTGAAGGCCCGGACAAGTCCCGTCAGTGGGTCCGCCGGATTCTAGACACTTTCTTCAGTCCCTCGGCGGCCACCGTCGCGATGGCTATCTTCGCGGCCCTGGTCATCGGGGCGCTGATCGTCGTCGTTTTCGACAGTGACGTGCAACGAACAGCCGGCTACCTGTTTGCCCAACCGGGTGACTTTTTTGCCGCGTTCTGGCACGCATTTTCCTCGTTCTTCACCTCGTTAGTGCGGGGCTCGATCTTCGATTGGACCCAAAGCACTCCGGCAGGTATGTTCCGCCCGCTCACCGAAACCGTTGTTCGCGCAACCCCACTTATCATCGCGGGCCTTGCCGTAGCGGTTGCTTTCACTGCCGGCCTGTTCAACATTGGCGTTCAAGGTCAGCTGATCATGGGGGGCCTGGTCGGTGGGTTCATTGGCTTTTACTGGGCTCTCCCAGCAGGTGTCGGCATCATCGCGGCGGTTCTGGGAGCGATCCTTGGCGGGGCCATCTGGGGGTGGATACCCGGTATTCTGCGAGCCCGTTTGGGTGCGAACGAAGTCATCGTCACTATCATGCTCAACTCTGTTGCGGCCTTCTTCTTAGCCGCGATGCTGAATCTGAAGCTGTTTCACGGGGATGGTTTCCCGGGGAAGAGCCAACAGATGAGTCCCGGCTCCGTCTATCCCAAACTTTTGGGGGGAGGGTACCGACTGAACTTCGCCATCATTGTGGCGATCATCGCGACGATCTTTGTCTGGTGGCTCCTGGATCGGTCGACCTTCGGTTTCGAACTGCGCGCCGCAGGGGCTAACCAGGACGCTGCCCGCACCGCGGGCATCAACGTCAAGTCCACGATCATGTGGACCATGGTCATCTCGGGTGCGCTCGCGGGTCTGGCAGCTACGGCTCCTGTCTTAGGAACAGAGAAGGCACTGACCGCGGGAATGGCAGGGACCATCGGCTTCGACGCCATCACGGTGGCGCTACTTGGACGAAGCAGACCCGTCGGCGTCTTCTTCGCAGGGCTCTTGTTCGGTGCCCTGAATGCGGGGGGAGCTCTAATGCAATCCTCGGCCGGCATCCCCGTGGAGATCGTTCAGATCACGCAGGCCATCATCGTACTAATGATCGCGGCATCCGAAGCGGTCCGGCACATGCGGGCCAGGCGGGCGCTACGTGAAGCAACGGTTCAGAAGGTGGAGGCGGAAGAACAAACGCCCGAAGCCAAGAGTGTGGAAGGAGCTCAGGCATGAGTACCAAGGTCGCCACCCCAACTGTCGAACCGACCATGAGCGGAGTCCGACGCCCCGTCTCCTGGCGCGACCCCATTGTGACTGCGATCCTGGCGGCCGTGACGGTGCTGCTAGCGTTCACAGCCGGGGGTCACTCACTGATTTCGTTCCGCAAGGCTTCCCCCTGGCTGCCCGACTTTTCTTGGAACGCACCGTCCACCCTGACCATTTCGATCCTTGCAGCGGTCGCTATCGCAGGAACCATCTACACCTGGATCCTTGCACTCGACCGGAAGAAAGTACCCGTCTGGGTTGTTGCTATTGTCGGCACTGCTTTCGTGCTGGGATTCTTAGTCTGGACCGTCCATGGTGGTAAAGGGACCATCCCCGTTGTCGCGCTTCTAGCCGGTGGTCTCGGTTTTGCCACACCTCTTGTGTTCGGAGCTTTAGCGGGAGTTATCAACGAGCGGGCGGGCGTCATCAACATTGCCATTGAAGGCCAGTTGCTGTTTGGGGCTTTCGCGGGCGCAGTGACCGCTTCAATCTTCGGCAGTTCCTGGCTTGGCCTTATCGGGGCTCCTATTGCAGGGATGGCACTGGGGGCCCTGCTGGCTCTGTTCACCATCAAGTACCGCGCCAACCACATCGTTGTCGGTGTGGTGCTGAACATGCTCGCCTTGGGCGTCACGTCCTTCCTGTACTCAACGCTGCTTCGTGACTCGCCGGATCTGAACAAGGGCCTGAAGCTCCCCGAGATCGGGATCCCGCTGTTGCAGGACATCCCAATCATTGGCCCAGTGCTCTTCAAGCAGTCGATTCTGGTCTACATGATGTATGCCGCAGTCATCGTTTTGCAGTTCGCGCTGTTCTCTACCCGCTGGGGATTGAGACTTCGTGCTGTTGGTGAGAAACCGCAGGCTGCGGACACTGTCGGCATCAAGGTCAACTCGATCCGCTGGCACAACGTCTTACTTGGCGGGGCAGTGGCAGGGCTCGGCGGTGCGTTCTTCACCATCGGCCAGGGCCTCACCTTCTCCAAGGACATTGCCGCGGGGAACGGGTTCATCGCGCTGGCCGCCATGATCTTGGGACGGTGGAACCCCGTGGGGGCATTACTGGCCGCACTGCTGTTCGGCTTTTCAACAAGCCTGGGCATCATCATTCAGACCACAGGCGGAGGGATCCCAGCGGAGTACCTGCTGATGATTCCCTACCTGGTCACCATCTTCGCGGTTGCCGGATTCGTCGGGGCGGTCAGGCCGCCAGCCGCGGAAGGCCAGCCCTATCCGTAGCAGCCCGAACGGGCTCGTTGCCAAAGGAGGTCGAGTGAGTCCAAAGGAAATAGATGACGCAACCTGGGATGCCTTACACGAAGAGGCCATGCAGGCCATGGGGCGCGCTTACGCGCCCTACTCCAACTTCCCGGTTGGGGCGGCAGCCCTGGTTGACGATGGGCGCATCGTCAGTGGTTGCAACGTAGAGAACGCGTCTTACGGTGTGGGCCTTTGCGCGGAGTGCGGCTTAGTTTCGGACCTGATCCGCACGGGTGGTGGCAAGCTGGTCGCGTTCGCTTGCGTTGACGGCTTGGGGGAGCCCGCTTCGCCCTGCGGAAGGTGTCGCCAACTGCTGTTTGAACACGGTGGGCCTGACCTGCAACTCCAAATGCCCCAGGGTCTGATGACGATGAAAGAGGTCCTTCCTGGCGGTTTCGGTCCAAGCGACCTGGAACGCGTTCGGGAAGCAGGAAGCGAGTAGTTATGCGTGCGGAAGAGTTCGACGTCGTCGACGTGATCAGGATCAAGCGAGACGGGGGTACCCTGCCAGGCCCCATGATCGACTGGGTCATTGACGCCTACACGCGGGGTGTTGTTGCGGACGAGCAAATGGCGGCGCTCGCCATGGCTATTTTTCTTCGGGGCATGGACCGCGAAGAAATAGTTCGGTGGACAATGGCGATGATGCACTCTGGTGAGCGTCTCAGCTTCGCCGGCATCGGAAAACCGACCGTTGACAAGCACTCAACCGGTGGGGTGGGGGACAAGATCACCCTGCCACTGGCCCCCCTGGTTGCGGTTTTCGACGTCGGGGTGCCTCAACTGTCCGGGAGGGGCCTAGGGCACACCGGTGGCACTCTGGACAAGCTTGAATCCATCCCTGGTTGGAATCCAGACCTGAGCAGCAGACAGATCTTCGACATGCTGAAGGACGGGCCCGGGGCGGTCATCTGTGCTGCGACCAAGGGCTTGGCGCCCGCAGACAAGAAGCTTTACGCGTTACGTGACGTTACAGCAACAGTTGACTGCATTCCTCTGATCGCCTCTTCCATAATGTCGAAAAAGATCGCCGAAGGAACTTCCGCTTTGGTGCTTGACGTCAAAGTGGGAACAGGCGCCTTTATGAAAGATATTGGGAAGGCACGTGAACTCGCGGAAACCATGGTGGCGCTTGGGGAGGACGCAGGGGTGAAGACCTCTGCGCTCTTGACGAACATGTCTACCCCACTGGGGCTGGCCGTCGGGAACGCGCTCGAAGTCCGTGAATCTGTCGAGGTGCTTGCGGGCGGCGGACCGGACGACGTTGTAGAGCTGACGGTGAAGCTTGCAGAAGAGATGTTGGCGCTTGTTGGGAAAGATGGTGAGGACGTTCGGGCGGCGTTGCAGGACGGGCGCGCCATGGACCGGTGGAACCAAATGATCACAGATCAGGGTGGTGACCCCTTTGCGCCCCTGCCGGTCGCCAAATACCAGGAGACCATCGTCGCAGAGCAGACGGGGTTCCTGAGCGAGTTGGACGCGTGGGGGGTTGGCGTGTCTGCTTGGCGACTCGGGGCTGGGCGTGCCCGCCAGGGAGAAGCCGTTCAAGAGGGGGCCGGCATCGAAATCCACGCAAAACCTGGGGACCCCGTGAAGATCGGGCAGCCTCTTTTGACCCTGCACACTGAAACTCCCGAGCGTTTCCCCAGAGCCATCGAAGCTCTTGACGGAGCCATTGCGATCAGCGCCACCAAGCCCGCCGACGTCCAAGAGCTGATCCTGGGAAGTGTAGGCGCTAAAACAGTGAAGGAATCATGATGAGCGAACGAACAGACATAGCCGGGATGACAGACCACACCCTGCTGAAGCCCGAAGCGACACCGGAAGACGTGCAGGCACTTATAGACCAAGCAGTTGTCCTTGGGACCTACTCGATCTGTGTTTCCCCATCACAGTTGCCGGTGGACGTCCCAGAAACGTTGCATGTGGCAACCGTGGTCGGGTTTCCCTCGGGCGCTGTGAAGGCGAACGTGAAGGCTCAGGAAGCCGCCCAGGCGGTAGCTGACGGCGCCGATGAAGTCGACATGGTCGTGAACCTTTCTTTGGTGAAACAAGGCGACTGGGAAGGCGTGGAATCTGAGATCCAGGAGGTCCGCGACGCAATCCCCGATGCCGTCCTGAAGGTCATCATTGAGTCCGCCGCGCTCACAGATGAAGAGATCAAAGCCACCTGTATCGCCGCCAAGGAAGCGAACGCGAACTTCGTCAAGACCTCAACTGGCTTCCACCCGGCAGGTGGCGCAAGCGCGAAGGACGTGGCCCTTATGCGTGCCACAGTTGGCCCCGATATGGGGGTTAAGGCGTCCGGCGGTATCAGGGACGCGACGGCAGCCCGCGCCATGGTCGATGCCGGAGCAAACCGCTTGGGGTTGTCCGGCACCGCCGCGGTGCTCCAGGGGCTGGACGACTAGTTAGATCCCCAGGGCGGCCCTCATATCGGTTCGGATCACCTCTAGACGGTCCGCGGCTACGCTGCGGGCTCCCTGGACGTCTCCGTCGTTCGTGGGGATGACCACCTCGATGTAGCACTTCAGCTTCGGTTCGGTGCCCGACGGTCGCACGATCACCCGGTCGTCATCTTTGGTTAGGTAAAGCAGTGCGTCTGTTGGGGGGAGGCCTTCGTAGCCTTTCGAAAGGTCCGCAAACTGGACCACGGGCGACCCGGCAATCTGGTCCAACCCACCCTTCCGCAGGTTTTCCATGCCCTTAGCAATCAGTGAGAGGTCCTCAACGCGAATGGTTAGGGGCGCCGTGGCGTGCAAACCGAACTTCAGTGCCAGTTCGTCTAACTTGTCCTGCAGGCTCAGGCCCTGCTCTTTCAAGTCGGCGGCAAAAGCGGCAAGCTTCGTTGACGCCGTGATTCCGTCCTTGTCACGCACGTAGCTGGGATCGACACAGAAACCGATTGCTTCCTCGTACCCGTAGACCAGGCCCGGGACACGGCTGATCCACTTGAAGCCCGTCAGCGTGTTCTGGTGGGCGATGCCAGAGGCCGCCGCGATTTTGCCTAGCAGCCTGGACGACACGATCGAATTGGCGAAGGCGGGCGGGTTCTCAGCGTTCGTTCCCTGTTCGTCCATGCCTTCGGCCAGCTCTTCTGCGGCCTGCGCACCGAGTAGCGACCCGATCTCATCACCCGTCAGCTGACGCCAACCAGTCTTGCTGGAGGGGTCGGGGATCGCCGCTGAGGAGCGGTCTGCGTCGGGGTCGTTCGCCAAGATCAGGTCGGCATTCACCTTCCGGGCCAGGACCATCGCTAGGTCCAGGGCGCCGGGCTCTTCTGGGTTCGGGAAGGAAACCGTGGGGAAGTTGGGGTCTGGTTCGTGCTGCTCAGGGACGACCGTAACGTCCTTGAAACCGGTTGCGTCGAATGCGCGGAGGGCGATCTGGCCGCCGACACCGTGCATGGACGTGTGCACAATCTTCAGGTCCCGGGGGCCTGCGGGCACGATCTGGACCAGGCGGTCGATGTAAGCCGCGACCATCTCATCACCCAGGATTCCCCAACCACCGACCCTGGGGACCGACGCGGCAGAGGGGACGGCCATAATCTTTTCCAAGATGGCGCCGTCATAGGGGGTCACGATTTGGGCGCCCTGCCCCCAGTCACTGACGGCCCTGCCTCCCAGGTACACCTTGTAACCGTTGTCGGCTGGGGGGTTGTGAGACGCTGTGACCACAACGCCCGCGTCAGCTCCTAGTTTCCGAAGTGCAAAGGCCGTCAGGGGGGTCGGAAGGGCATGGTCGTAAAGTAGCGCGTGGCCTCCCGCGCCCTCCACCACTGAGGCTGTGTCCTTCGCAAACTGCTTGGACCCATGGCGGGCGTCATGGCCTACGACAACAGTGAACTCGTCCGGAAGTTGCTCAGCTAAGAATGCGCAGAGGCCCGCGGCAGCCCGGATAACGACCGCACGATTCATCCTGTTCGGCCCCGCGCCTAACTGACCGCGAAGCCCCGCGGTGCCGAAAGAAAGCATGCCGCTGAAGCGATCCGAAAGTTCTGCGGCCGCTCCGGTGTCGCCGTCTTCGGCCAGGGTTAGAAGCTCTTCCAGGTACTTAGCGTCATTCACGTCGGGGTCGTCGTTGATCCAGTCCAGGACTTCTTGGCGGTTGTAGCTCACGGGCTCTCCTTTTGGCTGAGTTCGTTGGATAACTAGATTTGTTGCACGATCTGAGCAAGCAGCGCGCTGATTCTGGGGGCAGCGGCGCGGCCGGCTGCGATCACCTCTTCGTGTGACAGGGGAGTCGGTGATATTCCCGCTGCAAGGTTGGTCATCAGCGACAGTCCCAGGACCTCCATGCCGACCTCGCGGGCCGCGATCGACTCCAGCGTCGTCGACATTCCCACCAGATCTCCACCTATGATTCGGGCCATGCCCACCTCAGCCGGGGTCTCATAGTGCGGGCCGGGGAACTGGACATAGACGCCCTCTGGGAGTGCGGGATCGACGCTTCTGGCTAAATCGCGAAGGCGGGGCGAGTAAAGGTTCGTGAGATCAACGAAGTTCGCGCCTTCGATCGGGCTTCGAGCCGTGAGGTTGATGTGGTCACTGATCAGCACGACCTGTCCGGGCTTCCACTCTGGGTTCAGACCTCCACAGCCGTTGGTGAGCACCATCTGCTGAGCGCCCAATGCTGCTGCGGTGCGGACTCCGTGCGCGACCGCAGCAAGCCCCTTGCCCTCGTAATAGTGGGTTCGGCTACCAAGGACCAGTGCGATCTTTCCAGAGCCCGCGACTTTGATGGTCCGCATACTGGCTCCGTGGCCGGCAACGGCGGGGGCAGAGAAACCCGGGACTTCCCAGGCCGGAATCTGGTCTATGGTGTCGCCGATAAGGTCCGCGGCTGCGCTCCACCCGGAACCCAGGGTCAAGGCAATGTCGTACTTTTCCACGCCTGAATGCTCACGGATCACCTCTGCTGCACGCGCTGCGAGGACCTTGGGACTGACCGTAGCTTCATCGTTGCTCATAACACTAAGCTACCCGTCTGCGCCCTATCTCACACTTCAACGGGACGTGGCCCCCGCGGAAGCTGAAATACCGTGTAGCCTTCGAAGCCTAGACTTGGGGCCGAGACCGAAGGAAAGTGTCATGCCCAGAAGAGAGAGCTACCTGCGCGGACCCGTTGTCCTGCGCGGCCACCAGATCCCCAAACAGACGGCGGATGAGTCCCTTCTTCAGTCAAGGAGTAAGGATCCCTGGCGCGTTATGCGGATCCAAGCTGAGTTCGTCGAGGGTTTCGGCGCGCTACACGACATCACGAACGCGGTGGCCGTGTTCGGATCAGCGCGCAGTGAACCTGGATCGCCGGACTACGAGTTGGCCGTGCAGATCGGACGGCTCATTTCCGAAAGAGGCTTCGCCACGATCACTGGCGGAGGTCCTGGGATCATGGAGGCCGCAAACCGTGGCGCCGTTGAATCCGGGGGCATCTCCGTGGGTCTCGGGATCGAACTGCCTTTCGAACAGGGCATCAACCAATGGGTCGACCTTGGAATCAACTTCAGGTACTTCTTCGTACGCAAGGTTATGTTCGTGCGTTACGCGCGTGGGTTCATTGTCCTGCCCGGGGGGTTCGGCACCATGGACGAACTCTTTGAGGCACTCACTCTGGTTCAGACCGGAAAGATCGAGCGCTTCCCCATCGTCCTGGTGGGATCCGAGTTCTGGAACCCGATCAGGGATTGGATTCAGACGTCTTTGGAAGAGCGCGGCCTGATCGGCGAAAAGGACATCCATATCTTCAGCATTGTTGACTCAGCGGAAGCGGCAGTGCAAGCGATCTGGGACGGCATTGAAGCGATGGATAACGAGAAAGCCTAGGGGCAGAAGGAAGGAAGTCCCCTTTTCCTTGGCTTTGCGCGGGTAGACTGGAGCATAGGTCGGGTCGCTTTACCCGCGTTTGTCCCAACGTAAGGAGCCACGATGGCAGCTATGAAACCTCGCACTGGAGACGGTCCTCTGGAAGCAACAAAAGAGGGCCGCGGAATCGTGATGCGCATCCCAAGCGAAGGCGGTGGCCGACTGGTCATCGAACTGACGCCCGATGAAGCTATCGAACTCTCGGTAGCGCTTAAGGGAGCGGTCCCGGCCTAGTCACTTTCGGGTAGCAAGGATCACGCCTTCCCCAATGGGAAGCACGGTCGTGTCGAACTCTTCGGATTCGGCAAGCGCTTTGAGGACTTCCCGCATTGACACTGTGTGGGGGTCGCGGCGCGCAGGGTCTGCAACGTTGCCGAACCACAGTCCGTTCTGGATGATTAGTGCCCCGCCAGGGCGCAGAATCCTGGGCGCATGCGTGATGTAGTAAGAGGTCTCTTCAGGGTGCCCGTCAACCACCATCATGTCGTAGCTGTCTGCAGCTAGGCGGGGAAGCACGTCAAGGGGGCGCCCGTTGATGAAGCGGGTCCGCGAAGATGGGATGCCCGCTTTGCGGAACGCACTTGCAGCAACCTTTTGGTACGCGGTTTCCGGATCGATAGTGGTGAGGACGCCGCCCTTCGCCATGCCGGCCAGGATCCAGAGTCCGGAGACACCGGTGCCGCCACCGATTTCAACGGCGGCGTGAGCTTGTCTCAGAGCAGCGACGGCCCGAAGGAACCCGGCTGTGGCGACGCTGGGAGACGGCGCGCCTAGCTCAAGTGCTACCTGCCTTGCCCAAGCTACCTCGGGTTCTTCTACCGGGAACTGCTCGCAAAACGCCCAGACCGATACCTTGTCGACTGACATGGGCCTCCCTTTCATCCTTCCCTAAACCTACCCCTTGCAGCGGGCGCAGAAGGAAGGAGCGTGCTACCTAGTTACCGGAGAAACCCCAAGGGGACGCCCGGCCAGCCCGCGCGCTTTCGTTCCGATCTTGGATGACAGCTCTAAGAGCGCCACGGACGAGGGAGAGCCTTCACTAAGCGCGACCGGGGCACCTCGGTCTCCGCCTTTCCGCAGTTCAATGTCAAGTGGGACCTGGGTCAGCAATGGCACCTGGTAACCCAGAAGCGCTGACAGGTGGGAAGCAACCATCTGGCCCCCGCCCGTGCCGAAGATGTTCAGTCGCGACCCATCCTCTTGTTCCAGGTAGGACATGTTTTCTACGACGCCGATAACTTTAGAACGGGTCTGGGTCGTGATTGAGCCTGAACGTTCAGCCACTTCAGCTGCCGCAACTTGCGGGGTCGTCACGATCAGAGTTTCGGCGTCGGGCAACAACTGAGCGATCGAGATCGCCACGTCCCCGGTTCCAGGCGGCATGTCGATAAGGAGCACATCGAGGTCACCCCAGAACACGTCCGCCAGGAACTGCTGTAGCGCCCGGTGCAACATCGGGCCACGCCAGATGACGGGTTGGCCCTCCGGAACGAACATCCCGATCGAGATCACCTTGACCCCGCCTGCCCCGATGGGAGGGACGATCATTCCATCGATCGACTGAGGGGGTGTTTCAACGCCCAGCATGCGGGGGAGTGAGAAACCGTAGATGTCCGCGTCCAGAACGCCGACGGAAAGACCCTGGGCGGCCAGCCCCACGGCGAGGTTTGCCGTGACAGAGGACTTGCCAACGCCCCCCTTGCCTGACGTGATTGCGATGACGCGTGTGAGCGAGTCGGGGCGGGTGAACGGTATGTCCCGCTCGGCGTGCCCCGTCAGTTTTTCACGGAGAGCCTTTTTCTGTTCGTCATCCATAACTCCCATGACGACGTTGACGGACTCCACGCCCTCTACAGCGTGGACTGCGTTTTCTACGTCCGAGGTGATCGTGTCACGGAGAGGACATCCTGCGGTGGTCAGCAGAATGCTTACGGTCACCGCACCCCCGTCAATGTCGACATCGCCGACCATCCCGAGTTCGGTGATTGGTCTACGGATTTCTGGGTCGTTTACGCTGGCCAAGGCTTCCATCACGGCCTGATTCGAGACGCTCATGGCCCCATGCTATCGGCCGGTCGGCAAACTTCGCGAACGCCCGTAGCGAAAGCACCCTGCCCGGATGGGGAGCGGGCCCGTAGTGTGGGACAAGGACCACCTGAAGGAGCCCAATGAGCACGAACGTTGCGCGAGGACTGGCCCAGGGCCAAATGCCGGCGGGCACCCAGGTTGCGCTGTACAAGACCTACCCCGAAGCGACAGCCGCCGTTGAGAAACTGGGCGAAGCTGACTTCCCCTTGGCTTCCGTCGCCATCGTGGGATCCGACCTGCACATAGTCGAGGACGTGCTTGGACGTTTGACACCCGCCCGGGTTGCGCTCTCCGGAGCCAGCCAGGGGCTGGTATGGGGGCTCGTGATGGGGCTCTTTGCCCTGGTCGCATTTCAGTCTCTGGGCCCCTACGTCGCCCTGATCACCCTTGCAATGGCGGTGCTGGTCGGCGTCACTCTAAACGTAGTGATGTGGGTTGTCAGCGCGAAAAAGAAGTCTTACTACTCCCGCTCTTCGATGGCTGCTTCCCGCTACGCGATTCTAGTGACTGAACAGGCGGACCGGGCTTTCAAGCTCCTGGCCGGTGACCCTGGGAACACCTCGGGCGCGCCGAAACGTCCGGTTAGGCTCAGTGGCCCAAGCCCCCGCCGCGAAGCCCCCTCAGCGGACAGCGGACGGGAGAACCGCCAAAAGTCGAAGCTGGTCGAACCCCCCAAATATGGGGTTCGTCTGAGCGACGCTAAGACCGGGAGCAAAGCTGCCGCAGAGCTAGCGGAGCGGAAGCTTGAGGAAATTGAAGAAAGCGTGGAAGCAACCGGCGACTAGTCCGCCTGAACTTCTGCAATCCACCGCTCCACACCCTTAAGAGTGCGGGGAATATTCTCGCTAAGACGCCTTGGCGATCCGTCAGGCCCGATCGCGATGTTGTCTTCAATCCGCACCCCGATGCCCCGCAACTCTTCGGGGACCACCAGGTCGTCAGCCCTGAAGTAGAGGCCGGGCTCAATGGTGAACGTCATCCCGGGCTCCAGCTTGCCGTCCTGATAGAGCTCATTTCGAGCCTGCGCGCAGTCGTGGACATCCAGTCCCAAATGGTGCGAAGTGCCGTGGGGCATCCAGCGACGGTGTTGCTGGCCATCTGGGCGCAGGGACTCTTCCGCCGAGACAGGCAGGAGGCCCCACTGTTCCAGGTGACGGGCCAGGACTTTTTGCGCTGCGCCGTGAAGGTCCCTGAAGATCGCGCCCGGAGTCTTTGCAGCCTCAAAAGCTGCGTCGGCAGCTTCCAGGACCGCCTCGTAGACCTTGGCCTGGGCGGGGGTGAACGTGCCGTCCACCGGCAGGGTTCGGGTGATGTCTGCCGTGTACAGCGAGTCGACCTCGATGCCGGCGTCCACCAGAATCAGGGATCCCGGCGGAACCGGTCCGGAGTTATCCATCCAGTGCAGGGTGTTGGCGTGGTTGGCAGCAGCCGCAATGGTCTCGTAGCCCAGGCCGTTGCCCTCCTCGCGCGCCACCTGTGCGAATGCACCCTCGACCACGCGTTCGCCGCGGGGATGTTGGGAGGCCCGGGGGAGTTCCCTGATGATTTCTTCGAACCCACGTTTGGTCGCGTCGACTGCCTGTTGCAGCTGGTCGATTTCGAAGGAATCTTTAGCCAGGCGCAACTCCGAAAGACGCTCAGCTAGGAGCTCATCGTCGCGGAGCGCTTCGTCTCCCGTTGGAAGTCCCGCTTGCTCGCGGACTTCCTGCACCATCGCGCTGACTGAAGCGTCCACGTTTGGGACAATGCGGAGCTGTACCATCCCCGCATCCTTTGCGAGGGCGTCCCCTAGAGAGTCGATGGGTGCACACTTCAGGCCGGTTGCGGCTTCCATCTCTTCAAGCGTTGGCCTGGCCCCAACCCAAAACTCGCCGTAGCGCGAGTCCGCATAGAACTCTTCGGACGACCTGGAAGAACGGGGAGTGAAGTATAGGACGGCTTCGTGGCCGCCCTCGGGCTTGGGGTCCAGTAGCAGGACGGCGTCGGGTTCCATCTCCCCCCCGAGGCCGGTCATGTGAGCGAATGCGGAGTGAGCACGGAAACGGTAGTCCGTGTCGTTACTGCGGATTTTGAGTCCGCCGGCGGGGATGATCAGCCGCTGTCCCTCGAACTGAGAACCAATCCCGCTGTGGCGCGCCGGGAGGAAGTCGGCGGCACCCGTTTCCTGGAGTGCCGGTGCGGGACGCTCTCCCCAGTTGCTTGCCATGAACTCACGGAACGCTTTTGAAGACGGCCGATGCGAACGGTTGTCTCCGCGGGAAGAGAGGGGCTGTTTTTCGGGCTGGGGGTTCTCTTTTTCACTCATCTCTCCATCCTGGCACCGCCCGGCCTGGATGGAAAACCAGCTGATCACCCACGCAGTGAGGGCTTACTATTGGGCGATGAGTGCCATTGACCCACACGCCCACACGCTGGCCTCGGACGGCACCTGTTCCCCCACGGAGCTGGTGGAGACGGCGCTGAGGGCAGGGCTGACCCACGTCGGCATCACCGACCACGACACACTGGCGGGGTGGGAAGAAGCTGAACGAACCGCGCACAGCCTTGGCGTTGGGCTGATCCGCGGCGCAGAGGTGAGCGCAACCTGGCAACGCCGCAGCGTGCACATCTTGGCCCTGCTCCCGGATCCTGAGAACGCTGCACTGGCAGCAAGCTTCGAGCGCACTCGCAAAAGCCGCGAGAATCGCATCGAAGAGATGGTGGCTGCGATGGCCAGGGACTTCCCACAGCTTTCGTTTGAAGCAGTTGCAGCGCGAGGCCGGGGCGGGACCCTCGGACGCCCTCACTTAGCGGACGAACTGGTGGCGCTGGGGTACGTTCCGACGCGGTCGGCGGCATTCGAGTCCATACTTTCCCCCTCTGGCCCCTACTACGTGCCCCAAGATGTCCCAGACGTGACTCACGCTGTCGAGTTGATTCGGGGGGCGGGCGGCGTCCCGGTGTTGGCTCACCCTCAGGCTCGGGGACGGTCTAGGCCACTGGCTAGCGAGGTCGTAGAAGAGATGGTGGACGCGGGTTTGGCTGGTATCGAGGTCCACCACCGCGACCACGACGAGCCTGGGATAGTGGAGGCGCAGCGTCTTGCGGAGAAGTTTGGTTTGCTAGTCACTGGGGGCTCTGACTTTCACGGCACAGGAAAACCGAACCGGCTTGGAGAGAACCTGACCGCCCCGGAAGTCCTAGCCGAAATCAATGAGCAGGGGAGTGTTGAGGTGATCAACTTTGGACATTGAGTCAGTCATTAACGTTTCCCTGCTGGCGACCACTTTCACCACCCTGTTCGTCATCATGGACCCGCCGGGAACTATCCCCGTTTTCCTGGCACTAACCGGGCGCATGAACCGCTCCTCCCAGAACAGGGCTGCAACGCAGGCGACCCTCACCAGCCTGTTTGTCATTGTTGGTTTTGCGTTACTTGGGAACTACATCCTGACCGGCCTTCGGATTTCTATGGAAGCCCTGCAGGTTTCCGGGGGCATACTGCTGTTCTTAGTCGCCATGGAACTCCTCATGGGAAAAGGAGAGTTCGGCGGCGGGGAAGGGGAAGTCGACAGCAACATCGCTTTGGTCCCTCTTGGAACCCCTCTTCTTGCCGGCCCCGGTGCCATTGTTGCGGTCATGGTTGCGGTCAACCAAGGAAAAGGAAGCGTGTCCGGCTGGGTTGCGGTCGCGGTTGCAGTTCTTTTGATGCACCTGGTTATCTGGCTGACGATGCGTTTCTCACTGTCACTGCACCGCCTGCTCGGGGACGACGGCGTCTTGATCCTGACGAAAATTTCAGGCGTGCTTTTGGCGGCCATTGCCACTCAGCTTGTCGCGGATGGAGTGTTCGCGTTCATCAGCGGCTATCGGGGAGGGCTCTAAGCTTCGCTAAGCACCCTGGTGACTGGGAGCTGTTTCGTCTGCGCTGCAAGCCATTCCACTAGTTCGGTCCGGACCTGGTTCTTGAGCGCAGAAAGCTTTCCTAGGTTTTCCACACTGATCTGGGCCTGCACCCGGACCATTCCCCCGGTCGCGTCCGAAACGACCATCTGGGCCTGCCTGCCGTCCCACAGCTCGTTGTCCTCCACGATCCGCATCAGCTCGCGTTGCATCTCGCTTACGGAGACACGCCAGTCGACGTCAAATGGCACCACTCCCAACAGTTCCGTCCCGCCGCCGGACCAGTTCTCAAACGGAGTTTGAGTGAAGTACGAGGAGGGGAGGATCAACCTGCGTCCGTCCCACGTCTTCAGAACTACCGACGTGAGCCGGATGTCCTCTACGCGGCCCTGCTGATCTTTCGCGGTGACAAGATCGTTGACTCGGAGCGTGCCCGCAAAAGCAATCTGGAGCCCGGCGAAAACGTTCCCCAGGAAGGATTGGGCTGCGATGCCGGCGACCACTGAGGCCAGGCCGGCCGACGCAAGCAGGGACGTCCCCACAGCTTCGGCCCCGGGGATGGTGGAGAACGCGATGCCTGCGGCAACCAGCCAGATCGCAGCCGTGACAAGGCCGTGAATAACTGACACTTGGGTTTGGACACGCCGCGTTTCCTGGCCGGTGTCCTCCCCAATCGGGTGGCGCTCGCGGAACGCTTGGACAAGAGCGGTCACAGCGGAAGAGGCCAACCAGGCGACCATCGCGATTATCAGCACAGCTAGGATGTGCAGTACCAGCGATTTTGAGCCGGGATGCGGCCACTTCATCGCCACCGCAAGGGTCAGAAAGACCGTCGCCGCGGTCGCTAAGGCGGGTTTGAACAGGGCTTTGAAACGATCTGCTCCAACCGGGTGGCGACGGCGAAGCACCCGGTGACTGACGACCAGGGTCAGCCACAGGGCTCCTTCAGCGGCGGCCGCTGCAACTAGGGCCAGCAGGAACTGGAACCACGTATCCCAGGTCAAATCCATGGTTGAACCCCACTTCTCCTTTTACGAACCCTGGCTCTCGCGTTTCTGTCCCTGACGCTGTTGCTTCGACTTGTTCACGCGGCGCCGATTCCGCTTCCTGGGAGCGCCTTTCCCTGCCTGGCGAGCACCTTGACCAGAAGCTTTTTCGTCCTTGGAGCCTCCGCGTGCCCCTCGCGTGCTACGGGAGTCCGGTCCGCCCAGGTTTTCAAGCTTCTCGGCGTCAAGACCTGCGCGGGTCCGTTTAGAGCGCGGCAGACTACCCGACGTACCCTCTGGGATAGACAGGTCCTGATAGAGGTGCTCCGACGTGTGGTAGGTCTCGGGCGGCTCACCGATGTCTAGTCCCAGTCCCTTTGCGATCAGGCCCCACCTGGGGAGTGACTCCCAGTCGACGAACGTAACGGCTGTTCCGGAAGCACCGGCGCGCGCAGTGCGTCCGATCCGATGCAGGTAGGTCTTGTCGTCTTCTGGGCTCTGGTAGTTCACGACGTGGGTAACGTCGGCAACGTCGATTCCTCTGGCGGCAACGTCTGTTGCAACGAGCACGTCCACTTTTCCCGACCGGAATGCGCGCAGGGCTTGTTCGCGAGCGCCCTGCCCAAGGTCACCATGGAGGGCTCCAACTGCAAAGCCTCGTTCGTTGAGGTCCTCTGTCAGTCTTGCCGCGCCACGCTTGGTCTTCACGAACACGATCGTGCGTCCTCGCCCCTCGGCCTGAAGGATCCTTGAGAGGACCTCGACCTTGTTCATCGGGTGCGTGCGGTAGGCGAACTGAGAGACCTCTTTTACGGTCGCGCCGTCGTCTTCCGGGTCGCTGGCGCGAATGTGGGTCGGCTGGCTCATGAACCGGCGGGCCAGCGCCACGACGGGTCCGGGCATGGTCGCTGAGAACAGCATGGAGTGCCTTGTGGGGGAAACCTTGGAAAGCAGGGTTTCAACGTCGGGGAGGAACCCCAGGTCAAGCATCTCGTCTGCCTCATCGAGCACGACGATTTTGACGCTACCAAGTCTCAGGACGCCTCGGTTCGCAAGGTCGATCAGGCGCCCGGGAGTTCCAACGACGATTTCCGCGCCGCGTTCCAGGGCAGCCACTTGCGGTTCAAAGGCGACCCCACCGTAAATGTCAACGATTCTGGCGGAAAGCCCTTTCCCTGCGACCCGCAGGTCGTTTGCTACCTGTTTGCACAACTCCCGGGTGGGGAGGACGATCAGCGCCTGGGGCAGTCCTGCGTCCTCGAGTTCGTTGAAGCCGGGATCCTTTGGCCCGACTACTTTTTCTAGGACTGGAATGCCAAAGCCCAGCGTTTTGCCCGTGCCTGTTTTGGCCTGTCCAATGATGTCCCTTCCCTCTAGGGCTACGGGGAGTGTCATGGACTGGATGGGGAAGGGGTTTACGATTTCTGCGTCCGCCAGGGCGTCCACAATCTTCGGACTTATGTCAAAGTCCGCGAATTTCTCTTGACTCACGTTCTACCTTTCTTGAAAGTTGCAAAACTTGAGGTAGCCGATCGTCAATTTCTTAGCGGGGCCTAGCCCCAAAAAAAGTTCCCGAGTGCTCTTACGACCGGGCAACCTGCCTCAAGTCTAGCTGGCGCCCTGGCGCACTGATTGTGAGCAGCGCTATAAGGTTGTCTCATGAACAAAACTGAACAGGTCGAAATAGTCGAAGAAGACACGGGCCCTGGCGCAGGTGAACGCGAGGCGATCGGGCTCATGGCCTACAGTGCCCTGGCGGCCATGACTAGGCTCGCGAAGGACGGAGACCAGGCCCCAAGCACCCGCTTCCACGTTGATCTTGCCTCTTTGGCCGACCGCGGCTACCGCAGGTTTACGGAGCTCGAGCGCATGGCTGAAGACCGTGGCTTTTCCGTGGTGGAAGCTGCGGGCCAGTTTGCGGGTCTGTTCGATGAGCTTGACGATCGCACCCGCCCCTCGAACTGGTGGGAGCGCTCGGTGAAGAGCTATGTGGTGATGGGCATTTTCGCGGACACATTGCGCGAGCTCAGTGAACGTCACCAGATTGTGGACGGTGACTCGGTCACGTGGGACCTGGGGCACGGAAGGTGGGTTCGTGAGCACTTGGCTGAACTGACAGCGGAAGACGAGCAGCTCGCTGCTCGCCTATCGCTTTGGGCTAGAAGAGTCGCGGGCGAGGCCTTCGGGTTGCTGCGGGCAACACTGTTCACTTACCCAGATCTGGCTACGGACCCTGACACCGTTGACGCTGTCGTCACGCACGCCACAAAGAGGCACAGGGAGCGTATGGAAGCGGTGAACCTAACCTCTTAGGGTCACATCCTCCCGAAACCGACGGGGGTCGAGGGACGCGAGGGAACTACAACGTAGCCGATGGAGGCTGCGGGGATTAGGAAACGTTCGCCGCGGGCATCTGAGAAGTCCAAGATCTCCTTCTGCTCAATGGCGCCGCGCACTTTCGCTAAGACGTCGTCTTCGCTTCCATCGAGCTCAAGTGTTAGCGGAGCGAGTCCGGAGCGGAAGTTAAAAGTTACGTGCATCTGTTGTCCTAAGTCTGATTCTGGTGAATGCCGCGGGGCACGCCCTAGTTTAGTCCCAGGGAAACCGGAGGATTCAAAGTGTCGGGGGTTGCGTCCATACTGGCACCTTGAAGAGGGTGGCATCTTGAAGGGGGTGGTTGCGTGTCGGGACGCGAAGATAACCCAGCACTTCGGGACGTGCGAAGGCTTGCTGAATCAGGCAAGTCCCTGTTTGTTGACGGGGTGCCCCGAAGTGGCAAGACAACGTTGCTACTGGATCTTGCTGCGCAGGCTCTTGCAGAGCCCGACCCAAACGCGTCTTGGGCGCCGGTTTTGTTGCTGACGCCGGATCGCAGGCGGGCAAACCAGCTCGATCGCGAACTGTCACAGATGGTGGCGGCTCGCAGCGGTTCCCTGGGACCGCTGGGTGGCTTTGAAACACACCGCTTGGTGCGTTCCGTCGGGTCGTACGCCCACCTGATTCTTCGACTTTGGAACCTTGAGCGCGCCGAGCCAAAGGGGGGCGCGCCGTTTGTCTCGGGCGCCGCAGAGGACGTTTGGATCGCCGACTACCTGGCGCGCGAAGCTGGGCGGTGGCAAACACTCTTTCAACCAAGTGTCCTGGAAAGCCCAGCTCTTCGAATGCAGTTGCGGAACATCATCGCCCGAAGTGGTGAAGCAGGACTGACCCCCGAAGACCTGGAGTGGCTTGGCCGGGACCTGAAGAAGGACCTCTGGGTTGTCGCCGCCGACGCGTACCGCGAGTTCGCCGGACCCGGAAACAAACCCTTCTTTGACCAGACACCCCACATTGACGCGGCTCGTCTTCCCCGCATTGCAGCTGACCTCCTTGCAAATTGGAAGGACCTGGGCTCTTCTGTTGGGGTTTCCAGCCCGCCTCCGATTCCTTCCTTGCTTCTGGTGGACGATGCGCAGGACCTGCCGGCGTCAGCAGGCCTGTTAGTCGCAGAGGCCGGCTCGGCTGCCTCCCAAGTCATCGTTGTAGCCTCACCAACGTCTGCCAGCGCGGTGTTTCGCGGGGGAAACCCGCAGCAGGGGGGTCGCATCGCGAAGAGACTCGGTTTGAAAACCGCCACCCTTCCCAAAGACTTGCGGGGTCCGGTAGGGCTTCGCCAGGTGGCCAAAGCTGTTCAGGGTTGGGTCGACCCCACAAAGGTCTCTAGTGCCGAGTTCGGCGGAACGGATTCTTCGGTCTCCGTTTCGGTGTCGGCAACAGAGAGCTCCAGGGCGCAGGCGATTGCCCACTATTTGCGCCAGCAACACCTCTTTGATTCTGTCCCTTGGGATCAGATGGCCGTCATTGTCCGCACCGCCTCGGACCTTGAACCGATCAGGCGCCAGCTGGCGCGCCTCGACATCCCATTGCAGGCCGCTGACCGCCCCGTCACACTTGCTGAGGTTCCGGTCTGTGCAGCACTGTTGCAGCTGTTGCAGCTTGGTTCGCAGGGGAGTAGCGACGCAACGGAAGAATCGCCCAGTGAGCTTCAGGAGGCCGCGCTTGAGCTTGTGGCTTCACCACTTGTCCATGTCGACTCCCTTGAACTTTTCCGGCTCACTAGGGATCTGGGGTCTGTCCTGGGACGCCCACTGACTGTCCTGGATCTGCTGCAGCTTCCCCAGGAAGACCTGGACCGTGTGACCGATGCCAGCGGACCCCGCCAGCGGACCGTTGAACGGGTGAAGGTTGCTTCGACCCTTTGGGAGACGAAAGAACTGGCCGCAAGCCAGACTCCGGAACAGGGACTCTGGACGCTCTGGGAGCTTGCTGGTTTGCAAGATTCGCTGGTCGAACTCGCGCTTCTTCAAAACCCCGCTGCTTCGAGTTTCCGGTCGCAGGCCGGTCACGACACGTTGGACGCGGTGATCGCACTGTTCCGAAGAGCCGACCTGTGGAGTCAGAAGATGCAGGACGTGCCGGGGGCCCACGTCACTGCGGGCGCTTTTGCTGCCGATTTGCTGGACCAACAGATCGCCTCGGATTCCCTCGCCGCGACGGGTGCGACTGAGGTGGGGGTTCAGGTCCTCACAGCTTCCAGCGCAGGGGGGCAGTCTTGGCAGGCTGTCTGCATTGCGGGTCCCCAGTTGGGGACGTGGCCCGCGTCCGGTCGCGACAGCGTAGGGGCCATCCGGGCTTTGCAGCAGATAGGTTTGGAGGCCGCAGAGGCGGGGTGGTCCGGAGAATCTCCCATTGCACCCTTCCTGCCGGGAAACTACAGCGGAGAAGCGAGATCCTTCAGCGAGCGACAAGACGACCACAAGAGGGACGAAGCGCGCCTGTTCAACCTAGCTGTGAGCCGCGCGCAAAAGTCCCTAAACTTTGCAACCGTTTCTAGCGCAGACACGTCACCCAGTGTTTTTTTGGTAGCGCTTGCCGACGCGGGTCTCATCCCGCCGCTCGAAGATGATGATGGTAACGCCATCTACTCGCAGCTTCTTGGAACCCCAGCGTTATCCGACCTGGTCGCCAGTGCCCGCGCCCAGGCAAGCGACCCGCGGGGTACTCCTGAGTCCCGCTCTGACGCAGTGGCGCTCTTGGCGCTACTGAGTTCGGAAGGGGTGGCAGAAGCCAGTCCTCAGCAGTGGGACGTTACCGGCTCTGTGTCTTCTAACAGTCCGGTGATCGAAGCCGGGCCAGTCAGGCTGAGTCCCTCAAGGTTGCAGCAGGCGATGGACTGCCCCCTGCGGTGGTTCTTGTCTTCGCTTGGCTTATCGGATCAGGACGTGGGGGAGGGCCCAGTTACGGTCACTGGGAGTTTCATCGGGACTCTGGTTCATCAGATCGCTGAAGAAAACCCTCATGGCAGCAGAGAGCAACTGATAGATGCGCTGCAGGTGAAGTGGGATCAGTGGGAGCTGGAACGCGAAACGTTCTGGGGAAGAAAACTCTGGGACGATCTGGTCGACATGATGGACTCGTTGGCACTCCACTTCTCCACCGTAAAAGGAGAGGTGGCTACGGAGTTTTCTTTCACTTTCGAAACGGGGCCTGCTGTGGTGAGCGGCAGGGCAGACAGGCTAGAAACCCTCCCGGACGGGAGTGTTCGGGTTGTGGACATCAAGACGGGGGGTCTAGCCACACTCAAGTTGCTCCCCCAGAACCCACAGCTGCTGGCGTACCAACTTGCGGTTCTCCAACAAGGCTTCCGCAGCGGAGGAGCCGCTCTGCTTGAGTTGAAGCGCACGAAAAAGAACCAGCTGGGTGACCAAGACCCATTGGACGATCAGGAAGCCGAGCAGACGGCTGAAGAGTTTGCGAACGTTGCGCAGGAACTTGCGGGAAGTACCTACCCGGCTGTTGTTGGGTCCTGGTGTCGCGTCTGCGAGTTCAAGTCGATCTGCCCCGCGCAAGACGAATCGGCCAGGGGGACGGAATGAGCACCAGCAGGTCGGAAGTTGCCCTGAAGGCGTTAGTCTCAGCGCTCGAACTCCGGGACCCCACACCAGAGCAGGCAAAAATCGCTGTGGCGCCGCCACTGGTGGAAGTCGGAGCCGACGCGGAACGCGTTCCGCAACCCCTGTTGGTGGTTGCGGGTGCCGGATCGGGGAAGACAGAAACCCTGTCACTGAGGGCAACCTTTATGGCTGCGCATCACGGGGTGGCTCCAGAGAACATCCTGGGCCTGACCTTCACCAGGAAGGCTGCAGGCGAGTTGGAACAGCGACTGCGCACCCGCCTTGCGAAGTGGCAGGCCATGGCCAACCCAGAACGGTCCCACCCGCTGCTAACCGGGTCACCTGAGTCCGGGACCTACAACGGTTTCGCGCTAAGCATCGTCCAAGAGTTCGGGGCGCATGCAGGAATCGATCCCCAGGTTGTACACATGGGGTCGGCTGCGGCATGGCAGTTGATGAGCGAGATCATCAGTGGTTGGCAGGGAGAACTCCCGTCTGGACTGAAAGAAACGACGCTAGTAGAAAAAGCGCTGGGGCTCCGCGACGCCATCTCAAACCAAGCCATGACGTTGCGGCAGACTCAAACCGGCTTGGAGTCCCTCCTTGAACGCTTCGTAGAAGCAAAAATGGAGACGGGAGACTCTTCGCCATACGTCAACTTCCACAGGACCGGGGAGCTGAAGGTCAGGGAGCGACTAATGCTGCTACCCGTCATCGAAGCGTTCGAAGACGCGAAGCGCTCCCTTCGAGCCATGGACTTTTCAGACCAAGTGACCGCGGCGATCCAGGTCGTCGAACAGAACGCGGAAGCCAGACGGATCCTTCGGGAACGCCACCAAGTCGTCTTCCTTGACGAGTTCCAAGACACGTCCGTTGCGCAAATGCGGCTGCTTTCTTCCCTCTTTGCCAACCACCCTGTCACCGCGGTCGGCGATCCCAACCAGGCCATCTATGGGTGGCGTGGAGCTTCTGCCGGGTCACTTGACGATTTTCACCTGAACTTCAACGGGGACACCAGAGTCCCAGACCTGACCCTCAGCCTTTCGACCGCCTGGAGAAACGACCGGCTGATTCTAGATGTGGCCAACAAGGTCGCTGAGCCTTTGAAAGCCTCGCCTGGGTGGCTCACTGACAAGACGGTTGGCGTTGCCCCCGCGAACAAACAGGTGAACCTTCCGGAGCTGAAGCCCCGAAAGGGCGCCCCGCGGGGACGCGTCTCCGCGCGCTTCGCACAGTTCGCAGCCGAAGGTGTGGACCAGGTCGTGGAGTTCATGCTTAGTGTCCGGGGGAGGGAGCCGTCGCGAAGCGCAGATGAACCCGTGCCGACGTGCGCGGTCCTGTCTCGCAAGCGCTCAGAGCTGATGCCCACACTGAACGCGCTTAGGGAGGCCGGGATCCCCGCGCAACTCGCGTCCGGTGAGGCACTGCTTCAGCACCCGGCCGTGAGCGACCTTCGCGCTGCCCTGGAAATAACTGCGGACATAGGCCGTGGCTCTAGCCTTTCTAGGCTCCTAGCAAACCTGGACCTTGGAGCATTAGACCTTCGCGTGCTGGCGAATCTTGCGCACTCACTGGCTAGCAGGGCCGCGCCTGCCGATGGGGGCCGACCCCAAGCACTAATGCTGGACGCGGTCGCGCATGTCGGTAGCGGCGCTCAGGTTGAGGGCCTCAGCGAGTCCGGGCGTCTACGGGTCACAAAACTTGCTGAGAAGCTCGACCTTCTTCGAGCCGGCAGCGACCAAGACCTAGTGGGGCAGGTTGAATCAGCGCGCCATATCTTGCGCCTTGACGCAGCCGCGCTGGCGGACCCTTCCGCAGCGGGCGTTTCTGAAGCGCTTGACCAGTT
This sequence comes from uncultured Actinomyces sp., assembly GCA_964345565.1. Lineage (GTDB taxonomy): Bacteria > Actinomycetota > Actinomycetes > Actinomycetales > Actinomycetaceae > Scrofimicrobium. The sequence continues at coordinate 24,987 of CAYFRO010000001.1, forward strand.
TACGGCGCTCGCTGCCGAGTACGCGACCACGGTGCCTCGCGCCAGCCTCGAAGCGTTTCTTGGTTGGCTGGAGGTTGCGGAGGAACAAGAACGCGGCATTCAGATCCCCAGCGTTAGCCTGGACCCCTCAGCGGTCCAAGTGATGACGGTTCATGGCGCAAAAGGCCTGGAATGGGATGCGGTGGCCGTCGTGGGAATGGCCCAGGGGTCTTTCCCAAGCTCAGATTCCCGGGGCTTTAAGGCACCGGCCGACCCGCTTCCCCCGGTTGCCAAAGAAGAGCCCGACCCAGCTTCTGGCTGGTGGGGGGATCTTGGAGAGCTTCCGTACCCGATTCGAATCGATCGTGCTCACCTCCCACAGCCCGATGCCTGGGACATGTCCCAGACCGGAAGGGCGTTAGAAAACTTCTTCAAGGAAGAAATCGGCAGCTACAGGGAGCGTGAAGAACGGCGACTTGCTTACGTGGCGCTCACAAGAGCCAAGTCGGACATGTTGCTGTCCGGGGCTTGGAACAGCAGCCCCAAACAGGTGCGGCTTCCTTCTGCGTTCCTCACGGAAGCCGCCGAACAACCGGGAGTGAACGCGCAGCTTGCTGACTCTCCGACTGCTCAGCAGATAGCCGACAGGGGTCTCTCAGGTGGAGCCCCTAGGTTCCCTAGGGAGCCGGGGCCTAGGCGCAAGGCTAACGAACAGGTCGCGGCCCGAGTCATGGAGACGTTGGCGGACATCGAACGCACTCCGGGGGATCGGAAGGGACGCAGGCAGCAGGTCTTGGCAACCCTGAGTGATCGCGAGCTTGCAGAGTCCGCTGCGGTGCTTCTTGCTCAACGGGATCGGGCTCTGAGCCGCCCGAAGCTGGCCGACATGAGCCCGGAGCAGGTCTTGTCGTTTGTGGGCGCCCAGCGGGGATTGTCTGTCACCGACATCGCGGCGTTCCAAGCGGACCCTCAGGTGAAGGCTGCGGAGCTGCTGAGGCCGGTTCCCCAGAAGCCGGGGGGAACGGCAGCGTTAGGGACTGCTTTTCACCACTGGGTGGAGCAGCACTTGCGGCGCGTCTCCGCCAGCAGCGATGAGCCAGAAGACTTCGCGGCTTCGCAGCAGTTGGGGCAGGCACTTTCGGAGCAAGAGCGCGTGGACCTGGAGCAGATGAGGTCCCGTTTTCTGGAGGCAGACCCCGCGAAGGGGTTTGAAATCGTGGGACTCGAAGTGCCGTTTAGTGTCCCAGCGGCCGGGTTCCCTGTCAGGGGCAGGGTGGACGCGGTCCTCAGGGACAAGGACGGAAACTACCGACTGATTGACTGGAAAACACGATCAAGGATTCCCCGGTTCCTGGACGCGGGCACTGTGATTTACTACCAGACACAGCTGGAGCACTATTTGGAAGCTTGGAAGGCGAAGGCTGAAGAAGAAGGCGTGAGCCTCACTGCGGAACTCCAGTTCGTTACGCCTGAAGGGCTTCTCCAGGTCCCGGTCGAGCGCCTGAGTGACCTGGCTGAAAAACGTTAGTCCTGTAGTTCGTTGAGCTGGTCAGCCGCTACTTGTTCGTCGAGCTGGTCAG
>CAYFRO010000001.1:26645-78083 GCA_964345565.1 uncultured Actinomyces sp.
TAGTCCTGTAGTTCGTTGAGCTGGTCAGCCGCTACTTGTTCGTCGAGCTGGTCAGCCACCACCGTGGCGCTGGTTTCCATTGGGTCAAGAAGGTGGGGGTTGACGCGCAGTAAGGGTTCTTGACTCGCGGTGAAGCTGATTTGCAAGACCTCCCGTTCCTCCGCCACAAGCAGGTCCCCATCCAACTCTGTCGCCATTTCCCTAAGGGAACGAAGGCCGGCCTCCTTAGCCGCGTTGTCCTGGGTTTGTGCGGCATGGGCATACCACCTGAGCGTGTCCAGTTCAGCGATGAGCTGTGCACGAGTCATCATGTGAAGGTCCGGTTCGGGACGCCCTCTCCAGTACGCCGCTTCAAAGCTCTCCAAGAAGGCGTCGTCAGCTTCATACAGCAGCCAAAGGACGTCGTACGCTGGGTCGTCCACCCGTGCGCTTTCAAAACCACGCACCCCCACAACGGCGGACCCCTCTGCGACCTGCAGGTCCTCCGCAGTCAGGGATCCGTGGACAGGCACTGGCTGGTACAGCCAGAGCGTGTCGTCGCGCAGTGCCCCGAGCCACCGTGCCGCCAGATCCCCGGGGATGGCCATGCGGTGTTCTTCGACCAGCGCTAGATATTCGGCTCTCCGTTCCTCAGGGAGCACCAAAGCTCCGGACACGGCCGAGTACGTGTCTACCGGCAGTTGGTGCAACGCCGCGAGTGCGGAGGCCAGTGAGGCTGCGAACATCGGGTGGCGGACCAGAGTGGCTGGCCCCGCAACTGAACCCCCCAGGTGAGGGTAGATAAGGGCGAGTCCTCCTTTAGGCCTGGCTGCAACCGCCACAGGTGCGGGGACCCTGAAAGGAAGGTCCCTTTTATCAGAGGCTTCCCCGAGCAACGCCAGAACCCGAAACAAGTGTTCCAGCGGCTCCGGGGCAAGGTCTGAAGTCGTGGCAACCTGCCAGTCCTGACCTTCCCCGTCCACCAGGGTCACGCAGCTACCATCCTTCCATGAGGCGTAGTCTTTCGTTCCCAGCACGCGAAGGCCAGGAACCGCGGCGTTCGCAAGTGCCGCAAGTTCTAACTCGGAGCTTGAGGGGATTGAGTTCAAATGGGTCACCTCTTCAACGTATCGCCCTGCTCTGCCTGGCTTTGGGGGCGCGCCGAGCGGGCGTAGTCTCCGGTACCCTGACAGTGTGACTCACGATTTTTCAGCAAACATTGCGGCGCTACGGACCACTTTGGCGAACATAGAGTCTGTCTCAGACCCTGAACGGCTTCGTAGCGAGATAGCAGAGTTGTCGCAGCAGGCGGGCGCCCCGGACCTATGGGACGACCCTGACGCGGCCCAGCAAGTCACCTCGAAACTCTCTCACCTTCAATCCGAGCTGGCACGGATCCAGAAGACTGAGAGCCGAATCGATGACCTGGAGACTTTGGGAGAACTGGTCGAAGAATCGGTAGACGACGAAGAGCGGGAACTGCTGGTAGAAGAGTGCCAGGCCGAGCTGAAGGGCTTACAGGCGGACATCGCGGATCTTGAGATCCGCACCCTGCTGGATGGCGAATACGATGACCGGCACGCAGTGGTCACTATCCGAAGTGGGGCGGGCGGCGTTGACGCAGCGGACTTTGCCTCAATGTTGCTTCGGATGTACCTGCGCTGGGCCGAACGTAAAGGCTATAAGACCAAGGTGCTTGACACCTCGTACGCTGAAGTCGCGGGGATCAAGTCGGCAACGTTTGAGGTGGAGGCTCCATACGCGTACGGCACTCTGTCTGTGGAATCTGGGACGCACAGGTTGGTTCGGATCAGCCCCTTCGACAACCAGGGGCGGCGCCAAACAGGGTTCGCGGCAGTGGAGGTCATCCCCCTGATCGAAACCACCGACCACATCGACATCCCAGACACTGACTTGAAGGTGGATGTCTTCCGCAGTTCTGGCCCCGGCGGGCAGTCGGTCAACACCACTGACTCCGCAGTGCGGGTTACGCACCTTCCCACCGGCATCGTCGTGTCTATGCAGGACGAAAAGTCGCAGATCCAAAACCGGGCCGCGGCCATGCGGGTGTTGCAGTCGCGACTTCTAATGCTGAGGCACGAAGAAGAAAAGGCGAAAAAAGACGAACTGAAAGGTGATGTGAAGGCCTCTTGGGGGGACCAAATGCGCAGCTACGTCCTGCAGCCGTTTCAAATGGTGAAGGACTTACGGACCGACTGGGAGTCGGGCAACACCGCAGCGGTCTTTGACGGAGAGATTGACGACTTTATCAACGCAGGCATCCGCTGGCGGAAACAAGGCGAAGTAGTTTAGGGTTCAACTGAAGGTTGAAGGTTTCCCATAGCGTGTCATGTAAGGCACGCAACAGACGGGCCGTAGGCTGGAAAAGCTAGGTGCGAGCCCCAGGTGGTCGCGGCAACTAAGAGTGAGTGATGATCCGATTCGATAACGTTACGAAGATCTACGTGAAGGGGGCGACCCCGGCGTTAGAGGACGTGACGCTGGAAGTGAACCGTGGGGAATTCACCTTCCTCGTGGGGAAATCCGGGAGCGGTAAATCAACGTTACTTCAGCTGATCCTGCGTGAGCAGAGGGCAACCTCGGGCGAAGTCTGGGTGCTGGGGCGAAACATGAGCACGATCCCCCAATGGCGCGTGCCGAAGATCCGCCGCCAGATCGGGACGGTCTTCCAAGACTTCCGACTGCTTCCCTCGAAGACGGTCTATGAGAATGTTGCGTTGGCGATGCAGGTCATCGGTCGTCCCAAGCACGCGATTCGCAGCGAAGTGCCCGAAGTGCTCGACATGGTCGGACTGCGCGGCAAAGAAAAACGACTCCCCACCGAGCTTTCAGGGGGCGAGGAGCAACGAGTCGCTATTGCACGTGCGATGGTCAACAGGCCCCAGATTCTGCTTGCTGACGAGCCAACAGGAAACCTTGACCCCGAAACCTCCCTCGGCATCATGCGGCTCTTAGACCGCATCAACCGGAGCGGGACAACGGTGATCATGGCGACCCACGATTCCAAGATTGTTGACCAGATGCGAAAGCGTGTCGTTGAACTTGAGGATGGGCGCGTGGTGCGCGACCAAGACCGCGGCATCTACGGGGCGGGTGGCTAAGCGATGCGACTACGTTTCATTCTTTCTGAGACCGGCAAGGGGCTGGCACGCAACAAGGCGATGGCTGTCTCTGTCGTCATCGTCACCTACGTGTCCCTCCTGTTTGTTGGGGTAGCGGCGTTAGCGCAACTCCAGGTGAACATGCTTAAGGACGAGTGGTACGACAAGATCGAAGTCTCGATCTACATGTGTGCCCAGGACGACCGGACTCCCTCGTGCGACCTCCAGGAAGCAACTGACGCCCAGGTGAACGAGGTGCGCGAAAGGCTCGCCTCGGACGAACTCGCCGGATACGTCGAAGAGGTCTACGAGGAAACGAAGGAAGAGGCCTACCTAGCCTTCCAAGAAATGTACGGGGAAACTGCCCTCGGTGACTGGACGACAGCTGACATGCTCCAGTTCTCCTTCAGGGTGAAGCTGGTGGACCCGGAGCAGTACCAGATCATCTACGAAGAGTTCAACGGTAGCCCCGGCGTCTCTGAGGTCCGGGACCAACGCGACCTTGTTGAGCCACTCTTTGAGGTTTTGGAGAAAGCCAAGGTTCTGTCCCTTGGGCTTGCTGGCATCATGGTGGTCGCAGCGGTTTTGCTTATAACTACGACCATCCGTCTTTCGGCTATGAGCCGTGAGCGTGAAACCCAGATCATGCGACTGGTGGGCGCGTCGAACCTGTTCATCCAGGCGCCATTCATGATCGAGGGTGCAATCGCCGCTCTGACCGGTGCGCTTCTGGCCGTAGGTTCACTGTTCGCTGGCGTCAACCTGCTTGTTAACAACTGGCTTGCCGAATCGTTCACCTGGGCGCGTTTCGTCGGGTACCACGAGGTTTGGCTGATAACGCCGATCCTGATCGGCGCGGCACTGCTGTTGGCACTGCTTGCCTCAGCGTTCTCTTTAGCAAAGTACACAAGGGTGTGAGTTAGGTGGGTTGTTCAAACGTGGCCGACCAGTTTTCGAAGCGTCAACGCCGTAGGCGCATTGGCGTGGTTGCGGCCGTCTTAGCAGTCTTTTCGCTGGCCTTTGGGGGGCTGTTCTTTGCTGCCCCCGCGCAGGCTGACTCACGTTCAGACGCCGTCAATGACAAACGCCAGAGTGAGCAGAAGATCGCCTCTCTGGAGGGGCAACTGGACGGGATCGACCAGGAGCTTGCCGACCTTTTCACGGCAGTGGAACAGTCCAAGATTGAGGTCGCCGACCTTCGGATCAACCTCGCGGAGGCCGAGGAGGTCTTGGCGGACGCCGAGCGTAAGCACGCTGCTCTAGAAGCACAGTTGGTTGACGCGATCGCGTTGAAGGACGAAATCGAAGAGACCATCCAGGTGTCCTCGGACAGGGAGGAAGAGCTTCAGGTCGCCGTCGGAGCAATGGCTCGCGAAATGTACCGGGGAGAGAGCGTCTCGGCATTTTCTGTTGTCGTCGGCTCGGATGACATGGGCGAAATCAGCTCCAGGGCCGCCGCTGCGAGCGCGCTGACGCGCGCGCAGTCCAAGGCTATGGACGAAGTCCGCACAGGCCTGGTGGTTTCTCAGAACCAGGCGGAAAAACAAGAAGCCGTCACCATCAGGATCACGGACCTTGAGGAGAAAGCAGAGGCGGCGAAGCTTGAGGCACAGGAAGCCCGCGACGCCGTTGCCGACTCTCTTGAAGCTGTCGAGGTGAAGCTTGCGGAACAGCAGACTCTGCAGGCCCAGTGGGAGGTTAAGAAGGCAGAGGCCAAGGCTGAGCTTGAGAGTGCGAACGACGAACTCGCGGATGCGGCGGCCCGAATTGCAGCCATCGACCTGAAGGCCGAACAGGAACGGAAGGCCGCGGCTGAGAAGGCTCAGCAGACTGGATCTTCGTCACCGAGCAGCTCGCCTTCGTCAGGTAAGAAGCCTTCGTCCTCTACCCCTCCGTCCAGTAGCACCCCGTCTTCGAGCGGTGGGGCACTGTTCCGTCACCCCTTCAACTTCCAAGCACCGGTCACCTCGTACTTCGGCATGCGGTTGCACCCGATTCTTGGGTACTACCGATTGCACAACGGCACTGACTTCGGCGCTGGCTGCGGGACGACCCAGGTGGCGACGCGGGCTGGGACGGTTACTGCCTCGGGGTTTGGTGGGGAGGCCGGCAACTACGTGACGATCAACCACGGAGTGATCGACGGCCACTCTTATATCACCCAGCACTACCACCTCTCACAGAGATTGGTTTCGACCGGGCAAAGCGTCAGCGCGGGAACACCCATCGGTCTCACCGGTTCGACAGGGATGTCGACGGGTTGTCACTTGCACCTGGTTCTGTACCGGGATGGGAGCCCGGTCAGCGTCCTCAACTACATGTAGGACCGTCCCGCAGATGTGCACCCCGAACTCCGGTTGCGGGCGATCTGTGGTTGACTTGAGCGTTGAAATCGTTGGAGGAGATCATGGTTAAGCCCTGGAAGCAGCCGAAGCCTAGCGAGGCCGAGCGGCGTAAAGCACAGGCTGATGAGAAGAAGGTCATCGCCCGGAACCGGCGCGCCCGCCACGATTACCTGATTGAGGACACGCTTGAGGCAGGCGTGTCCCTGCATGGCACCGAGGTGAAGGCACTGCGCATGGGGAGGGCTTCACTGGTTGATGGCTGGGTGGAGTTCAAGGACGGGGAAGCCTGGCTTTACGGGGTCAATATCCCTATGTATTCCCAGGGGTCCTGGAGCAACCATGCTCCAACACGTAAACGCAAGCTTCTGATGCACAAGAGTGAGATCGAGCGCTGGCAGTCCAGGGTGGAACCGAAGGGGTACGCGGCTGTTCCCCTTGAGCTTTATTTCATTGGCGGACGCGCCAAGGTGCAGATAGGGCTTGGACACGGCAAGACTGAGTACGACAAGAGGCATGCGCTTAGGGAGAAGCAGGACAACCTCGAGGCCAAGCGGGCCATGAGTGCCTATCTGAAGAGGCCCTCCCGCTAGTTTTCCGCCACTCATCCCACCGCTCTTCTCACCACTCTTCTCGGTTCGGCTGCGGGGTGTTCTCACCGCGCCCCTTGCGCCGAGGTCTCACGGGCGAAAGCCGAGCCGGCAGAAGCCAAGTGAGGTGTGAGAGCACCTACGTGGGTATTCTGCGCGAAGCTAGTCGGACCCATTGCCAGCTGGCCCGTCAGCGGGTAGACTGGTTTAGCTCTAAACAGGGGAACTTGGGATGAGCTGAGTAAAACTCAATAGGGGATGATCGGTTTCGACGGCGGTTGAAGATCGGGAAGAAGCGGGTCGAGAACGCACGCTTTTCTCGTAAACATCGTGTGCAAAACATTAAGTGCCAAAGAAAACAGCACTGACTTCGTTCTTGCTGCCTAGTTGCAGCTGAACCAATAAGTCCGTCACCCAGGGAGTCGCTTTCGGCCCTGGTGCTGGCGTCGTTAAGGAAGCCAATGGGAGTCGCGCGTGTCAACTGCGCGGCTTCGACACTTAGTTGACTGAGCCTATTCGGTAGCAGGTCTGCATGACGCCGAAGGCTGAGAAACTACTCGCAGACTGCACCCGGAGAATGTCCCGGGTTTAACCGTCGGACGGGGGTTCGATTCCCCCCATCTCCACAAACGTCAAGCCCAGGGCCTTTTGGCTCTGGGCTTGTTTTCGTTAACCCCGTCGCTGGCACCTCGTCCTCTCCGGTCGAGCTGGCCTCCTCCCCGGTTCGGCTGGCCCCCTCCCCGGGGAGGGAGGGGAGGGGGATGGAAGGAAGGGGGAGGCGTCGTGAGCTACTGTGGGGCGTCCACCGCCACCGTTTCCTGGTCGGTGACTATGGTCGCGATGTAGCGGCGACCGGGTGGCAGCAGCCTTAGCACGGCTCGGCCCCCGGTTGCGCCGTTGAGCGCTTCTATTCCTCTTGCGCAGACGCGATCCAGGACCCTGTCGGGGATAGGAGAGGCGCCATGGTCGTCAAGGAGCACAACTTCGACGCCGCGTTCCCGAGCTGTGCGCGCGGCCTGTACCACGTCTTCCCTGCAAAGGCGGCGCGCCCGGATCTCATCTCGAAGTTCGCCCTCCAGCAACGTCGCGGCCATGCGAGTATCGGGGTCCAGGCTCTCGATGGACGCTAGCCGTTCAAGCAGAGGGCGGGCTCTGTGGCTGACTTCAGCCAGTCGCTGATTCAGAGTGGACTCGACGGCGGACGTCGTCAGCAGCAATACTTCTACGTTGCGGGAGCGCAGCTGGTTTTCGCCAATGGCGGTCAGGATGACTTTGCTCCACCAGGAAGCGAACGTCCAAATGGTCAGCGCAATGATTTGTCCCAGCATGAGGTCGACGACGACCATCGGGTCTTGGCCACTCTGGGCTGCCCAGAGCGAGGTAGTCAGCCCCAACACCAGCATGCCCGTCCATGCGGCCCAGGGCCCTTGTCGCAGAAGGATCAAGATGCAGAGTAGCCAACCACTCCCCAGGCTCCAGGCCGCGTAGTCGGGGAAGCCCCGGGCAGATATTGGGAACAGAACCAGTAAATTGCTGAGGCCGACCGTTGCTATCGTGGCGGGAACCAGCCATCTGGGGAGGTGTGCTTGGGGCCAGGGAAACACAAGAAGAAGTGCGATGCCTCCTTGCCAAAGCAGGGCCGCTACGGGCCAGAGAAGTGGCGTGTATCTCGCCGATTCACAGGTCATGAGCAGTGCTTCCGCTAGGAAGATGCAGAGGGCCAGGAGATGCACGGAGGTCCCCTGTAGCACTCGAGAGATTGCAAAGCCTGGATCGAGCCCGCCGGTGCGATCCAGACCGATCCCAAGCGATGGGTCCCACCGGATGTCGACCACCACGCCTTCGCGACATCCCTTTGAACGGTTCGAGACTGTCCCGGAGCCGCCAACATCGTGCATCCGTCCGATGATGGAGCATTCGATGCCTTGCCCGTCGCCTGTGTGTGCGCCTGCAGGGAGGTCGCAAAAGTTGTCCCCATCATCCGCCACAGTGATTTCGACGGCCCCGTTCACGTCACTCATCAGCAATGTCCTCTTGACTGGCCTGTTGTCCCGCCTGTTTGCGTGCTCCATCGAGTTCCTGAGGGCTTCTTCGGTAGCGGCGCGGAGGCTCTCGAAGACGGCATCGGGCAACACCTGCTGGGACTCGGCCACAGAGATCTGAAGAGAAACGTCTGCGGTCGAGTCCGCCTTGCGAGCGCTTTGCTCCAGCTCTAGAAACAGTCGCGAGACAGTTCTGGGCCCATCCGTTTGCGGCGGGGCAAGGCTAGCGAGTGCCTGCTTCGCTGCTTCACGCAAAGAGTCGGGTTCAGCGACGCCTACAGTGACGGGGGAGAGCGCCGAAAGGATCCTGTCGTGAACGTACGAGTCGGCTCTCCTTTGAGCCACGAGCCGCGCGTGAGCTCTAGCTTTTGCACGGTTCCGCTGGTCCAGCTGCGCCACAGCTTGGTCTAGTTGCGCGCCCATATTGGACGCCAGTGTCACGGTTGCTAGCACCACCAAGTTGAAGACCAGCAGTGAAGTGGGGGCGGACACAGCTTCCAGGCTGAAGCCTCCGTGAAGTTTGCTCAGGTAAGCGATGCTCAGTGGGTACAGAGCGAGGACGTAGAGGTACCTGACTCGAGCGGGGAAGACTGCTGCCGCGAGTCCTGCTGCGAGCATCGAGTAACCCAACAGGATTTGGTGGCCACCTGTTCGGGAAGTGTCGCCGGGGAGATTGACCGGGTTCAGGGTCCCCCACAGGAGCATCCCGACGTAGACCACTAGCGCTGTAATCGCCATGGTGCGCCACGCTAGGTCCACTGCTCTTGCCGAGCCCAGCTCTCCGTGGGCGTTTTCAGGTCGCATTGCCCAAGCCGCAACCATTGCGCTTCCCCCGGACAGGCTAAGTCCTGCAATCACCAGCGCGTTCCAGTTGGGCGTTGTTTCCTGAGGGGGGAGGCCCACAGTCCAGGCGAGCGCCTGCACTCCCCCTAGAGCAAGTCCTAACCCCGTGAGGACAGTGAGCGCGCGTGACAGCTGCAAAGAGGTCGGCGCGGATGGGGCGCAACGGTCGTTGCGTCGCCGTGTGAAGGGGGTAAGAAACCGGGGCACACCCAGGCCCCTTTCAGCGATCATCTGGGCGGGTCGTAGTAGCTTATGAGACCGTCTTCGGCGGCCCGCCTGAACAGGTCGATGCGAGAGTCGGCCTCGCGTCCCGCTGCGCGGTACTTTGCGCGCACGCGACTGACATAGGTAGTTACTGTAGCGGGCGAGACGCCCAGCTTCCGGGCTACTGCTTCGGCTAGTGCCCCGGAAGCGTACATCGCCAGGACTTCCGCCTCGGTGTCGGAGAGCCTGTTCAACACGAAATCCTCGTCGGCATCCACGGCGGCGGCCCAATCGAGACCCGCGGTCACCTCTCCCCGAAAGGCTGCCGCAACGGTGTCGACCAACTCTCTGGGGGTGGCTGTCTTACGCAAAACCGCAAGTGCTCCGTTTGACACGGCTTCCCGCACCAGGTACGGGGAGTCGCCCGCCGTGTAAACGACTGTGGGAACTCCTCGCGCATCAAGGAGCGCTAGGTTCTGCTTCGGGGTCGATCCGTCGTCCAGTCGCAGGTCCAGGAGGGCAACATCGGGATGAACCGAAAGTTGGCGAAGACTCGGGACGTAGACGACTTTTGTGGTCGGGGCCAAGCGTTCAAAGATCACTCTGACCCCGTGCCCGATTATCTCGTGGTCGTCAATGACAGCAACTACTGCCGGAAAGATGACCTGGCTCATTGCATCCCCTAGTTGTCTTCCCCGGCTTTACGCATCAGTATCAGCGTCTGCGAATCGAAGAATGTCCGTTGGGTCGCTGTTATGAGTCCATACTGGCCTGTCTGGGCGAGCTTTTCGAGCACCTGTCCCGCTGGTCGGACGCGCACACCCGTCATTAGAGCGAAGGGAGTAATCAGGCTGCGCACGGTCAGCGCGGCGAACGACGCAATCGCCGAGCGGCCGCTTGCTCTGTCGCCCGCTACCGCGCCCGCTTGGTCTAGTCCTGCTGTCGGGGTGACCCAGGCGACCAAGCCCCCGCTCCGAACCAAACGCGACGCCTCTTGGATGACCAGATCGGGGTCTGGATGGAGGTGTAACACATTGGCGCAGACGACGCAGTCGAACGATGAGCTTGCCAGGGGTGTTTTGGCCACTTCACCCTGGACACCGTAGGAGATGCGGTTCTTGCCTAGCGCTCGCTGCAGCATCCTCTCGGAACTGTCCACGCCCGTCACCGCGGTACCCGGGCGCGCGAGGTGTTCGCTGAGCAGGCCCGTCCCACATCCCAGATCAACGACAGTGTCGAAGGGCCCCAGCAGTGAGATTTCGGAGGAAACAGCCGAAGTGACAGGACTGTCCCAGGCTACGTCGTAGCCGATCGCGTATGCGTCCCAGAAGAGCCTTCGCCTTAGATTCATCACGCCGCTGGACTGGCCGCACTACTGCTGTTCGGTTTCCCCCAAGCGCCGCTTCCTATCAGAGGCGGCCCGCTCGGAGATTTTGTCCCTTATCGCGACCCATACGAAGCCTCCACCAAAGATGACGGCGACTGCCAGCAACCCACCCAACCACTCTGGCATTAGTAGATCACCCACGAACCGCCGAGCACCAGGTAGATGCCGTAACCGATGAACAACAGGGCAGCGATGATCATGCCGAACCCGCCTCCCACTACCATTCCGAGAATCCCAATGGCGATCAGTACTAGGCCATACAGGATCAGTAGTCCTCGACCTGCTACGGAAGCGGCGGAGGACGCCTTATCAAGCGCACTGTCAGCTATTTCGTAGCCGCTTCTTCGTTCACCTGTGGGGCCGTTCTCGGGAACAGACTCCCTTGCGTCTGGCGTCATTTCTCTCCTCAGTCGCTGAAGGGCGGCGCGACACCTGAGTGCGCCAACCTTTCAGCTGGTGTAGTGGTACCGATACGCAAGCTATCCGATTCAGGCGCGGCGACGCAGTGGGTCGGTGAGGCTGTCATAGTTCTTGTACAACCCACTTCTATAACGCTTCTTAGCGGCGGGTTACACGCGTCTGGGAATAGCATTGCGGTCGCTGCCACCGAAATGTCAGGGGCGGCGATATTCCAGCCAGCTTGCGGAACGAAGGGAAGACCATGACACACAGACGACCTGGCGCGCGAACCGCGGCCATTGTGACCGGCTTGGTAGCGTTGACACTCTCAATCTCTGGTTGCGGGAACAAAGGCGGCGCGACAACGTGCGGAGAGTTCCTGAAGATGAACGACCAGCAACAGGAGCAGGTGATTGTTCAGTTCATGAAAGAGAAGGGTGACACAAACCCAGCTCAGGGCAAAGTTTCGCTCTCTGTTCTCTCCGCAATCGGCTACTGCAACACCTGGGGCGGCGCGAGTGACCCCATCAGCAACATTGACGGCTGACCCAGGCACTTCCCTCTGACCGCTAGCACGCGGCCGAAGCGACACTGAAGCGCAGTGTCGCTTCGGCCGTGGTTGCTCTGGTCTAAACCCCGTTTGCCAGGTGGTAGTAGGCGAAGTTCCAGTTGATCTGGTTCTTGAAGTCAGGAACTCTGGTCTCTTCATCAATGACTAGCAGCTCGATGCCTGCGAGCTCAGCGAAAATGCGGAACTCTTCCAGTCCGATGGAAGTGGAGAGGACAGTGTGGTGGGCTCCGCCTGAGAGCATCCAGCATTCGGCTGACACTTCGAGTGAAGGGGCCGGTTTCCAGACAGCGCTTGCAACGGGGAGGTTGGGCATTTCCGGGGACGGTACGATCTCTACCTTGTTAGCCGTGAGCCGGAACCTGGTTCCCATGTCGGCCATGGAGACAACCAGGCCCGGGCCCGGATCGGTCTTGAACACCAGGCGCACAGGATCATCCTTGCCGCCGATACCGAGCGGATGGATCTCTACCTTTGGTTTGGACGTGGTGAGGCTGGGGCAGATCTCTAACATGTGGGCGCCCAGGATCACTTCTTCACCCGGAGTCAAGTTATAGGTGTAGTCCTCCGTCAGGGAAGCCCCACCGGGAAGCCCCTGGCTCATAGCTTTAGTAGCGCGGACCAGGATTGCCGTCTTCCAGTCGCCCTCAGCCCCAAAGCCGTAGCCCTCAGCCATCAGGCGTTGGACAGCAAGTCCAGGAAGCTGCTTCAGTGCCCCCAGGTCCTCAAAATTGGTTGTGAAGGCTGTTGCGTCCCTGTCTGACAAGAATTTGCGGATCGCGATCTCTCCCGCCGCAGCGTAGCGCAGTGACTCATGGCGACTCCCGCCCTTGCGAAGGTCCGGCTGGACGTCGTAGAGCTTTTCGTACTCCGCACAGGTGGCATCGATCGTGGCGGGGGAGACTTTGTCGATCTCCTCGACCAGTTCGTTTGCCGACCAGGTAGAGACGTTGACGCCCAGCACGCGTTCGGCTTCGGTCTTGTCCCCGTCGGTGACGCCAACACCACGCATGTTGTCACCGAAGCGCACCACGTTCATGCCGTTGACAGCAGCCCAGCCCGCGCAGGCTCGGATCCACGTTGCAACGCGCTCGCGGACCTTAGGGTTCGAGACGTGACCGACCACGACCTCGCGTGAAATCCTCAGGCGGGAAAGCATGTAGGCGTACTCGCGGTCGCCATGAGCTGACTGGTTTAGGCTCTGAAGTCCATGTCGATGGTCTCCCAGGGGAGCTCGACGCCGGACTGGGTGTGTAGGTGCAGTAGTGGCTTGTTCAGGACGCCCATGCCGTTTATCCACATCTTCGCGGGGCTGAACGTGTGCATCCAGGTAATGACGCCGATGACATTGTTGTCGCTGTTCGCGTCAAGCACGACTCGCCGGATCGAACCGGAGTCCTTGACCTTGGGCTTCCAGATGATTTTGATCGGGAGGTCGCCGGACGCGTTCAGTAGGTCGACAACGGCCTTGGACTGCTCCGCGACCCGTGCCAGAGTCTCTTCTCCGTAAAGGTCTTGGCTCCCGGTCAGGAACCAGACTTCATTGCCGGTGACCAGGACCTGGTGGATTCCTCTGCGAACACCATGAGTCTCCTTTGAGCTAGCGCTAACTGGCATTTCTACGTTAGCGCTAACAGTCTGTGTTTAACTAGTGTTACAGCGCCCGGTTACGCCCGTGGTCTTAACTGTGGGCGGTGGCTCTAGCTGGATTGTCGAATGATTAGGTTTGGGGTCGTCTGCGAGTCTTGAGTGTCTTCACCGCTAACTAACGCAGTGAGCGTGCTGATTGCTGCGCGGCCGACGGCGTCAAAGTCTTGCTGCACGGTCGAAAGAGGGGTCGAGAAAAAAGCAGTCCCGGGTTCGTTGTCGAAGCCGACCAACCGCACTTTCTGGGGGACGGGCAGTCCAGCTTCCGCGAGCGCACGCATGGCGCCAAGAGCCATCTGGTCGTTCGCCGCAAAAATCGCGTCAGGTGTCCCTTCGCTTAGGAGTTCCTTTGTCAAGGCGTACCCTGATTCGGCCGTCCAGTCGCCGCGCACCAGGGGCCCGGGCTCAACGTTGCGTCGTTTCAGGGCCTCTTCCCACCCGCGCTCACGCTCTGTGGCGTCGAACCAATTTTCGGGTCCTGCAATGTGAGCGATGGATTTGGATCCGCATTCCAGAAGGTGCTCGACCGCCAGCATCGCGCCGTGACATTGATCGATGCCCACGCGAGTGATCTTGGAATCGCCAGCAGTCCAGGCAGAGGACACAACCACAACGGGGACGTTCAGGGCGACCCGGCTAAGGCCAGCGGCCACCTCCTTGACAGGTGCGATCACAACGATCCCGGCCACGCCAAGGCCTAGAAGCATGTCCAAAGCTTCTGTGAGCGCGTCCTCAGCGAACTCTTCCAGTGTTGCGACTGCGACGAAATAGCCCGCTTCCCGTGCTGCGAGCTCTACCCCAAACAGGGTCTGTGCGGGGCCGTAGTTGACGTGCGCGGTTGTCAGTAGCCCGATGATCTTCGACCGCCTGCGGGCGAGGGTGCGGGCAGTTTCGTTCCTGCGGTAGCCCAGTTCGTTGATAGCGGCGAGCACGCGCTGGCGCGTCTCGGGGCGAACGTCACCTTTATTGTTGAGCACCCGTGAAACCGTTTGGTGCGAAACTCCCGCCAGGGCGGCGACGTCTGTCATTGCAGGGGGACGTCCTGGTTTGGAGATGGGCATGCCCACAGTTTCGCCCTTGCCAAGGGCAAAACTGAAATTGAGGCGGGCGATCCTCTTCCGGTTCAACTGCTACTAAGAGGAGACAAACTCTGTTCGTCCCATTGTAGTTAGCGCTAACATAGCTGTTTTTCAGAGCAGATTGTTCTTCAGAGCAGATTGTCCTTCAGAGCAGAACGGATCGGCCATGGCAAATGGTGACGGACACAGGGTGGAATCACGAGCAGTGATTATCGAAAACGGAGACGCAGTGCTTGGTGTAGAGCTTGGCTTAACCCGCATCAAGGCTGTGTTGATTGCCCCGGATGCTGCGGTGTTGGCGTCGGGGACACACGACTGGGAAAACCAGCTACAGGACGGGCTTTGGACGTATTCCGAGGCCGCGATCTGGGAAGGGATCCAAGGCGCCTACGCAGACCTGGTGAAAAACGTTCAGGTCAGGTACGGGGTGGAACTTCGCAGCATTGCAGGTCTGGGGTTTTCTGCCATGATGCACGGCTACCTGGCATTAGACGCGAATGGGGAACTTCTGGTTCCTTTCCGGACCTGGCGAAACACCAACACGGACGAAGCTGTCGTCGAACTTTCACCGAAGCTCAACTTCAACCTGCCGCACCGTTGGAGTAGCGCCCACCTGTATCAGGCGGCGATCAATAGCGAAGAGCACCTGGCGAACCTGGATCACGTCAACACCCTGGCCGGGTATGTTCACGAGAAACTCTCTGGGCGCTGCGTGCTGGGGATCGGGGACGCGTCGGGAGTCTTCCCAATCGACTCGACGACGGATGACTACGACCAGGACCGTCTGCGCACACTGCAGGACCTGCTAGCCGAAGTTGGGTTCACGAAGCCACTTACCAGTGTGTTTCCTGAAGTGTTGGTCGCAGGAGCAGACGCGGGAACACTCACGGAAAAGGGGGCCAGGCTCTTGGACCCCACGGGAGTGCTGCAAGCCGGGGCTCCCATGGCTCCACCTGAAGGTGACGCAGGCACCGGAATGGTCGCGACAAACGCAGTGGCGCCCAGGACGGGAAACGTGTCCGCGGGAACCTCCATTTTCGCCATGGTTGTCCTGGAAAAGGCTTTGCAGAGGTTGCATCCAGAGCTCGACCTGGTCACGACCCGCACGGGCGCGTCGGTGGCAATGGTCCATTCGAACAATGGCGCTTCGGAATGGGATAAGTGGGTTGGCGTGTTTTCTGACTTTGCTAAGGCTGCTGGCGCCCGCCTCCCTAAGTCGCAGATCTACGACCTGCTGTATGAGGCCGCTTCCAAGGGCGCTTCCGATGGCGGCGGCCTGCTCTGCTACAACTTCCTGTCTGGTGAGCCGGTCCTGGGGATCGACTCGGGGCGACCGCTGTTCCTGCGGCAGCCGGACTCCAAGATAACGCTTAGCAACTTCATGCGAACCCAGCTCATGTCGATCTTTGGGGTCCTCCGCGAAGGCATGAATGTGCTTGTCGAGGATGAGGCCGCAGTGCCTCGCCCCGGCTCAGTCGAAGGTTTCAACAAGTTCATGGAAACCTGCCGGGCCGGGCTCCCCGTTGCGCGCGGCGGGAGACTCGTTCTAGGCACTGGTCAACCTCGCGTCCCGGAGCTGGCAAGTGTCGCGGGCGTATCTGAAGAAGCTTTTCCAACACTGAGAGAATGGGTGCGGTAGCGCGTAGTGTCAGAGAATGAGTGAACGACGCTCTCCCTCGAGCCAGCCCGACCAACCGCTACCGATGCCGGCCTATCCGTTGCACGCACAACGACAGCAGGTGCCGTCACAGCTGGTACAGCAACAACACCTGCTGTCCCAGTACCAAGACATGCAGGCCCCCGTGCCGCAGCCAAAGAAACCCTGGTACAGGCAATGGTGGGTCTGGGTGGTGGTTGCGGCGGTCCTTCTTGTCATCGTCGTCGTGGTAGTGCTTTCGTCGAAGAGCAAGGCCGAGCCCGGCGCTCTTGGCGCGCCACCGCAGGCCCAGGTCGTTGAAGTAGCTGAACCCCAGGAAGCTGAACCTGAACAGTAGCCGCCGAATGCGACCTTCGGGGAGGTTTTCGTCTGGCCCGGCGAAGTGGCAGTCACGCTAAGCGCTCCCACCGAGTTCACGACCAGCAAGGATGCTGTCGAGCCATAGAAGGTCGAACAAACATTCCCCTCGTCGTGGCTCTTTCTCCGGCGTGCCCCTTCCTTCAGCGCGCCCCTTCCTTCGGCGTGCCCTCTCCCTTGGCGTGACCATCACCAACCGCGCGTAGTGGTCCCGAAGGTGAAAGTGTGTCTGGGGTAGTAAGAGTGCTCTCCGGGGGCCGATCCCGGGGAAAGAGTGCTTTGCGGGTCGTAAGAGTGCACGTGGGGAGGCCTCCCTGCAGGCACCCTTCACACCCCAGATACACTCTCAGCTTTTTAGGGATGACTCGGGCCGGAAAACGCTCCCGATGGGGTCTAGGGCGCCAACAGTCAGGATGCCGCCCGCCACAGCCGCTTGCAGACGCGCCGGTTTGCTCTAGCGCCTGCGGTACAGCTTCTTCGTCTGGTAGACGGCTTCTGAGGTCACCTGGACTCCCAGGTTCCGGAAGATGCCCTCGTCCACATTCCCCAAAATGACGGTCGTGTGAACGTCTAGTCCCCGTAGCTTTTGCAGTTGATCCATCGCTGCCTTCGCGTTCGGATCAGTTGTCGCAGCAACTGCCAGCGCGATCAAGACCTCGTCAGTATGAAGCCGGGGGTTTCGGCTCCCAAGATGACTGGTCTTCAAGTCCTGGATGGGCCGGATCGTTTCAGCGGCTAGAAGATCAACTTCCTTGTCGACCCCAGCCAGTTTCTTCAATGCGTTTAGAAGCATTGCAGAGCTACTGCCAAGCAAGGCAGACGTCTTTCCGCAGACAATCTCGCCGTCCGGAAGCTGGATCGCGGCTGCGGGCCCGCCAGTCTGCTTTTGCAAGGCAAGCGCCGGATCAACCACTGGGCGGTCGTGGACAGTGATACCCATCTGACCCATAAGTAGACCGATCCGATCTGAAACAGTGCTTTCCTCTTGCGAAGCTACCTCGTGAACCCTGGCGCGAAGGTAGCGGCGGATGACCTCTTGCTTCGACGCCTCCTGGCACACTTCGTCATTGCAGATGCAAAGCCCTGCCATGTTGACGCCCATGTCTGTTGGAGACCTGTAGGGCGAGGCCCCGGAGATCTGCTCAAACAGAGCGTTGAGAACCGGGAAAATCTCCACGTCCCGGTTGTAGTTGACCGCCTGCTCTCCGTAAGCCGCCAGGTGGAACGGGTCGATCATGTTCACGTCATCCAGGTCGGCGGTTGCCGCCTCGTATGCAACGTTAACCGGGTGAGACAGGGGAAGGTTCCAGATCGGGAACGTCTCGAACTTTGCGTAGCCCGACGCTGTGCCGCGTTGGTGGTCGTGGTACATCTGTGACAGGCACGTTGCCATCTTCCCGCTGCCGGGGCCTGGTGCGGTCACGACGACCAGGTCACGGGTGGTTTCGATGTACTCGTTACGGCCGTACCCGTTTTTCCCGACAATGTGTGGGACGTCGTGCGGGTACCCGGCGATCGCATAGTGCCGGTAGACCTTCAGGCCCATCCGTTGCAGCTTTCTGCGGAGTTCTTCGGCGGCGTGATCCTTGTCCGTTATCTGCGTGATCACGACAGAGTTGACCAAGAGGCCGCGGGAGCGAAACTCATCGATCAAGCGCAGGGCGTCAACGTCGTAGGAGATCCCTAAGTCGCCGCGAACCTTGCTGCTACCAAGGTCGCGGGCTGAGATAACCACGACCACTTCGCACTCGTCCTTCAAGGACTCGAGCATCAGGATCTTATTGTCGGGTAGAAAACCGGGAAGGACCCTGGAAGCGTGCATGTCGTCGAAAAGTTTGCCGCCGAACTCTAGGTAGAGCTTCCCCCCGAACTGTCTTCGCCTGGCCTCAATGCTCTCGGTTTGCAGTGCCACGTACTTGTCTCGGTCGAAGCCAACTTTCGGGGTAGCCATGGATCCCAAGGCTACACGGGGTGAAGCGGGTGCATTGGCCCGGTCTAGAGCAACTCGTTCTCGGCCAACACAGAACCCTCCAGTGAGGCGGGCGGCGGAACCAGTCGCGTGGCAATAGGCAGGGCGGCCACCAAGATCACAACCATTAGGGCAACGACCGAGCCAAAGGCCGCCGTCAGGTTGGGCATGGCCAGGGCGTAGGCGATGCCGCCTGCAGCTACGCAGAAAGCAGCTCCAAGCGTGTCCGCGATCTGGAGGGAGGACGAGGTTTTTCCCTTAGCCGAGGAAGGCGACATGGCGAGCGCGTGGACGGTCGTAGTGGGGTAGATCAAGCCTATTCCCAGGCCGGTAATCGCCCAGCCGATGATCACGACGATCCCAGAGACACTCCCGAAAACTCCCGCGAACGTTACCATCGTCCCCGCCAGTTGCATTGCTGCACCCACCAGCACGATCTTGCGATTCTTGGTCTGGCCAGCCGCTCTGCTGGCTATCGCGGATCCCGTCGCCCACGTCACCGAGCCCACGGTCAGGACGAAGCCCGCAGCTACGGGCGTCCACCCGTGAACCAGCTGAAGTAGCAGGGGCAGGAACACCTCGACTCCGGCGAACGTGCCGTTCGCCATGATCCTCAGCAGGACTGTTGATGCTAGGCCTCTGCGCGCCGCGAACACGCCTGCTGGTAGCAGAGGGCTAGCAAACAGGAAGGCAAGGACCGCAGCCCCGCCGATCATCACCAGAATGGCGGGGGTAAAGGAACCCTGCTTCGTCCCGGACAGGACCTGCAGAACGGCCACAGACACACCAGCGCCGGCCGCGAACAAAACCTTGACCGCGGTTCCTCCGCCTGCGGGACTCGGCCGGGTAGTCGGAAGACCGTTCACGACTTTCAAGAGGAAAGGGAACGCCACCAGCGCCACGGCTGGCACGAACCCAAACACCCATCTCCAGCTGGCGTACTCAACGACCAGGCCCGCCAGGGCAGGCCCCACCATTGCTGGAAGAACCCAGGCCGCCGCGAACGCTGCAAAGAAAGGTGGCTGGCGTTTTGGGTGAACGTGGTGACCGATCAACGTGTACAGGGGCACCACCACAAGACCCCCGCCAAAGCCCTGGATGGCGCGGCCGACAACAAAAACCTGCATTGTGGGGGCGAAAGTGCAAATCAAAAGGCCAGTGACGAATAGGGCGACGCCGGTGTACAGGCAGGAACGAGGACTTCGGTGGTCCGACCATGGGCCGGCCAGGGCGGTCGCAATCAGCTGGATCGCCATTGGGATTCCCATGGCGAGCGCGTAGAGGTTCGAGCCATCCAGCGCCTTCACGACAGTAGGCATCGCTGTGGCAACGGCAAGGGTCTCGAACGCGACCAGTGAGATGAGGCCGACGGACAGCCATTTCAGGGGTCGCTCTTCGCTCTGGTCTAAGAAGGTTTTGCCCGTTTCCACGGATCCATTATGCCGCCGCCAAGAGGCCAGCTAGATGTCGCCGCCAAGAGGCCAGCTAGGTGTTTCTAACGCACCTGGTTGTTCTCAAAATAAGCCTGGAGTTCTGCTTCAAGCGGCGGCACAGGCAACAGGCAGCCATCCCCACGCAGCGACGCGGTTGCCGCCAGTCCGGTGGCGACGGAGTTTCGGGCCGCGACGGGCGAGGTGCTGGTCGGACCTCCCTGATCTACGAACCGCAGGAACTCCTGCACCATGGCGGCGTCGGCACCACCGTGTCCGCCGGTCGCTTCGGGGACAACATGCACTTCGTCAGGTTCGCTATACCCGCCGTGGCGCCGGTTCCAAACAGCGACGGTGGCCCCGGCCTCGTCCCCAAAGTTCTCCAGGCGACCCCTTGTACCAATGACCGTGTAGTTCCGCCAGTAGTCAGGGGTGAAGTGGCACTGCTGGTAACTGGCCAGGACCCCGCCGCCCAGCACCATGTTGAGCTGCGAGATGTCTTCGACATCCACGATCGGGTTCAGGCCCTTCAAGTCGGTTGGGGGCCAGTTGTCGAGGCTGAACCAGTCCCTCATTCGTTCCCCGCTGCGATCCTTGCGATCTTGGATATCGCCGTAGACGCTGAGGGACCCTATAGCCTGGACGCGCTCCGTGTAGCGCCCGGAAAGCCAGTGGATGACATCGATGTCGTGCGCTCCCTTCTGAAGAAGTAGCCCCACCGACTTTGAGCGGTCTGCATGCCAGTCCTTGAAGTAGTAGTCGCCACCGTTCCCGACAAAGTGCCGGCACCAGACCGCCTTCACCTCTCCGATCGCACCCGAATCAATGAGTTGTTTCATCAGGGTGACCACGGGCATGTGGCGCATGTTGTGGCCCACGTAGAGCAGAGTGCCGCTGTCGTAGGCTGCTTGAAGGATCGCGTCTGCGTCAGCAAGTGAGGTCGCAAGCGGCTTTTCACAGAAAACAGGGATGCCTCCCTGAAGGATCTGGACAGCAACGTCAGCGTGAGTTTCGTCGGGCGTCAACACCATCGCTGCGTCCAGGTCCAGAGCTATCAGTTCCTCTAAAGAGTTGGTGAGGGTAGCTTCGGGGAACGCAACGGACGCGTCTTTGCGTGCCCTGGGACTGGGGTCCCAAACAGCGACGACTTTTGCGTCCGCTTTGTGCGCGTCCTGCGCGACCGAGCCCCTCAGTCCGTATCCGACAACACCGATTCGCGCATCCCGCTCCACTGACTTCGCTCCTCTAAGACTATTTTCCCCTTACCTAACAACGATAAACCCCGGCGGCTATCCTGAGGGAAAAGCCTGAAGAATCGTGACAGCCGGAGGCAGAAGACAATGCGCGCGCTAAGAAAGATGCATGAGGGGCCGGGCCTGGAGTTGGTTGAGATTCCCGTGCCGGAACCCGGTTGGGGACAAGTCTTGATCCGCGTGCAAGCAACGGGGCTCTGCGGCACTGACCTTCACCTTTTCAACTGGGACGGCGGGGCGCCAGGTTCACTGGAGCCCCCGATGACGCTAGGCCACGAGTTCTTTGGTGTGATCGAGAAACTGGGTCCGGGCGTTCCGCACGGTGAGGAGCCCGGGGACCTTCATGTCGGCCAACAAGTCTCGGTGGAAGGCCACGTGGTCTGCGGACGGTGCCGCAACTGCCGTGCGGGCCGCAAGCACATGTGCGTCCGTTCCAAGGGCATCGGGGTCAACCGCGACGGCGCTTTCGCCGACTATGTTGTCGTCCCCGCTGAGAACGTCTGGGTGCAACCAGACCTGATCGATGCGGAACTGGGTGCACTGTTCGACCCCTTCGGTAACGCCGTGCACGTCTCGCAGCAGGCGGAGCTAACGGGTGCGGATGTGTTGATTACGGGGGCCGGTCCTATCGGAATCATGTGCGTTGCGCTTGCGAAACACGCGGGTGCTCGCCACATCGTCGTGACCGACCTGAACGACTCCAGGTTAGAGCTGGCCTTGGCAGCTGGCGCAGACGCAGCGATCAAACCCGGGCTTTCGGGCCTTGAAGAGGTCATGGCTGACCTGGGTATCACCGAGGGCTTTGACGTGGGCCTAGAAATGTCAGGTGCGGCCCCCGCCATGCGCGACCTGATCGAGACCTGCAATCACGGTGCAACCCTGGTCCTACTAGGGTTACCTTCTGAGGCTTTTGCCGTGGACTGGCGAAAGATCATCACGCACATGCTCACCATCAAGGGTGTTTACGGTCGGGAGATGTTCGACACCTGGTATCTAGCCACCTTTATGGCGGAGTCTTCACCGGAACTTAGGGAGTCGCTTCGCTCCGTTGTTACCCACCGCTTTACACCCGAGCAGTGGGAGGACGCTTTTGCTGCTGCGGCGTCGGGGGACGCCGGTAAAGTTCTGATCACCTGGGAGTAGAAATGTACGCACTGGAAAACAAGATCAACTCTGAACTGAAGTCCATTGAGGACGCTGGGCTCTACAAGGAAGAACGCGAACTAAGGGGTCCGCAGGGGGCGAAGATCGAGACCGAAAACGGCCCCTCCCTGAACTTCTGCGCAAACAACTACCTGGGCCTCGCCGATGATGAGCGCCTGGTGGCAGCCGCTGCCGATTCCCTCGACAAGTGGGGCTACGGGCTCTCCTCGGTCCGTTTCATCTGCGGTACTCAGGAGCAGCACCGTGATCTTGAAATGGAGCTGGCAGACTACCTGGGGACCGACGACGCCATCTTGTTCTCAAGCTGTTTTGACGCAAACGGTGGGATCTTCCAGGTGCTGTTTGGACCGGACGACGCCATCATTTCGGACGCACTCAACCACGCGTCCCTGATCGATGGGATCCGACTCAGCAAAGCGAAGCGTTTCCGCTACGCAAACCGCGACATGGAGGACCTGCGCAGGCAACTGGAGGCCGCGAAGGAGTCGGGTGCCGAGCACACCGTCATCGTTACAGACGGGGTGTTCTCAATGGACGGGTACTACGCCCCCCTCCCAGAGATCTGCGACTTGGCCGATGAATTCGGGGCGATGGTCATGGTTGATGACTCGCACGCGACGGGGTTTGTGGGCCCGGAGGGGCGGGGAACCCCCGCCATGTTTGGCGTTGATGACAGGGTGGATATCCTTACGGGAACTTTCGGGAAAGCCCTTGGCGGCGCCTCGGGCGGATACGTCGCGTCCCATCAGGGAGTCGTTGACCTGCTACGTCAGCGGGCCCGCCCGTACCTGTTTTCAAACACCCTGGCCCCCTTCATTGTTGCGGGGACCCGTGAAGCGCTTCGCATTGCAAGGGATGCGGACGACGCGCGCGAAAAGTTGCAGAAATCCACTGACCTGTTCCGCGAACTCATGGAGGAACAGGGCTTTGAAGTTCTTCCCGGAAGCCACGCGATTGTCGCGGTAATGTTCCCCGGCGAAGATGGGGCGCGCGAAGCAACCGAGATCGCAAGTGCCATGTTGGACCAGGGGGTTTACGTCACGGCTTTCAGCTTCCCTGTTGTCCCCAGGGGGCAGGCACGGATCCGGGTGCAGCTTTCCGCGGCACATAGCGAGGACGACGTTCGCGCTGCGGCCACGGCCTTCAGGGTGGCGCGCGACCTGGTCAATCAGGGACGCTAACATGGAGGAAGCGCGGCCCTTATGTCCGCGCTTCACTTTCTAAATCGGTTCCCTGTTAGGTGGTCCTGTTTCGTGCCTTCGGTTTCAGACGCGTTAGACATTGATTTCTTGCCCAGCCTCGACCGGCTGGCCGCCATCCAGATAAAGGTTGTCGCTTCCGCAGACGACCTTGAGTACGCGGACAACCCGCACTGGGCGAACGCCTTTTTAGCGGCGACCGAGGACGAGCCGCCTGCGGACGGGTGGACGTGGGAACAGCTGAAGGAACTCGGTTTCGCAGGCAAAGTTGGGCAGACCATCACCTTCCCGAACTCCCGAGCCGCGTCGAACGTACTGGTGGGCATAGGGGACGCTGACAGGGCGGACGCGGACACCTTCCGGGAAGCGGGGGCTGCGTTTGCCAGGGCTCTAGGGAAAAAGACCAGCGGGTGCGTGAACTTTGAGGGTCGCGGATCCGGGAACCAGGTGGAGGCATTCATTGAGGGAGCGCTGCTGGCCCGATACAACTTCGACACCTTCGTGACGAAGAATGGTAAGGACAGTAAGGGCCTTCCCCCACTGCAGCAGCTGGTGGTGGTCACGGGCGAAGGGATTTCGGTTGCGGACGCAGAGAAAGCCGCAGGCCTCGCACGTGTCTTTGCAAGAGCCGCAATGGTGGCTCGGGACCTGACGAACCTGCCTCCAGCGCACCTGACTTCCGAGAAGCTGGGGGATCTGTCTGCCCAGTTAGCGGACCGTTTTGGTTTTGCGGTCGAAGTGTTCGACCTTGAGCAGTTGAAGGCTATGGGGTGCGGCGGCCTGGTGGCTGTCAATCGAGGATCAACTCACGAAGCGCGCATGGTCAAGCTGAGCTACGAACCGCAGAGTGCACCTGAAGATGCGAAACACCTTGCTCTGGTTGGTAAAGGGATCACGTTTGATTCTGGGGGCCTTAGCTTGAAGCCAGCGACAGCCATGGTGGACATGAAAATGGACATGGGTGGAGCCGCAGCGGTTCTGGGCGCGTTCACCTCGATGAAGGACCTGGGCGTGAAAGTCCCCGTTGAAGGGTGGATTGCTACCACCGACAACATGATCTCGGGAGACTCCCTTCGGGTCGGTGAAATCTTGACCGCCCGCAACGGCAAGACCGTCGAAGTGAACAACACGGATGCTGAGGGGCGCCTGGTGTTGATGGACGCACTGTCGCTGGCATGCGAGTCTGATCCGACCTGGATGGTGGACATCGCAACGCTTACCGGTGCGCAGGTTGTCGCGCTTGGCACCGAGATCGCTGCCGTTTTAGGGAACGACCCGGAGCTGGTTGAAGCTGTCAAGGACGCTGCGGAAGACACGGGCGAAAAGGTGTGGGAACTGCCTTTAGAGAAGCGTTACCTGAAGATCATGGACTCACCGGTTGCCGACATTGCAAATGCGAACATGTCCAATCGCGCGGCAGGGACCATTACGGCGGGCCTTTTCCTGTCCCAGTTCGTGGGCGACATTCCGTGGGCGCATATCGATATCGCGGGCCCCATGTCCAGCGCAACCGCAGACCGTTGGCTTGCTCCAGGCGCTACGGGCTTCGGCGCACGGCTGCTTTTGGACCTTGCCGAAAACCTTGGTGAGGAGACCTTCGACTAGGCGCTCCCCATCCCGGTTCGGCTGCGAGTTAGGGCCCGGTTCAGCTGCAATCCGCAGCCGAGCCGGGCCCTAACTCGCAGCCGAACCAGGGAAGCTAGCTCGCAGTGCTGCCAAACCACTTCGTGACGGTGGCCCTAACCTCCCGGTCGAAGGTCGAATCGGAGTGGTTCGAGATCAGCCAGTCGTAGAAGGAGCCCCCGGACACCACATCGACTTCGGCCAGGCACTCTTCAGGTTCGGTGACAGCCCGAAGTAGCATCTGCTCCGCAGTGTGCTTGTCGCTGTAGAAGAACGGGTAGTCAAGGGGTAGCAGCGCTCGCGCCCACTCCTCATCAGGGAAGACGCCCACCACGCCTGCACCAAGGGCCTCGACGTAAGAAAGCCCATAGGACTCTTCGACCGCCGTCGCTAAGAAGGCCGTGGTTGAAGCCAAAGCTTCGTAGTATCCGGAGCGGGTTGCTGTCAGCGGGCCCACCCAAACCCACGGCAACCGTGAAATGGCCATGGCTTTTTCACTCACCAGTGAGGTTTCTGCGAGTCTCATTTCGACTTCGATAGGCGTTCGCTTCCGGACCCGCTCCACGATCTCCATGAACAGGTCGGGCCGTTTTGCTGGGTTCAGATAGATCGCGGGGTAAAGGACAACCGGGACTTTGGTTTCCTTCCGGTCCTGGATGTGGTCCACACGGAAACCCAGGTTGACCCAGGACAGCTCCATGTTGTTGGCCAGGTCCGGGATCATCTCACGTCGAACCAGTTCCCGCACCTCCGTCGCGGTGCGTCTTGAGTTTGCGAACGTGGGGAACAGGGCGCAAGAGAGCGCGGTCGGGGCGCTCTGTTGCGGGCGCACCAGGTCCGCCACGGGACGCCACACGAAGTTCATAATCTTGGCGGAAAGACCCGTTTCGGCGTAGACAGAACTCCACACTGAGGGAGAGTCCATCACATCCATGTTGATGATCACGGTGTTTTCCGGGTCCAGGTAGGACACCGGGACCACGTCGAACCCCTTACACCTCCTAGCAGTCGGGCCGATCACCAGTGACCCGGGGAAAATGCGCAGAAAGCGCCGCACCAGTGTGGGGCCCGCGTCGTGTCCCTTGATCCGCCCGGCCTTGCTGATCACCACGCCATCGTTTTTAACCGCGACTCTCATCGAAGTCCCTGCCTTCCAATGCTCTCTCGTTTCGTTGCCGTTGAAGGTCACCCGTGGTGACTGCTAGTGAGGAGCGACGAGTCGTCCTCGGGTAGTTGCACTTCTGAGGGCACGTCCAGATCTTCGTGACGCGAATCGATCCTCATCCCGTAGAAAGAGCGGTAGATGAAGTAGTTCGCGATTAGGAAGAAGACGCCAGCCAGGATGTAGACAAGCAGCTGGTTCCCATCGGCCACCAGGCTGACCGCTAGCTCCACAGCGAGCAGGCCGAACAGCGTGGTGAACTTGATGATCGGGTTGAGGGCGACAGAAGAGGTGTCCTTATAGGGGTCGCCAACCGTGTCGCCAACAATCGACGCGTCGTGGAGCGCAGTGCCTTTGGCATGCAGGTCAACCTCGACAACCTTCTTTGCGTTATCCCAAGCCCCGCCTGCGTTCGCCATGAATATGGCTTGGTACAGCCCGAAGATCGCGATTGAAATCAGGTAGCCGATGAACAGGAAAGGCTCCACGAACGCGAAGGACAAGGTGATGAAGAAGACGGCAAGGAAGATGTTCAGCATGCCCTGTTGCGCGTACTGGGTGCAGATCTCCACAACAGCGCGGGAGTCTTCGATGCTGGCCCGCTTGCTGTTCTTGTCTAGCTTGATCTTCGACTTGATGAACTCAACCGCTCGATACGCGCCAGTCGTCACCGCTTGAATGGAGGCGCCAGAGAACCAATAGATGACAGCCCCACCAAGGATGAAGCCCATCAGGAATGGTGCGTGCATGATCGACAGGTGGTCCAGGTTGTCCAGCAACCCGTTCGTGAGGCCAATGACGATGGAGAAGATCATGGTGGTTGCCCCAACAACCGCGGTGCCGATCAAAACGGGCTTTGCAGTGGCTTTGAAAGTATTGCCTGCGCCGTCGTTTTCTTCCAGCATCAGCTTCGCGTGCTTCCACTCCGGGGTGAAGCCATAGTCCTTTTTGAGTTCCTCATCGATGTTTGGAATCTGTTCGATCTGGCTGAGTTCGTAAACAGACTGGGCGTTGTCCGTTACGGGCCCGTAGGAATCAACCGCGATGGTCACGGGACCCATGCCCAGGAAGCCGAACGCGACCAGTCCGAACGCGAACACCGCGGGGGCCACCATGAAGTCGGATAGGCCCAGTGTTGAGATCCCGAAGGCCACTGCCATCAAGCCGACGATCGTCACTCCCAGCCAGTACGCCGAGTAGTTTCCAGCAACCAAGCCAGAAAGGATGTTCAACGACGCGCCGCCCTCACGCGAAGACTTCACGGTCTCGCGGACGTGGCGGGACTTGGTCGAGGTGAAGACTTTCACCAGTTCTGGGATCAGGGCGCCGGCCAGGGTACCGCACGTGACTATCGCGGCGAGCTTCCACCCCAGGCCATCATCAGAGCCGCCAAGGACCAGTGCCGTGGTTCCGAATGTGAACGCGATGCACAAGAGGGAAGTGACCCAGACCAGTGATGTCAGAGGCTCCTCAAAGTTCATTTCCTTAGCATTCGCATAGCGGGCTTTGACCCACGCCGCGTTTATCCAGTAGGCGGTCGCGGAGGCAACCAGCATCGCGGCGCGGACCACGAAGATCCACACGAGGAGCTGGGCTTGAACACTTGGGGAGGCTACCGCCAGAACTACGAAGGTCACCAGGGCGACGCCCGTGACACCGTAGGTTTCAAAGCCATCTGCCGACGGGCCGACCGAGTCGCCAGCGTTGTCACCGACGCAGTCGGCGATGACACCGGGGTTGCGCGGGTCATCCTCGTCAATCTTGAACACGATCTTCATCAGGTCCGCACCGATGTCAGCGATCTTCGTGAAGATCCCGCCCGCGATTCTTAGGGCAGCGGCTCCCAGGGACTCTCCGATTGCGAACCCGATGAAGCATGCCCCACCGATCTCTGGTGGAAGAATCAGCAGGATGACCAGCATCATCATCAGCTCTAGAGAGATCAGGACCATGCCAATCGACATGCCGGCTCGCATGGGAATTTGGTGCAGGGGGAGCGGTTTCCCGCGCAGGGATGCGAATGCCATTCGTGAGTTCGCAAACGTGTTGACGCGGATCCCGAACCAGGCGACCGAGTAGGACCCGGCCATGCCAAGCAGCGAGAACAGGACAATGATCCCGACGCGCCCCCAGGGGAAATCGATAAGGAACTTGTAGTAGACAACGATGACAGAGGTGATGATGACCCAGAGGATCACCAGGAAACGTCCCTGCTTGATTAGGTACGCTTTACAGGTCTGGTAGATGAGCTCTGAGATCTCCAGCATCGACTTGTGGACCGGGAGCTTTTGTAGCTTCGCGTAGTTCAGGAAGCCAAACACCAAACCCAACACGGAGATCCCCATGCCGATCCACAAAACGCTTCGGCCGCCCAGTCCGGTCGCAGTGACCATCGTGGATAGGTCGGGGAGCTGCAACGCGGCTTCACCCCCGGCCGCGTGGGACTCGCCCCCACCTCCACCGCTCCCGCAACCGCTGAGCGTTAGCAGCGCTAGAGTTGTGGCAAGCACCCCCAGAGTTTTCTTGGGGAAGGCTAGCTGCCTTCCCATCTGTCGGGGGGACCCCCCGTTGGTGGCTCTCATTTGCGACCTCATCGCCAAGCAAACATGGACAGGCGAAAACCCCGGTGAGTTTCCGGCCACTGTTAAGCGTACTCAGCGTGAGGAAGGTCACCTAGGCCGTTCGTCGGATATTTGCGGGCGCTTGCGGGTCACTGAGCCTGCAAAACCAGGGGCGCCGCCTCCTGCCAACGTTCACTCCAGTCACCGATTGGTTCAACGCCCACGCGGATTAGGGAATCGTGGCCAAGCACTGAATAAGTAGGACGCGGGGCAGGGCGGACAAACTCTTCGGAACTCACTGGAGCGACGACGTCGGGATCCATGCCGAGTGTCTTTGCGATTTGGCGAGTGAATCCCCACCAGGTGGTCTCGCCGGAACTGGTGGCGTGGTAAACCCCAGCTGGGGCTTCGGATTCAACCAGGTCGGCAGCAACACGCGCAACATCCCGAGCCCAGGTTGGTTGGCCGCTCTGGTCATTCACGACAGAGGCCTTTCCGTTCTTTTGAAGCACGTTTGCCAGTGTTTTCGGGAAGCAGTTGCCACCTGCGCCGTAGAGCCAGGCGGTGCGCAGAATGAGGGTGTCCGGGGCGTTTGTGCGTGCAGCCCACTCACCGGCGGCTTTGGTGCGGCCGTAAGCCCCCAGAGGACTGACGGGATCATCTCCTTGGTAAGGCTGTTCGCCCTGCCCGTCAAAAACATAGTCGGTGGAAACGTGAAGCAGGCGTGCGTCCGCCTCATTGCAAGCGAGCGCGAGGTTCTGGGGACCGACCGCGTTCAGTGTGAACGCCCCGGGTTCGTTCTCTTCAGCTGCGTCAACGTTCGTCCATGCGGCGCAGTTGACGACGACGTCGGGCTTCACTTCAGCGACCCGAGACCTCAGCTGCGGCAGGTCCAAAATGTCGAGGGTGTCGCGGTCCTCTCCAACGACTTCGTGCCCGCGTGATAGAAACTCTTGCATCAAGTCTTGGGCCAACATCCCGTAGCTGCCAGTGACTAAAACCTTCATGGCTTGGACTCCCTTCAGCCTCGCTGAGCCGGGCTCGGCAACGCGCCCAAGCCTACAGCTAAGCTAGCGGAAGACAGAGGCGGGCCGCTGCAGCGGCCTAAACAGGGCTGGAGGCAGAAAACCATGTGGGAGCCGCTCGGCATTGAAGGTGCCTGGAAGATAACTCCGAAGACGCATCCTGATGAGCGAGGCTGGTTCAAGGAAGGGTTCAAGCAAGAACCGTTTAGGGAAGCGACCGGCCAGGACTTCCAGGTCGCGCAAATGAACGTGTCCAACTCGAAAGCGGGAGTGATCAGGGGGATCCACTTCTCCATCCTTCCCATCTCGCAAGCCAAATACGTCACTGCTTTCTCCGGCGCCGTGCTTGACGTGATCGTGGACATCAGGGCCGGATCCCCAACATTCGGGAAATGGGAAGCCGTCCTGTTGGATTCCGCGGACCCGACCTCGGTCTACATCTCTGAGGGACTCGGGCACGCCTTCATGGCTCTTTCCGACAACTCAACGGTCGGATACCTGGTCTCCAGCGGCTACGCTCCCGGCCGGGAGCTAGGTGTGGATCCCCTTGACCCGGAGATCGGAATCGAGTGGCCCACCACCGGCTTGGACGGGGAGCCACTCACGCCGATCCTGTCCGAAAAAGACAGGAAAGCCCCGACGCTCGTCGAAGCTTTCGAGGCCGGGTTGCTTCCGGACTACCAGGAGATAATGGAGTTTCGCGAATCCCTTCGCAACTAGAACCTCACGCAAGTCGTCACTGGACTTGGACCCGCTGAGGAAGTTGGCACTGGACCTGGACCCGCTGAGGCCCACGGGTTGAGGTGGAGTAAACGGGTTGAGGCTGGTGGATTGCACTGGTCAGGGAATGGGCGGCTTTCCCCTTTCTTGACTTCAATGTCCGGGCTCTTGATTTGAGTGTCCCGCCCCCGAGATGCACTCTTATGACCCGGGTTGCACTCTCACGGAACTTGGACCCATTTGGTGGCTCTCGATGCTGGTCGTCTGTGTACAACGGCAGCCTGCTGAGTTCTGTCGTCACACTTGCGCAGGTGATGACAGCCCGGCCGCTTAGTGGTGGTTCTGGCTTAGGGGATGCTTTCGGGTTGGTGGGACGCTTTTGGGCTGGTGGGAGGGACTTCCCGACAACCGGGGATGCTCCTGGATGACCAGGAGATTATGCAGTCTCGCGAGTCCCTTCGCGACTAGCGCCTCACGTAAGTCGTCACTTTCCACCGGCCATCCCCGGAAGTCTCGCGCCAAGCCTCATCGCTTCGCGCCCGATCAACCCGCCAAACCTCAGAATCTATGCGCGGCGCGTAAACCAGCTGGCCTTCTGCGGTATTTTCCGGGACCACAAAGTCTAGGTCCGTCACTACCAGCTCTTCAACGACATCCATCGTCTGCTGGTACAGGGAGGCTCCACCGGTGATCCAAGCGACCTTCGTCCCCATTCTTGACGCTTCTGTGCGTGCCAGGTCGATGGCTTCGGGGAGAGAATCTGTGACCAGGACTCCCTCCGGGGCGTAGTCCCGCCTGCGGGAAAGCACAATGATCTCCCGCCCCGGAAGGGAGCTTGGCAGCGCCTCGAAAGATGTCCGTCCCATCAGGACAGGGCAACCCATAGTGCTCTTCCTGAAGTGGGCAAAGTCCGCTGGGACCCGCCACAGCATCCCCTTGCCGTCCCCAAGCACCCCGCGCCTATCCTGAGCCCAAATGGACGCCAGGGTGATAGGGGGCCCAGATTCTTCCACCTAGACCGCTACCTGAGCTTTGATAGCTGGATGGTGCTTGTAGTCCTTCACCTGCACCGAGTCGAAGTCATAATCGAACATCGATTTCGCGGGCACCAGCTCAAGCGTGGGGAAGGGGTACGGCGAGCGAGAAAGCTGCTCTTTCACCTGTTCCAGATGGTTCAGGTAAATGTGGCAGTCCCCTCCGGTCCAAATAAACTCACCGGGTTCCAGCCCACTTTGCTGCGCCAACATTGTCGTGAGGAGAGCGTACGAGGCGATATTGAACGGGACCCCCAAGAACAAGTCAGCGCTGCGCTGGTACAGCTGGAGGCTCAGCTTTCCTTCGGCAACGTAAACCTGGAAGAAAGCGTGGCAAGGCATAAGCGCCATTTCGGGGAGCTGTCCAACGTTCCAGGCGGAGACCACCATGCGCCTGGAGTCGGGGTCCTTCTTTATTGTCTCCAGCAGCTCGGTTATCTGGTCGATGCCCTCCCCATCAGGGCCCGGCCACGACCGCCACTGAACCCCGTACACCGGGCCCAGCTCTCCGTCTTCATCCGCCCATTCGTTCCAAATCCGGATCCCGTTTTCTTGGAGCCAGGACACGTTCGAGGATCCTGACAGGAACCACAGCAGCTCACCGATCACGGATTTCAGGTGAACACGCTTTGTTGTGATGACGGGGAAACCCTTCGACAGGTCGTAGCGCAACTGCCGCCCGAAGACAGACAGTGTCCCTGTACCTGTCCGATCTGTTTTTTCCACCCCGTGGTTCAAGACGTCCTCTAGTAGCCGTTCGTACTGGTCGTCCGCCTCAGGCTTAGCCACAGGGCGTGCCGTCAATGCTGAACTCGACCTGGGCTCCGGCCTTCACCGTGTGGGTGATGGTGCAGTTCCGTTCGATTGCTTTGGAAGCGCGTCGCAGCAACTGTTCCCGGGCTTGCGGGTCAATGAAGGGCATAACGGGCTTCAGATCCACCTGGAAGGTAGTGAAACGGTCATCCGCTTCAAGGTAGTCCGCCGCGACAGATCCGAATAGCTCAAAGTCATCGCCGAGTGCCCTGGCGAATCGGGCGTCCGAGGAAAGGGCGTTGCAGCCCAGGACCGCCAGCTTCAACAGGTCGCCGGGGCTGAACTGCCCGGGGCCGTAACCGATTTCCAGGGTGCTGCCCTTGCCGTTGTCGGCGACGTACTGCCTGGTTCCTGTGCGTGTTACTGAGGGGGTGTCCATGATGCGCTCCTAGTTGTTCTTCGCCAAGAATTCGGCGGCGGTTTCGCGTTCGCCCTTCACAAGTTCGGGGGCGAAGCCGATCGCCTCTCTCTCAAGGCGCTTGCCAAGCAACGGGATGTGAATTGATAGGTCCCCGGTCATGACAGCCTTCGTCTTGTCTCCGACGGCAGTCAGTGCGACCCTGGCTTTGAGTGCGGCGGGAATCCCCTGCCCCGTGACGGAAAGGGCGCCGGTGACACGGCCCGGTCCCTCACGATGCCATTCTTCGGCGATCACGGCTTTCGTTGAAGGACTTACGAACCGTTTTGCGGCAGGCGGCAACATGTCCTGTGGAATCCCGCCCGTGGTCTTGACCTGGATGTCGTCCGCGCCAGCAACGTTCTGGACTTCAGGGTTCGTCATCATCAGCTTTTGCGCCCGCAACTCGGAGTAGGCCGGGTCCGAGAACATCTCCCAGACCTTCGCGATGGGCGCGTCGTAAACGTATTCTTCTTTGAACTCCATGCTTGCTGTCCTTTTCAGTGTGGCCTTTTCAGAGTCTGGCCGCCGTTGCCGTCAACGTGATTCTATGGCTTGGTATTGGGGACGGCAGGACCAGGCCCGGCACCTGGCTAGGCTAGGCCCATGCAGAGTGTGAAAGAACTAATGGAGTCCTCGGGCGCAACGCCTTTGGAACCCGCTGACCTAGCGTGGCTCCAGATGCTACTCACTGAGTGGCAGGTGATCGCGGACCTTGGTTCCGCGGACCTGGTCCTTTGGCTTCCAACGGAAGCGGACCGTTTTGTTGCTGCTGGTCTTGCAAGATCGGCGACCGCTTCGACTCTGCACGTCGATGACGTTATCGGCCTCTATGCGCCTGCTGCTCAGGCGAAGATCCTGGAGCGCGCCTACAGGGAAGGCCAGATTGTCGAGGCGGACTCAGTTCGCTGGGCGGGCCTTTATTCCTCGTCCATTTCTTATGTCCCCGTTGTCCGCGACGGGAAAGTCCTTGCGGTGATCAGTTGCGAGGCGAACATGTCCGCGGCTCCGCGTCAGGCGGGGACCAAGGGTTGGGCGGCGGCCGCGGCGGACGTGCTGCTGCAAATGGTCTCTGAGGGGGCGTTCCCAGACGCTGACTCACCGACCTCCATCGCGCATGGTGTCCCTCGCGTGATCGATGGCGTGATCCTTTTGAACGCGGAGGGTCGCGTGCTGGAGATCAGCCCAAACGCGAACTCGCTGATGCGCAGGCTTGGCGTCTCCCAGAATCTGGTTGGGGCGTCTTTGATTGAAGCCACGATGGATGCCATGGTTCGTGGGGAGCAGATCGAGGAGACCATGGCGGTCGTGCTGGCTGGGCGGGCGCCCTGGCGTGTCGACGTCACTTCACGTGGTGCGACTGTTGCTGTTCGCGCGATTCCGCTTTGGCGGGGCGGGAATCGTGCCG
This sequence comes from uncultured Actinomyces sp., assembly GCA_964345565.1. Taxonomy (GTDB): domain Bacteria; phylum Actinomycetota; class Actinomycetes; order Actinomycetales; family Actinomycetaceae; genus Scrofimicrobium. The sequence continues at coordinate 60,620 of CAYFRO010000001.1, forward strand.
GAGCGGTCATCCTGGTTCGCGACGTCACGGAGATGCGTAGGCACGAGCAACAGCTGATGACAAAAGATGCCACGATCCGCGAGATCCACCATCGGGTGAAGAACAACCTGCAAACCGTGTCTGCTCTGCTTCGGATGCAAGAAAGACGTTCCGGATCCAGGAAGGTAAGGGAAGCGCTTCAGGACGCGGGTCGGCGGGTCCAGTCGATCGCAACAGTTCACGACGCGTTAGCTCAGAATGTCAGTGAGGTTGTCGACTTCGATGAGGTCGCACCGCGGATCCTCAACATGGCGGCTCAAGTCGCTACTGCAACCGCGCCCGTTTGCTTGGACGTGACTGGAAACTTCGGGCGACTCGGTGCGGGACAGGCTTCCGCGCTGGCGACCGTCCTGGCCGAACTGATTGCTAACGCTGCTCAGCACGGAACGCCTAGGACAGGGGGGACCATCTCGGTCCGGGCCACCCGGACCAGTGATGAGCTGAGAGTGGTCGTGGAAGACCAGGGGAGCGGTGGGGACGAGGTGAACGAGGAAGACCACCAAGATCTCAGCCGGGGGCTAGGCACACAGATTGTCCAGGCCATGGTCAGTGGAGAACTTGGCGGTGCAATCACCTGGAATGGGACTAAGTCCGGTGGAACGATAGCTGAGCTACGCTTTAGCCCGCAAGTTCCGGGGAGAAGCTAGCTCAGAGTTGAGTGGAGCGCTAGGAAGCGCGGCGGGCCCTTGCAGCGCGACGCTTGAGGGAGCGACGCTCTTCTTCGCTTTTGCCGCCCCAAACCCCAGAATCCTGGTTGTTGGCCATTGCCCACTGCAGGCAGACTTCTTCAACGATGCAGGAAGCACAAACGGCTTTAGCGCGAGTCACCTGCGTGAGTGCGGGACCCGTGTTGCCAATCGGGAAGAAGAGTTCGGGGTCAACGCTTAGGCAAGCTGCCTCGCTGCGCCAGTCCATACAAGTGGCTCCTAGGTATCGCGTGGCCTTCCACGCGCTGTTGGTGTTCAACGTCAGTTTCTGCCATGGGATGGGAGCGCGCAAGGGAAAAGAGTCGCACATCCTAACTTTCTACGTGTGAACGATCACAGACTGGCGAACCTGGGACCTTTGGTGGGACCTCAATCCGACAGATTCGCCTCCCAAAGCGTGCGATCCCGGACCTTGGTGGAAAGGGAAGAGACAGTGCGGGCCACAGTGGCGCGTCAGAAACGGGAGATATGATCATCCGCACTGTCTCGCGGGTTGGTTCTATCGAAACGACCGTGGCTCCCAGTCCCTGAGGGATTTGTGACCATTGGGAAAAGCCCAGGTGGCGCGTGGTTTCGAACGTGTGGGCGGGGCTGCAAAGGGTCTGGATAAGCCCAACGTCGCCGGGGTCCTCACTCACTACCGTCAGTTCCGACCCCGCTTTCTTGGCGGCTTCACAGGGTAAATCTGTGGCGCTGCTAACAGCTTGGGTGGGGTTTCCGTCGCGCCTGCCGTCCGGATTTGGGGCCGGCGAAAGCTGAGCGTGAACGCCGTGAAGTTCGGGGGTGATAACGATCACCCGTCCTGGGATCCGGCTGACTCTGCCGCCGCGTTCCTCGGCTGTTCGCGATCCCGGGAGCCAAGAGAGGTAGTCGGGGCGGGTCAGAAGGTCGGGGGCGGGCAGATGGAAAACTCGCCAGGGGAAACTCTTTGCCGCTGTGGTGGGGGAGGTGTCGGTGCAGACCAGGCGAATGGCTCCTCTTTCCCCAAGGTCGGTGAGGCTCCGCAATAGGCCCTGGCTGGCGGTGATCCCAGCGACGCTCCCCACTTGCTCAAGCAACGCGCTGAGTTGCGGGATGACGACGGTTGGGGCAGGGGAATCCGGCTGTCGGGTGCGTGCAGACTCCAGGGTTTCTTCGAGTAGATAGAGGCTTTCCCCAACAGTTGGGACTTCCTGCCCAGTGGAGGGACCTGCGCCAAACCAAACGGCGGGGTCTCCGAAGCCGTTGGCGACTCGCTGGGCCAGGGCGCTAAGGTCACCTTGGCTGGGGCCTACAAGTAGCAGTGGGGCTCCGTCCCACACCAGTGGTTCCAGGTCCGCGGTCGATGGGTGTTCGTAGAGGCCGATCTGGACCGCGTCCGCCGAGGGGTCCGGGCTGGCGGCAAAAGGGCCACAGGTTTCTGGCAGGGGGCTTGGAAAGGACTTCTGGAGCATTCGGTGCTTGCCAGTCAGGGATCTCGCGTGCGCCATGCGGATTGAGTTCACCCAGGCGGGCGGGTCTGCGGTGTGTGCCGCCTGGACTTGGGTTCGCCTGCCCTGGCTTTGCACCACTGCTCGCCCAGGAACCCGCGGCAGGTGGGCGGCGCTTGGGTCCCCGATGGAGTCGACTGAATCCCGGTCTTCCGAACAACGTAGCGCGACACGAAGGTCCAGAACCGCCCGCAGGTCAGCGGTAATGACACCGCCTGCACGCTGGGAAGCCAGCACCAGGTGCAAGCCCAGGGATCGGCCTTGTGCGCCGATCTGCCCAAGCTGTTCCAGCATTTCCGGGCTAGTTTGCGCCAGCAGTGCTACCTCGTCTGCAACCACAACTAGCGCAGGGGGTGGGGCTACCCGGCCTTCCGGGCTGAGGCCGTGAGCCTGCCACTGGGACAAGCTGCGAAACCCCGCCTTTCTTAGGGCTTCCTTCCTACGGATCACCTCGGCACGCAAAGCTCGAAGCAGCCACGGTGTTTGCGAACCTTCCAAATCGGTTAGGGACAGCTCAACGTGGGGGAGCTCCTCTAGGTGCGCCAGCCCGGCACCACCCTTGTAATCAATGAAGACGAAACGCAGGGCCTCCGGCGGAAGCGAGGCCGCTAGGGCCACGACCAGTGAGGTCAGGAACTCCGACTTGCCGGACCCGGTGCCGCCCACGACCAGGGCGTGGGGACCGCTAGCTTCCAAGTCGAAATGGAAGGCTCCAGGCTCCGTGTCATCCTTCAGTCCCAGCGGAACCGCCCATGCCGAGTCCGGGTCGGTCCTGCTTTTCTCCCACCTGGAGTGAATGAGCTCGGGAGTGGGGGTGCCCAGCATTTCTTCGAGGTCCACAGTTTCTGCCAGGCGTGACTCCGGCGGCTTTGTGGCTTCCAGTAGTGCCAGCATTTCGGATTCCCAAAGAGGCCCGGGAGCATCCTCTGCCGGTAGCACCTGGGAGGGAGTTCGCGTTAGGTCCTCGACCCTGCGAGCCCACCCGATCTCTGGGACCTTGTGGGAGCACAGGAACATTTGGGACCCAACCCAAAGCGCGTACGCGCGGGCCCGCGGTCCGACAGCCGCGAGTCCAGTGGGCGGAGCGGTCCCGGTGCGTCTGCTCCGTGGCTTTAGGTAGTAGGGGAGTCCGCCCTGTTCGCCAGGTCGCGGGTCAGCGGGGGCCTGGCCGTTTGCAACCAGGGCGGCGACTTCTAAGAGCAGGCCAGCAGGGTCGCTTTCCCTCTTTCTTCGGAAAAGTGTGCCCAACCAAAGCCCCCCGCCAGCCAGTCCCAGTCCCACCAGCAAAAAGGGAAGCAGGCCCGAGGGAAGGAAGAACCTGGAGAGAGAACCCAGGATAACCACAGGCATGACGAAGCGGAGCGCCACCAGCAGCTGACGCGACTTCTTCGGCTCTTGGGGGTCCTTCCATTCTGGGCTTCCGACGCGGGCTCGCAGTGTCCACCTGTTTGTGCCGACCCGGACACTACGGCCGGGACGCAACCCGAAGACCCGCCTTAGGGCTTTCACCCTGTTAGTCGTCCCCACGTCTTTACAGACGACTCTGTGTCCGTTGGTGCTCAGACTCAGGTGGTCCTGCTCTGTGAAAGGGTCACAAAGCCCTAGGTGGCGGCCCAGGATGATCCCCTCCCTCACCGGCACGACCGCCCCCAAGTCGGGCCCACGCGTGCAAGCAAAATAAAGAGTGGTCCCGAGTGCCTCACTCACCTGTAGCTGTTGCAACTTGCGCACAAGCCGAACTTGCCATGCCCCCGGGGCGCCTGTGCCCTCGAAGAGGGCTGCTGTGGGGAAGTGGCAAAGGGAGAACGTGTGGACAGGGTCGGCCTGTTAGCCCCGCTCCGCCTTCCAGTGATGGGACAATGAACGCGGAAAGGGGCCAAATGGAAGAGTTCATCGCAGAAGACCAGTCGGGTCCAGACCTTGGAACCATCGAGTTGGCTGAGGCCCGTTGGTCCCACTTGGTCCAGCTCATCAATGCGGCACGCGCCGCGTATTACGACCGCGACGAACCAACCATCTCGGATGCGGAATACGACCAGTATTATCTGGAGCTCCAAGAGATAGAGGCCCGATACCCCAGCCTTGCCACTCCCGATTCTCCGACCGCGACCGTCGGGGGCCGCGCCTCAGACCTGTTCACCCCCGTGCATCACCTGACTCAGATGATGAGCCTTGAAGACGTCTTTTCTTTGGAAGCGGTCGACGCCTGGTTTGCGAAGACCAGTGCTCGCCTGGGGGGCGAAGAGTTCAGCGCCACAGCAGAAATGAAAATCGACGGCCTGGCCGTGAACCTCCAGTACCGCGACGGCGTCCTGATGCAGGCGTCCACCCGCGGGGACGGGTACGTGGGCGAAGACGTCACCGCGAACGTCCGCACCATTTCGGAAATCCCGCACCGACTGAACGACCCGAATCCGCCCACCTTAGTGAACATCCGCGGCGAGGTCTACTTCAGGTTAGACGACTTCGAGCGGGTGAACGAGGAACGAGTGGCGGCGCTTCAGCGGCCGTTCGTGAACCCCCGCAACGCAGCCGCCGGCACGCTCCGCCAGAAAAACCCAGCGAAAACGGCGAAGCGGACGCTCTCTTTCATGGCGCACGGTATTGGCGTGGTCGAAGGGCCGGGACAGTACCCGACCACCCAGTACGACTGGTACCAGCAGATCCAAAAGTGGGGCGTTCCGATCGCGCCCGACACAGAACTTGTGCACACGACGCGTGAAGCCCACCGCGAAATCGAGCGCATCGCGAAGCAGCGCGGCGGCCTGAACCACGACATCGATGGGGCCGTCTTCAAGGTGAATTCGCTGGAGCAGCAACGGCTTCTTGGCGCCACGTCCCGCACCCCCCGTTGGGCGGTGGCTTACAAGTACCCGCCCGAGGAAGCTTTCACGCGCCTTCTAGACATTAGAGTCCAGGTTGGCCGCACCGGACGTGTCACCCCGTTCGCGGTGTTTGAGAAAGTCCTGGTTGCGGGGTCCCACCTTCGCCACGCCACCCTCCACAACGCTAGTGAAGTGAAACGCAAGGGCATCCTGATCGGCGACACCATCGTGGTGCGCAAAGCGGGGGACGTCATCCCTGAAGTCGTTGGCCCTGTCGTACAAAACAGGGACGGGACGGAAGTCGAATTCCAGATGCCGACCCGCTGCCCCTCGTGCGGCACTCCTCTTGCCCCCGCGAAAGAGGGGGATGCGGACCTGCGGTGCCCGAACACCGCGTCCTGCCCGGCGCAGAGCACCGAACGGCTGATCCACGTTGGATCGCGCGGTGCCCTGGATATCGAGGGCTTGGGAGCGGAGGCCGCGGCCGCGCTCACCCAACCCGAGATGGGACGCGACCTGGTCATCATGCGACTGGCCGAAGGGAACACCGTCTTCCTTGAGGACGGGACTGAACTGCGCATCGAAGACCACCGCGATGAGCGGAAGGCCTATGCGATCGCTGAGACACTGTTGCCCCCTCCCGCTGAGCCAGTTCTGCGCAACGCGAAGGACCTCTTCGATCTAAAGGCAGAGGACGTTCGTGACGTCATGGTCTGGCGGCGCGTTCGCCACGAGGGCGTTTGGGAAGGGGACTATCGCCAGTCCAGGTTCTTCTGGTCCCAGGCGTTTAAAAAGGGAAGTGACGGCAAAATGGTCGCCGTTCCCACGAAGCCCCGCAAGAGTCTTGAGATCATGCTTGGCGAGCTTGAGGCTGCGAAGACCCAACCGCTGTGGCGCTTCCTGGTTGCTCTTTCCATCCGACACGTGGGGCCGACCGCAGCCAGGGCTCTTGCCAGCAGATTCGGGTCGATTGAGAAAATCGCGGAAGCATCGGTAGAAGATCTGGCAGCCACTGACGGGGTCGGGCAAGTGATTGCGCAGTCGGTTCACGACTGGTTTGACGTTGACTGGCACCGGGAAATCGTCGCGCAGTGGCAGAAGGCGGGGGCGCTAGTCAGCGCTGAAGAGGTCTTGGAACTTGAGAAGACTCTGGATGGTCTCACCATCGTTGTATCGGGCACTATGCCCGGGTATGACAGGGACGAGTCCAAGAACCAGATCCTGCTTCGTGGGGGTAAGGCATCCTCGTCCGTTTCAAAGAAAACCTCTGCCCTGGTGGCTGGGCCGGGAGCGGGCTCGAAGCTCGCCAAAGCCGAGTCCCTTGGCGTGCCCGTAGTTCCTGCCGAGAAGTTTCAGGACCTGCTGGACAGCGGCTTGGGTGCCGTCTTAGACAATGATGGAGAAGGGGGCGACCAGCCGCTCTAACACCCGGGTTGCGCGGCTGCGCGCGTTCCACTCTTCAAGGCTTAGCCTCCGGGCGGTTGTGAGGTCTTTCGCGAACACGCGTTCCATCTGGACGCCGAACTCCTCGGAATCGATTTGCACTGTGACTTCAAAATTACCGAGCAGTGAGAGCCTATCGATGTTCGCGGTCCCCACTATCGAGCGGAATCCGTCCGCGACAAGAGTCTTGGCGTGGATCATGGCGTGCTGGTACAGCCAGATCTCAACCCCAGCCTCAAGCAACTGTCCAAAGAAGGGTCTGGCGACCCAGTCCGCCAAAATGTGGTTCGAGTATTCCGGGATCAGGACCCGGACCCGGACGCCCCTCTTACTCGCGCCAATCAGGGCTGCAAGGAGTTCCCGGTCGGGGATGAAGTAGGCGGTCGTGAGCTCCAGGCTTTCCCGACTCTTCTCGATCGTCTGGAGGTACTGGCCCCTTACAGGGAAAAGTAGGCTGGAGGGCAGGTTGAATGCCGTGCTGATGGCCCCGGACCAGGGAAGTTCTTCCCAGTCCTTCAACTCTGGGTCTTGCTTCCTGCGGAACGTGTTCCAGAAGCGGCGAAACCCGACTGAAAGTTCGGTTACTGCGTCACCCTTTATACGAACGTGGGTGTCGCGCCACTCTGTGCCGAAGTCGACCCCGACGTTGAATCCCCCAACGAACCCGCTCTTGTCGTCGGTGATGAGTAGTTTTCGGTGGTTCCGTCCCGTCGCTCGCGGGTTAGCGGAGACGATACCTTTGCGGATTTCCGCGAGCCGATGCACGTGCAGGTTGGGGTGGGGTTTGAAATGTTTGAAGCGGGCGCTTGACTTGAGCGAACCGAAACCGTCGTAGATCACGAATACTTGGACACCGCGTTGAGCCGCTCGGTACAGGGCGTCCTTGAACATTTTGCCCAGACGGTCGCTGCGCCAAACGTAGGTTTCGAAGTAGACCGTCTCTTTGGCGTCATCGATAGCCTGAATCTGGTCGTGGTAGAGCCGGGAACCTTCCGTGTAGATCCGGATCTGGTTTCCGTCCACGATAACGTCATCGGGAGTGAGGGTGGGGAAGCCCTTGACGCCACCGGGGGAGCGACGCTTGCGGACCCTGTCGATGCCGTAGACGACCCCGACTCCGGCGACCTGTGCCGCCGCTGTCACCAGCAGTCCGCGCCTGGTCCACTTCCAAGCTTTGAGGCGCCTTTCGTTGCGGTCCTGTGGCGAGGTCTGCTGCGGTTTTCTGGCCTGGCCCAGCCTGCCCTGTGGCCAGCAGTTGTTTTGGTCACTACGTGTAGGCATGTTCTTAGTGTATTGCCTGGCGGTTTAGACTTTACGGCATGGCAAGAATCTCAAAGCAGGAAGTTGCAGCCCTTGCGGCGATGGCCCAGATTGGGCTGACGGATGAAGAAGCCGAGCGCATGGCCGGTGAACTCGAAGTGATCGCAGAATACGCTTCGGCTGTCTCAGACATTGCGGAGCGGGACATTGCGCCGACGTTCCAGTCCATCTCTATGGAGAACGTGATGCGCGCCGATGTGGCAGGCGAACCGCTGGATCGCACCGAGCTATTGGCGGCGGCTCCGGAGCAGGAAGACGGCATGTTCAAGGTTCCGCAAATTCTGGAGGAAGACTAATGAGCGACTGGATTTTCAAGAGCGCACTCGAGATGGCCCAGGGCCTGCGCGATGGGTCTGTGACTTCGCTGGAACTGGTCGACGCCTGCCTGGAGCGGATTAAGGAACTAGACCCAGCCGTAAACGCCTTCATCACGGTTGATGAACAAGGCGCAAGGGACACCGCCCGCCAGGTCGACCAGCGCCGCGCAGCGGGTGAGGACCTCCCACTGCTTGCTGGCGTTCCGATTGCCATCAAGGACAACATTGTTACCAAGGGCCTGGACACGACCGCCGCTTCCAAGATTTTGGATCGCTGGAAGCCCCCCTATGACGCCACGGTGGTCGCGAAGATCAGGGCTGCAGGACTGCCGATCATTGGGAAGACGAACCTGGATGAGTTCGCTATGGGCTCCTCCACCGAGCACTCTGCTTTCGGCCCGACCCACAACCCCTGGGATCTTGACCTGATCCCTGGAGGTAGTGGGGGAGGGTCCGCTGCCGCTGTCGCGTCTTACATGGTGCCACTGGCACTGGGGTCGGACACGGGTGGCTCGATCCGCCAACCGGCAGGTTTCACCGGGACGGTCGGTGTGAAGCCGACCTACGGGGCGGTCTCCCGCTACGGCGCGATCGCACTTGCGTCTTCCCTGGACCAGATCGGCCCTGTCGCCCGCGACATCCGCGACGCGGCAGCCTTGCAAGAGCTCATTTCGGGTCACGACGACTTCGACTCAACGTCCCTGAAGGGTGAACCCGCCGACTTGGAGGCCGCGATAAGTGAGCGCCTCAAAGAAGGTGCGAAGGGGTTGCGAGTTGGGATCCCGGCAGAGCTGCTGGGCGATGGCTATGAGGACGCGGTTCGGGACAACTTCGACCACGTTGTTTTGGCTTTGGAGAAGGCGGGGGCACAAATCGTTGCGGTTGAGTCGCCCTCGTTCGAATACGCCCTTCCCGCCTATTACCTGATAATGCCGGCGGAAGCATCCTCGAACCTAGCTCGCTTTGACGGGATGCGGTTCGGTCTGCGGGTCGTCCCGGATACCCCGAACCCGACAGCGTCGGATGTCATGAGCGCGACTCGTGAGGCGGGCTTTGGGGACGAGGTCAAGAGGCGCATCCTCCTTGGCACCCACGTCCTCTCTGCCGGTCACTACGACGAGTACTACGGCGCAGCACAGAAGGTTCGCACGCTAATCAAAGATGACTACAAGGCTGCGTTTGAGCGCGTGGACGTGATGATCTCGCCGACAACACCGACGGTTGCCTTCCCAATCGGTTCAAGGATGGACGACCCGATTTCCATGTACCTGAACGACATTGCAACGATCCCTGCCAACCTGGCGGGCGTCCCCGCACTTTCCATGCCAGACGGTGTGGACGCCGCGGGCCTGCCGACCGGCTTGCAGATCGTTGCGCCTGCTCATGGGGATGACACGATGTACGCCGTTGCGGCCCTGATCGAAACCCTGATCGCGGACCGGACGAAGGCCTGCCCGCGGGTGGTAGAGGTCAGCGAGGGAGGATCCAACTGATGGCAAAGCAAATGACTTACGAAGAAGCGACGACTAAGTACGACCCCGTTCTTGGCATCGAGGTTCACGTCGAACTGAACACCAACTCGAAGGCTTTTGACACGGCGCCCGTGACGTTCGGGGAAGAGCCCAACACGGCTGTCACTCCGGTTTCTGCGGGCCTCCCTGGCTCACTGCCGGTGGTTAACGAGAAGCTGGTTGAGGCCGGGATTCGCCTGGGGCTTGCGCTGAATGCTCAGATTGAGCGCGATTCTTTCTTTGCCCGCAAGAACTACTTCTACCCGGACCTGCCGAAGGCATATCAGATCTCTCAGTCTGACAAGCCGATCGCTTACGACGGTCACTTGGATGTGGAGCTACCCGACGGTGAGATTTTCCGTGTCGAGATTGAACGTGCTCACCTAGAGGAAGATGCAGGGAAGAACACCCACGTTGGGGGCGCCGACGGCCGCATCCACGGCGCGGCCTACTCCCTCTGCGACTACAACCGGTCCTCGGTGCCTTTGATTGAGATCGTGACGAAGCCGATCGAAGGCACAGGGGAACGCGCTGCCGAGGTGGCTGCGGCCTACGTCCAGGCACTTCGAGATATTGCGATTGCTCTGGATGTTTCAGATGCGGCAATGGAGCGTGGGAACTTGCGTGCCGACGTGAACGTTTCGCTTCGCCCCGACGCGGAATCGCCCTTCGGGACCCGCACCGAGACGAAAAACGTGAACAGTTTCCGCTCTATCGAACGCGCCGTTAGGTACGAGGTCGCGCGTCAGGCAAAGGTTCTGGACGCCGGGGGCACGATCACTCAGGAGACGCGGCACTTCCATGAGGAAGACGGCTCGACCTCATCGGGGCGCCCCAAGTCTGATGCTGATGACTACCGTTACTTCCCTGACCCGGACTTGCCTCCGGTCCGTCCTTCCGAAGAATGGATTGAGCAGCTGCGCGAAGGGCTCCCCGAGCTCCCCGCAGCAAAGCGCAAGCGACTGCATGAAGCCTGGGGTTTCACAGACCTCGAAATGCGTGACGTGGTCGCAGCGGGAGCCCTGGACACGATCGAAGCGACCGTGACTGCCGGTGCCACCCCTGCCGCCGCACGGAAGTGGTGGATGGGTGAGCTTTCCCGGGTTGCCAACAAAGAGGGCACAAGCCTGGACCAGTTGTCGGTCACGCCTTCGCAGATAGCGGCACTTCAGGGTTTGGTCGACGCTGGAACCCTGACGGACTCCTTAGCCCGCCAGGTGCTTGAGGGCCTCCTTGCTGGCGAGGGTGAGCCGGAAGAAATCGTTGAGGCTCGCGGCCTTGCTGTCGTCTCTGATGACGATGAGCTCACCACGATTATTCAGGGCGTCATCGACGCGAACCCAGACGTCGTAGCGAAGATCAAGGGTGGTAAAGTTCAAGCTGTAGGCGCCTTAGTTGGTGGCGTCATGAAACAGACCAGGGGCAAGGCTGATGCGCCGCGCGTCCGGGAACTGATCATGGAGCTGCTTGGGAGCTGAACCGGCAGAGCAGCTTGCTACTTTCGCCGGTGAAGTTGGCGGGTTTGCTGGGCTCCGGGTTGTTTGGTTGACGCCCGGTTCCACGCTTGACCCGCGTGGCTGACCTGGACCCGACGTGATCCTTTTCGGTGGGATCGCGCCTTGACAGGTCAGTGCCCATGCGGTGATTGCCGAGGGGACGGAGCTTTGACTGGTCTTCCTAGGTGGTGACCGCTCGCGACTCGCGGTTGGTAACAGCAGCGGGCCCGCGTTGACGCGGGTGTTTTCGGGGTTTTTCCGGCTAGCAAAGGAACCAGGAAAGTAATGGCAACTTCTCCGTCGTATACAGCGTCCTACCGGCTCAAGGTTGATGAGTCGATGCATAGAGTCGCTGACATCGTGGCGCTTGTGGCTGAAGCGGGAGCTGGCATCAAGGGCCTAGATATCGCGGAGGTTGAGGACCGTGGCATGGTCCTCGACATGACCTTGGACCTGAAGAACTCCAATCACCGGCGCAAAGTGAAGAAGCTTCTGAACAATCTTGAAGGCGTTGAGGTCGACACTATTGCCGACCAGACCTTCATGGACCACATTGGTGGGAAGCTTGCGGTGAAGTCGCGTGTTCCTTTGCGTAACCGTGAGGACCTTTCACGCATTTACACTCCTGGCGTTGCCCGCGTTTCGCGTTCTATTGCTGACACGCCGTCCAAGGCCCGACTGCTCACCATGAAGGCCAACACCGTCGCCGTGGTCACGGATGGGACTGCTGTGCTTGGGCTGGGGGATGTTGGGCCTGAGGCTGCCCTGCCGGTGATGGAAGGCAAGGCTGTCCTGTTCAAGCACTTCGCTGACGTCGATGCTTGGCCGGTAGTGCTGGACACTACGGACACGGATGAGATCGTGTCGATTGTGAAGGCGATTGCGCCCGGCTATGGCGGCATCAACCTTGAGGACATTTCGGCCCCCAGGTGTTTTGAGATCGAGCAGCGCCTCCGGGAAGAACTTGACATCCCTGTGTTCCACGACGACCAGCACGGAACGGCGGTTGTTGTGCTTGCCGCGTTGCTTAACGCATTGAAGGTTGTTGACAAGAACATCGAGGACGTCCGGATTGTCGTGTCCGGGGTGGGGGCGGCAGGCTCCGCGATTATTTCTTTGCTTCAGGCTGCTGGCGCGACTGATGTGGTTGCCTACGGACGCAACGGTGCCCTGATGGTTGATGAGATGGATGATTCGGTGCACGAGTCACGTCGTGAACTCGCGCGGCGCACCAACCCCCGCAAGGTCACGGGGTCGCTGAAGGAAGGTATGAAAGGGGCTGACGTGTTCATTGGCGTTTCAGCCGCGGACATCCTTGATGGCGAAGACATCAAGCAGATGAATGACGATGCGATTGTTTTCGCGCTTGCGAACCCGACCCCTGAGGTGGACCCGAACGAGGCCGACAAGTACGCCCGCATCGTTGCCACCGGCCGCAGTGACTACCCCAACCAGATCAACAACGTGCTGGCGTTCCCTGGGCTTTTCCGGGGAGTTCTTGACGCTAGGGCTAGTGAGATCACCGAAGGTATGCTTCACGCCAGCGCCTTGGCGATCGCAAACGTTATTGCAGAGGATGAGCTTTCGGAGAACTACATCATCCCTGGTGTTTTTGATGATCGTGTCTCTCCGGCCGTTGCGCACGCTGTCCGCAGGGCTGCTGCCGACGTGGAGCTGATCCCCGTTGCGCAACAGGAAGATATAGGTAAGCCCGACCAGCTGGGCTAAGCGCCACGCTTTCGTGCTTTCCGCCTTCCCAGCCAGGTGCTCTCCACTTTCCTGACCTAGGCCCTCTGGGCCTTCTTCAGCCAGCCAGGGCTGCCGGACCTCCTGGGGTCAGGCGCTCTTTGCGAATTCCTGTTAGATTCGCTCGTCGATTGTTGGCGCAAACCCAGGCTCGGTTTCCCCGGCTGCACCCTCTCTACCCCGGGTGCACCTTTAAGTTGGCACTTGCGCCCCGAGACGCTGACATTTGGCTTTGCGATGCGCTGTGTTCCACAGGGAGAGCTGCAATAGCCTCTAAAGGCTGCGGCTTCCTGCCTTACTAGACGCATGACACTACGTTTTTCCGACCTCGTCATCGGGTCTCGTCAGGAGCGCGTCGACAGCCGGTTGCGCTCAGGCGAGTTGATTCGGGTGGCCCCGGGCCACTTCATTCCTAGGTCGCTGATAGATGAGCAGACAACCAGGTGGGGAGTGCGAAGGCTCCTTACGGAGGCCCGGGTCCTCTCGACCCTGCTTCGTTGCGGCGCTGATAACCCTGGGATCGCAGCTCTCGACGCGGCGCTTCTGTTGCAAGGAGTCACGATCCTCAACTCGACGCCGGACATCCACTACTGGAGGGAAGGCGCAACCGTCACCACTCACCCGTCTGTTTTCCGTTCCGTTACGGTCTGTCCCCACGTGGTGGTCGCTGCAGAGGCCAGGGAGCTCAGAGGCAAGCCTTCCGCGCCGTTGTCACCCTGCAAGACGTCAGAGCCAAGGCTGACCGGGCTTGCTGAGACAATCCTGGACATGGCGCGGTTTTCGCATCCGCTACTCGCCTTCGTGAATGGGTCTCTGGCACTTCGGGAGCTGGCACAGTACGACAAGTTCACGCTCGCGGCTTCGCAAAAACGAACCAAGCAAGCCGTGGCGCAGATGCTGGGGATGGCGGACGCTCTACCACTCAGAAAGAACCTGGCTCGTGCGCGACACCTGATCTCTTGCCTTGACCCAGCAATCGAGTCCCCCGCCGAAGCAATCGGCCTGTGGGCAGTCGAGATCTTGACCCGAGGCTCCGACTCGGCGGGGCCCGACTTTCGGCCCGACTACAAGTCGCAGTACGAAGTAGTTTCGCAAGGGAACCGGTACTTCTTAGACGTTGCCTTTCCCGAGGCTCAAATCGCCATCGAGTTTGACGGGACAGCGAAGATGGAAGAGGGCGGGTCCGCCCAGCGCCGTTTCCTAAGGCGCCAAGCAGATCTCACCAGGGACGGCTGGCACGTCCGCCGCCTCACGACCAGCGATTACTTAGACCTACCCACACTGTTCCGAATCCTGTCTCAAGACCTCGAAAGCCGAGGTGTTCGGGTCAGCGCTCCTGGTGGTCCGCTCTGGCGGGCCGTGCCGCAGAGCATGCTGGATCCAGACAGGTTGTTTTAGTGAGTTTCGGTTGGTGCGGACCGGGTTGTGCGAACCAGGTGGGAACAACCGAAACCGCACTAACCGGGTGGGCACGAACCCGGCTAGAAGAGCCCCAACATGGTTGCGATAAGGATCTTGGCGACCATTGCAACGGGGTAGACCAATGCGTACCCCAGCGCCACACGCGGATCGTCGTGTGTGCGGCCGTTGGCAAAGGCCAAGACAGCCGGCTGAGTCTGGACACCGCCCAGAGCTCCAGCAAGCTTTGTTCCGCCCATCTTGAAGATCCAGCGATACGTGACGTACACACCGACAGCCATGATCGAGGTGACCAGGACTCCCAGGACAAAGATGGACAGCCACATACCGCTTTGGAAGGCTTCCATGATCTGGCTACCTGCGACGGAACCGGCTTGGGCTAGGAAGACCAGCAACCCGAACTCGATCAGCACTTGGGTGGCGGTGAAGGGGATCGCGGTTACGAAGGGGCCAATCCTGCCGATCCGACCAAACACCAAGCCGACTATCAGCGTTCCAGCTGCCGCACCAATCGCAAAGGACGCGCCACCCGGCAACGGGATGTGGACCAGTCCCAATGCGATACCGAGCGCCAGACCAAGGCCAAGACCGATCGGGTTGATGTCGGACAACCCACGTGCCGAGTCACCAAAGAACTTGGTTATTTCCTTCATCTTCGAGGTCGGCCCGACAACGCGAACGCGGTCGCCCAGTTGCAACACCAAGTCGTGCTCGCCAACCATGTCCACGTCCCCGCGTCGCACACGCGAGACTGTGGCCGAGTATTTCTGAGCCAAACCCAAACTACCCACGGTGTGACCGGCGATCTTCGGGTCCGAAACGGTGATTCTGCGGAAGTCCAGGTACGAACGGTCCCGCATAAGCGAGTGCGAGGATCCGTGGCCGAGTTCGTTTGAGATTCGGCTGACAGCGTCTTTCGGACCGACAACCGTTACCAGGTCGCCGGGGTCCAAAGTATCGGACATTGCGGGACGGGAGATCGGCCCTTCTTCACCTCTGCGGAGACGAGAAAAGGTGATCGTTCCACCCATCTTCTCGTAAAGATCGCCCACGAAAGGGTGGTCCTCACGTTCCACGCGGATAGTGCGGTTAGCGATAGGGCTTGGCGCGTCCTTGTCGTGCTTGCCGTAGGCCAGAGCAGCCATCGTTGCTGCCAGCATTCCGACCACACCGAACAGGTAAGAGATTGAGTAGCTGACGGTAGCTTGCGCCAGGTCCCCAGTGGCTTCGCCCGCCGCGTGGAGGGCCGGGGTGTTCGTCAACGCTCCGGCGAACGTTCCTGCCGCAACCGGCTCAGAGAGTCCCAGGACCCTGGTGCCAACCAGCATGGACGTTGCCCCAGCAACGGCCATCAGCAACACCATCATCAGGATCGGCCCGACGGCCGTCTTCAAGTTGTGGAAGAAAGAACTTCCCGATGAAACCCCGATGCCAAAGGCGAAAAGGACAAGTCCCAGGGTCCCAACGATGGGCGGGATCTCAATTGCTACCCCGAGTTCCCCAGCCCAGGCTGTGAAACCGATAGCTGCAAACAGCACAGCAGCGGCGCCCAGGGAGACTCCACGCACCCTGATCCGGCCGATCAACATCCCGACCGCGATTAACAGGAATAGGTAGATGAGGGGGTTTGAGGCCAAGTACTCAAAAACGGCGGTCACGCCAAGCCACCTTCTGCTAAAAAGATCCAATGGTTCCCTGCCATGTTATCCCGGCTTGATCCCTGAATACGAGGGTATGCCGGTGGCTTACCGCACCACCAAGGGATTCCTTTGCGACAGCCGAGGCCTTTGTTGGACCCAGAGTGTGAGACGCGAAGCGGCTCCACCTGGCGGTGCGTACTATTGGCCTCGTGCTAAGCAAGCAGGAACTCCGTGTCGCCGTTTACTCGGTCGCTGTACCGTGGCGTGCGGTTCCTGCTGTCTGACAGGTGGGCCGCACGCCTATATCCCCACGCGAAAGCGAGGGGATTTTTGTCGTAAGGCGGGGGGCAACCCCCAGGTAGTGCAAGGACGGAGAGTTAGCAGTGACTAAACCGAAGCGCATGACCGGCGCAGAAGCCATCGTCAGATCATTGGAAGAAATTGGTGTCACCGAAGTCTTCGGGATGCCGGGCGGGGCCATCCTGCCAACGTTTGACCCGCTAATGGACTCGAAGATTCGCCACATCCTGGTGCGTCACGAACAGGGGGCGGGACACGCCGCAGAGGGGTACGCCATTTCTAGCGGCAAGGTCGGGTGCGCGATCGTGACCTCCGGGCCGGCCGCACTGAACACGATGACGGCACTAGCCGACGCGAACCTGGACTCGGTTCCCATCGTCGTAATCACCGGCCAAGTCGGCGCAGAGCTGATCGGCACCGACGCCTTCCAGGAGGCCGACATCGTGGGCGCGTCCATGCCCGTCACGAAGCACTCGTTCTTAGTGACGAGCGCGGAAGAAGTGCCCGCAAGGATCGCCGAGGCCTTTGAGATTGCGAAGACTGGCCGTCCCGGCCCCGTCCTGGTCGACGTCACAAAGACAGCGCAGGTAGGGGAGCTGGACTTCGTTTGGCCTCCAAAGATGGAAATCCCAGGCTACCGCGTCCCAGCGAAGCCTTCGAAGAAACAGGTGATGGCAGCTGCCGAAGCAATTGCAGCCGCCCAGGCACCCGTGCTTTACGTGGGTGGGGGAGTGATCCGTTCGGGCGCATCGGAGCAGCTGGCCGAACTGGTGAAGCTAACCGACGCTCCCGTTGTCACCACCCTCACTGCCCGTGGTGCCTTCCCGGACTCCGACCCCCACAACCTGGGCATGCCCGGCATGCACGGCACGGTTGCTGCGGTTGGGGCTTTGCAGCGCGCGGACTTGCTGATCACGCTCGGCGCCAGGTTCGACGATCGCGTCACGGGCCGCCTAGAAACTTTCGCGCCGCGCGCCAAAGTCATCCACGTTGACATTGACGCCGCAGAGATCTCGAAGAACCGCTTCGCGGACATCCCCATTGTGGGTGACCTGAAGAAGGTCATTGAAATGTTGAACGCAGACCTGAAAGAGGTCTTGCCGGCAGACCAGAAAGAGGACCTGTCCGGCTGGTGGCGGTACCTGAATCGGTTGAAGGAGTCCTACCCGATGGGCTGGAACGAACCCGAGGACGGGAGGATCGCACCCCAATACGTTCTGCAACGTATCTCT
>CAYFRO010000002.1:0-68870 GCA_964345565.1 uncultured Actinomyces sp.
TGTTGTAGGCAGAAAAGTGGGGGAATCGCCTGGGAACGTGCCTACCGGGCTTGGAGTAAGTGGGGTTGCGTTTACTCGGGATGTTGTAGGCAGAAAAGTGGGGGAATCGCCTGGGAACGTGCCTACCGGGCTTGGAGTAAGTGGGGTTGCGTTTACTCGGGATGTTGTAGGCAGAAAAGTGGGGGAATCGCCTGGAAACGTGCCTACCGGGCTCGGAGTAAGTGGTCTGGCGTGAAGACTACGCACGCAGGCTAGATGTGGAGGGCCGGCTCCACCATGACCCCGTCTTCGTGAAGGTAAGTCGCTTTGAACTCTGAGGAAATGTTCGTGACGCGGACGTGTCGGAGTACGCCCTGGTCGTCACTGCAGGCTTCACGCGAGTCCTGCGGTAAGACCGGCTTGAGTAGCCCGTGCTGGTGGGAACCCAGGGCACCTTTCTCACCAACCAGGTGCGAAGGCACGCCGACAGCGACACCCTTTTCCGGGACGTCATGGACGACAACCGCGTTAGCGCCCACCTTAGCGTCCGACCCAAGTTCAACGGGGCCAAGGATCTTCGACCCCGCACCCAAAATCACGCGGTCGCCAACAGTGGGGTGGCGCTTGCCCTGCTCCTGGGTGACCCCACCAAGGGTGACGCCATGGAAGATCAGCACATCATCGCCGATCTCGGCAGTTTCCCCAACAACAACGCCCATGGCGTGGTCTATGAAGAGTCGCCTGCCGATCTGAGCGGCCGGGTGGATGTCGACACCGGTGAAGAACCGCGTCGCACTTTGCAGTGCACGAGCCGGGAAACGGATCCCGGACTTCCACAAGGAGTGGGCTAGCCGGTAGCCCCAGACCGCGTGAACCCCGGGATAAAACAACGCAACTTCCAGAGCTGAACCGGCCGCTGGGTCTCTTTCCTGCGCGGCTTGCAGGTCTTCCTTCATTTCCCTCAAGGGGTGGGGCAGTTTCATTCCGTTGCTAGTCCATCTGGTTCGTCGTGCTTGGCGTGTCAGGCGAGTTCGTCGTGTCAGGCGAGTCTGGCGAGTCAGTTGTGTCTGGTAAGTCTGGCTTGTTTGGCGTGTTTGTGCTTGGCGTGTTCGTGTTTGGCGTGTTCGTGTTTGGCGTGTTCGTGTTTGCGTTTTGGTGCTTGGCGAGTCTGGCGAGTCAGTTGTGTCTGGTAAGTCTGTCTTGCTTGGCGTGTCTGTGCTTGGTGGGTCCGTCTGGGCTGTCTAGTCCATCAGGTGTTCGAAGAGCTTGGTCGAAATGTATCGCTCTCCCGTGTCCGGAAGCAGTACGACGATCGTCTTCTCAGCGTTCTCAGGCCTCTTCGCAACCTCCCGGGCGGCGGCGAGCGCGGCGCCTGCTGAGATCCCGACCATCAGGCCCTCCTGCGAGGCAGCGGCACGAGCCACGTTCAAAGCCTCTTCTCCGGGCACTGTGATGATCTCGTCAATCACGCTTTGGTTCAGGACTCCCGGGACGAAGTTGGCACCTATACCCTGAATCAGGTGGGGGCCCGCCTTACCTTCGGTTAGCAGAGGTGATTCAGCTGGCTCGACCGCGATGATCTCGACGCCAGGCTTGCGTTCCTTCAGAACTTCGCCGACTCCCGTGATGGTTCCGCCGGTGCCAATCCCGGCGATAAAGATGTCGACCGCCCCGTCCGTGTCATCCCAGATCTCCTGGGCGGTAGTGAGCCTGTGTGCTTCCGCGTTCGCGGCGTTTTCAAACTGGCGGGCAAGGATCGCGCCCTCACGTCTGTCGACGATCGCCTCCGCGGCCTCAACCGCGCCCTTCATTCCCTTGGCAGGGTCCGTAAGAACCACTTCTGCACCGTACGCCCGCGCCAGGGCACGGCGTTCTTTACTCATGGACGAGGGCATGGTGAGCACAACGTTGTAGCCGCGGGACGCACCCACCATCGCGAGTGCAATCCCAGTGTTGCCACTGGTCGCCTCAACGACAGTTCCCCCCTCTTTCAGCTCCCCGCTTGCTTTGGCTGCGTCAAGGATTTGGCGGGCAACTCGATCTTTAACCGAACCTGCCGGGTTGAAGGACTCCAGTTTCGCCAGGACCTCAGCGCCGTCGCCGGCCAGCCTGTTGATCCGGACCAGGGGGGTGCCACCGATGGTTGAGCACACGGAGGGTCTAATGTTCGCCATGCTTGCAAGCTTCCTTCCGCTTCACGTCTGAGCCGCATTCGGTATTCAAACCCGGCCTCACAAGAGCCTACGGGTCTTAAGGCCCAAGCGTAGGGGACGACTCCTAGCCGGACACTGGCGACTCAACCACAGTGGTTCCCAAGTCGCGTAGTTGCGCAGGGCGGCGGGTCAATTCCGCGGTGAGCAAAGCGAGTTCGTCAGCCTCGACTTCGGTTAGTCCCAAAGTTAGAGAGAGCTGTTCTTCCCAAGAGCTTTCAAGGACGGGCCAGCTCCGGGCGTGGATCTCCGACTCAAAACGCCCCGCGACCTTGAGCGGAACGCGGACCTCCACCTTCTTCAGGGTCCTCAGGGCCACCAGGTCAGCTACTGCCACGCCCGCTTTCGTCGCGTCGGTGTAAGCCCGAACAAGCCCGCCTGTGCCAAGCAACACACCCCCGAAATACCGGGTGACCACGGCGGTGACGTCAACCAGCGAATCGCCAAGCAAAACCTCAAGGATCGGGGGACCCGCCGTTCCAGACGGTTCCCCGTCATCACTTGAGTGAGCCCTGTTTGGGCCCTGCTGGGACGCGATCACAAAAGCAGAACAGTTGTGACGGGCGTCGGGGAACTCGCGCTTCACCTCCGCGATGGCAGCACGAGCCTGCTCGGTCGTGTCGGTGCGCATCAAGGTTGTGATAAAACGGGAGCGTTTCACGGTGATCTCGGCCCTGGCCTGGGAACCTGTGCGAAGCGTGAACATGCCGACATTGTCTCACTTGGGTTACCGCTCAAGGCCCTGGCATGCGAAGCTTGGGCTTGTAGGCCGCTCAGGGTGGCATTTCCCACCTGGCGGCAAGTTTTTTTGTCCGGGTCAAGGGCCCGGCTGCAACGCAGTAAGGAGCGATCAGCGATGGCAGTACCCAAGCGCAAGATGTCGCGTTCGAACACCCGCACCCGCCGCTCGTCTTGGAAGGCGGACCTGGACCAGCTTCAGACAATACGTGTTGGGGGCCGTGAACTCCGCGTTCCTCGCAGGTTGGCTAAGGGCTACGAAAAAGGTCTGATCCAGCCCGAGGACTAAGCGGTCCCACGAGTTGGCCGCGCGAGTCTCCCGTCTTGGCGCTATGTTTGAGACGGATCCGGTCGACTGCCGGTCCCTAAAACGTTAAACGGAAGGCTCTATAACTATGAGTAACGATCTCATTTCACAGGTGAGGACAACGTCCCGTACCTGGCTTGCGGTGGTGGGGTTCCTCAGCGTCGCTGCGGGCGTCATCATGCTTGTTTGGCCCGGCAAGAGCGCCACGGTGTTCGCCGTTGGGCTCACAATCATCCTTGGTGTCTACGCGATCATCGCTGGCGTTGCCTACTTCTTTGGCGGCATCTTTGGCTCAGAGATCTCAGCCTGGGGACGCGTTGGCCGGATCCTGCTTGGCATCCTGGCCGTTGTCGCAGGCGCTCTGCTGATCGCCGAGAACCCCACGACAGCAGTATTTGTTGTTTGGTGGATCGTCATCATGATCGGCGTCGCGTGGATCTTTGAAGGTTTCCAGGCCTTCGCGGGTGTCGGCATGTCCGGCTCTAAGGGATGGGCGATCTTCTACGGCATCGTCAGCATCCTTGCGGGCATCGCGATCATTGTGTCGCCCATGTTCGGAGCCATGGTCATGTGGATCATGATGGGCATCGCCGCTATTGCCTGGGGCATTGTGGAGTTGGTCGCAGCGATCCGCTTCCGCGGCTAGACACAACAAACGACTGAAAGAGCGGGGTCCCGAAAGGGGCCCCGCTCTTTTTGTCTCTACACCGGTTGTCCCCGCGCCTGTTGTTCTGATGCGGGTTGTTTCTGCTACAGGAGTTCTTGTCCGGAAGGGTTGTTGTCCCCAGCACGCGTGATTGCGGGTTTTCCCCAGGCTACGGGAAGCGGGCCGCACATGCGTTCCTTGCCTAGCTACGTTTCTAGCTGTTGCCGCGCAGAGCGGCCGCAACTAACAACAACCTGAAACGAACAGGAGCGCAGGATGCGAAGGACAAAGTGGCGAACGAGGGTGGTCGGAGTGGGGGCACTAACGCTTCCACTGATGCTCAGTCTCTCTTTACAGGGGGTTGCCCAGGGGAATGAGTCCCCTGACCCCTACCAGCAAAGAGTCGATGAGCTAGCTAAGCAGCTCAGGGATCTACCTACAGACCCGCAGGGTGACTCTTTGCTGGAACCCGCAGAAGCGTCCAAACCTGGAGAATCGGAAGAAGCCTTCGAACCGGGAGAACTGGAATCGTCAGAGCCCGACAAGGCTCCCATGATGGCCAGTGCGGCTACTGCCACCGGGACACTGGGTAGCCTCGCCGGTCCAACGACGCTTCCCGGAGTCAGCCTGGGTAGCGGATACCTGTGGCGGTACGCCCTGGGTGCCGGGTCCGCCCACTGGCTCGGAGCCTTCGACATCGGAGGGAACCCCGAGTGGTGCATTGACTTCACTTCCGCCACTCCAACTGGGGCAAAGACAGCGCAAACGCCGGTGCTACAGCACCTGCCCACAGGGGTTTCGGAAGGACTCCAGCTACAAGACAACTACCAGATGGCTCACGTGCTCTCGAAGTACGGAAGCAACGAGGACGCGGGGATTCGCGCCGCAGTCTCAACCCTTGCTCACCTGAACTATGAGACCGGTGGCGGCCGGGTACATCTTCCTGGGTTCGCTAGAACCCTGACCGACAATGGCGGCCAAGCGGGGCCCATCATTGCGCAGATGGCGCAGACCATGGCTGACGACGCCAGGAAGAACACCCCGAAATACGTTGCGGGCAAAGCAACCTTCCAGGCTTCGGAGAACCGGCAGGTCTTTGATCTGGTGGAACTTGGAGTGAAGGCGATGCCTGCCGGCACCTGGACTTCAGGTGTCGACATGACGGTGGTCCTTACTGGCCCGGGTCTTTTCGACAAGGGTGCCGGCGGGGGTGGAACCCTGAGCAGTGACGGAAAGACTTGGAAAGGGAAAACCGCAAGTTCAGCGATCACCCTGCCCGGAACCTCAACAGGGAACGGCACGGTAAAAGCAAAAGTTACCTTTGGGACCATTGCCACCAAAACGGCTCTGGGGGCGTTTGAACGTTCGAACGGAACCCAAACCACCATCACCCAGGTCCCCGGCACCCGGGCCATTTTGGACCCGCCCCCACCAACAGACGAGCTACTGCACGACTTCCAGCCCATGCTCACCTCAAACACGGAGAAGGCCGGATCGAAGTTCATCGAGCCAGGGCAGAAGGTGATTGCTGACAGCCTTGAGGTTAAGGCAGACCCCTTGCACTCGAACCCGCTGTGGCTGGGAGAGGGCGGTGTGCTTCCCGGCAAGGACGGCTACGTCCCACTCAAAGTCAAGTTCACCGGGACCGCCTACTACACGGGCCAAAAGCCAGCAACGCCAACCAGCACTGTCCCGGCAGGTGCGGAGCCTGTAGCCCACGCTGAGCTGGTGGCGGCAGGGCCGGGGACCTATCGGGTAGAGGCCGAATACGAGGCCGAACCGGGCTTTATCGTCTGGGTTTGGAAGATGGAAGCTGCGGCCCAGCCCCAGATCGCCAAGGAAGACCTGCACATGATTGCGGGAGACTGGTCAGACGGTTACGGGGTCGACAGCGAACACTCCTCGACTCGCTACGACGGCAAAGTGGAATCGAACCTGACAGTAAAACCAACGATTGACAACACCTACCTGGTAGATGACGTCTGGATCTCAGGACTACCCGAAGACCACCCCAGTTTCAAAGGAGGGGCCGGCTACGGTGCTGACACGGAAGTCATTGAGCAGCACCTGTACTTCTGGCCGGAAGGCGTAGAAGTCTTGGATCTGGCTGACGCCACCCAGGTGGGGAAAACTCTGACGATTCCCGCTAAGAACGGTGTCTACCTGGGTCAGGCGGACCTTTCTTGGAAACTGCTGCTGGACGAGGCTGGTCGCCCAAAGCGTGGCACCTACCAGGTGGTCCACACCTTTGCCGGAGACGACCGGGTCCTGCCGTTCGTGAGCACGATCCCAGACGTGACCGAGCAGTACACAATCACGGGTGACCCCCAGATTGGAACAACCGCGACCGGCCCAGAGAACAAGAAGGTTGTGCCAGCAACCAAGGAAGCGACGATCAAGGACACCGTCTGCTACCTGGACCTGAAACCAGGAACCGAATACACCCTGAAGGGGAAACTCATGGAGGCGGCCAGCGGGAAAGAGCTGCTTTCAGGTGGCAAGGAAGTGACCTCCAAACTGGTTTTCACTCCCGATTCAGCTGACGGTTGCGTCGACGTCCAGTTCACGTTCGACTCCCGCGCTCTTGAAGGGACAAGCATCGTTGTCTTCGAAGAGCTGTGGGAGAAACAGAAACAGGTCACGGTTCATGCCGACCTGAAAGACCGGGGCCAAACCGTTTCCGTCCCTCCCACAAAGAGGCCCCCGACGCTAGCAAAGACCGGAGCAAACTCGACTGCGCTCTGGGCTCTGGGAGCAGTGGCTGTGGCGTCTGGAGCTGCTTTGACGCTAGTGGCGCGACGAGCCCGCAGATAGACAGACAAAAGCCCGTAGGTAGACGCATAGAGAGGTAGCCTTCGAGCTTCAAACCGCGGCGGACCCCGGAATTTACCGGGGTCCGCCGTGAACTCAAACACCCGCGTTTTTTCCGGGCCTTCCTTTCGTTAACCTTGGAACTACATGGAAGCGACAAGGAAAGGCGCCCGTTGCAAGACAGCAAAAGCTTGGCCCACAAGGTTGAAAATGGGGAAGTAACCGCACTGCTTTTTGACCTAGATGGCGTGCTCACGCCTACGACTGACCTGCACAAGGCCGCATGGTCAGACCTCTTTACTCCCTTCCTGGAGGCCCGCGGCGTGGCCCCTTACACGGAAGATGACTACTACGCGCACATCGACGGCAAGGCCCGAATCGACGGGGTCGCTTCCCTGCTCGCTTCCCGTGGAATAAGCCTGCCCCCGGGCGGACCGGAGCAGGGTGAGGCCAGTGGCCCCACCATTTGGGGGATGGCAGAAGACAAGAACGCTAACTTTGCTTCAATCCTGCAGACAGAAGGGATCACCCCTTACCCGGGTTCTGCGGCGTTCCTGGAGCACGTCGCTCGCTTCGAGATTCCCATGGCAGTCGTTTCCTCGTCCAAAAACGCCAGGGACGTCTTGGAACTGAGCGGGCTCGCGGACTATTTCCCGGTCGTGGTTGACGGCGTTTACGCGGTGGAACAAGGTTTGCCCGGCAAGCCGTTCCCGGACACCTACCTGGCGGCAGCGAGCCTGGTGGGTAGCTCCCCGGAACAAGCAATTGTCTTTGAGGACGCGCTGTCCGGCGTCGCGGCTGGGCGGGCCGGCCACTTCGCACACGTCGTAGGGGTTGACCGGGGCGCGGGAGCTCAGGCGCTCCGGGCTTCCGGGGCCACTGTGGTCGTGTCCGACTTGTCAGAGCTAATCCCGGCGGGTCCGGCATGATCCAGGGAGTCGAAGGGATTCTAAAAGCCCAACACCTGTTGGACGGTGGGGGGCCGTGGACAGTTGTTACCAACGCCGAAGACGCCTCGCCCGCAACTTCAGCCCTGCTTGCGCTTGCGAACGGCTACCTGGGGCTGCGCGGTCAGATCGGACTGCGGATCCAAGAAGGTGAAAGCGCAACGACACTCCTGGCCGGCTTCCATGAGACCTGGCCGATCATCCACGCAGAAAACGCGTACGGCCTCGCCCGCGTCGGCCAGACGCTACTCTCCCTTCCGGACGCGACAGGGCTAGAAGTGTTCGTAAATGGGGAGCGCGTTGGCTTCAAAGAGGGGCGCGTTTTAGAAGCTGAACGGCGCCTCGACATGCGTCGCGGCGTTCTTACCGATTCGGTGCTTTGGGAGGGGAGCGACGGGGTCAAGCTTCAACTTGAGCAACGTGCTGCCGTGTCGATCACCCAGCCCGGTCTTGCCACAATCGAGTTGTCCGTGGAATCACTAGAGGGACCCGCGGACATCCGGGTCAGTTCAGTGATCGAAGAGTCCCACCACTGGAGCTCCTCCGGATCAGAAGAAGAAGCGACGATGAGCGACCCGCGGGGAGCGGCCGACGTGACCGCGAACCTCAACGTCATCTCGAGAGGCTTAGAGCAGGGCAGCGGCAGCCTAGTTTTTCGGGCCCAAAGCTCCAAAATGATGGCCGCCCTTAGCTACAGCGATGAAGTCTCATTCACCGTTGCAAACGGAGAGCCTTCTTCTGTTCTGGTGAGTGAAGAACACGACGGGCAGGCGAGTCGGGTCCACTACGACACGGCCGTCAGGAAAGGTGAGAGGTTCCGCGTTGGGAAATGGCTGAGCTACGCCCGTTCGGACGTGATCAGTGAACCCAAGGGTTCTACTGCTGATCAGGAGGGCGCCGTTGTTTCCACGGAGCTCGCTGAAGCAATCGCTACCCTCACCAAGGTGACACAGGAAACGCTGAGCTCATACCAGGGCGCCGGCATGGAAGCTTTCTTCGATGGTCAAGCCCTCGCTTTCTTCGAGCTATGGGAGAACCACGACATCGAGATAGTCGGTGACAAGGAAGCCGAAAAGGCGCTGCGGTGGACCCTTTTCCAGCTGATCCAAAGTAGCCGCCTGCTGGACGGCACCAGTGTCTCTGTGAAGGGCCTTTCGGGGACCGGCTACGACGGCCACTACTTTTGGGACACCGAAATCTACCTGCTTCCGTTCCTAACCTTCACTGCACCCGAGTCGGCACGCACTGCCCTGGGGTACCGCTACAAGCTCCTAGATGCCGCCCGCGCCCGGGCCGCCATGATGAATCAGAAGGGAGCCTTGTTTCCCTGGAGGACCATCAGCGGAGAGGAAGCTTCCGCCTACTATCCGGCAGGAACCGCGCAGTACCACATCAACGCGGACATCGCGTATGCGGTGGATCAATACGTCCGGGTGACGGGTGACGGCAACTACCTGGTCGAGGAAGGGTTTGAGATCCTGGTCGAGACCGCCCGTCTTTGGGCTGACTTGGGGTTTTGGGACCAGCCCAGCCAGGGTTCCTCGCCCCAGTTCCACATCTTTGGGGTTACGGGCCCGGACGAATACACGGCCGTTGTGGACGACAACTTCTACACGAACGTCATGGCAAGGGAAAACTTGCGGAACGCACTGTTTTGGGCGTCCTGGATGGACCGGACCCGGCACGGGGACTACGTGCGGCTCCGCGAACAACTGGGGCTCACCGATGCTGAACTGCTTGAGTTCCGCAGGATAGAACGCGGCATGCACATCCCCTTTGACCGCGAAGTGGGGGTGCACGCCCAGGACAACAGTTTCCTTCGTAAGCCGCGATGGGACTTCGATTCGGTGCCCAGAGAGAACTATCCGCTACTTCTGAACTATCACCCACTGGTCATTTACCGCCACCAGGTGATCAAACAGGCGGACGTGATCCTGGCACTCTACCTTTCGGGGGAACAGTTCCCGCTGGACCAGAGGCGTGCCGACTTTGAGTACTACGACCCGTTGACGACGGGGGATTCCTCGTTGTCTGCTGCTTCCCAATCGATTGTTGCGGCGGACGTTGGATACACGGAGCTTGCTCGCGACTACTTTGACCGCGCCCTATACGTTGACCTGGCCGACCTGCATGGGAACACGGACCTGGGCCTTCACTTGGCTTCGCTGGGCGGCGCGTGGTCTGCGGCAGTTATGGGTTTTGGTGGGGTGCGACTTGCGCGCGGCAGGTTGAAGATCTGTCCGAACCTGCCACCCCAATGGAAACAACTGAAGTTCCGTGTGTGTTTTCGAGGGAACTGGGTTTCGGTGGTGGCAACCAGGGACTCGGTGCAGGTGACACTGGACGCGGACGCGACCTCGTCCATGTCCGTACTGATCGGGAATCGCCCGTTCTCGCTGCTTCCAGGCAGGACGGTTGACGTGGCGTTGGACTCCGAGGACTTTTCGGCTGAGGACGTGGAAGAGGAGATGGGACGTTTCGCGGACCTGGAGCCCTTGGAACTGCCTCCAGGAGCTGAAGACTGAGCACCCCCGGCGCGATTCGAACGCGCGACCATCAGATTAGAAGTCTGGTGCTCTATCCACTGAGCTACGGGGGCAAGACGCCGCAGGTAGAAGAATACTCTCCCGCGCCTAAATCAGGAACCTGAGCAGCTCGGAGTCGGGGTCCAGCTCGTCGATCTGCAGGTCGGATTCGGCCATCCGCTGGCGGAGCCCCGCCAGGTCTTCGCGGGCGTGGATGTCGATTCCCACCAGGGCAGGCCCGGTTTCGCGGCTGTTCTTCTTCGTGTATTCGAAGTAGAGGATGTCGTCGTCGGGCCCCAGGATCTGGTCCAGGAAGTCGCGGAGGGCCCCGGGCCTTTGGGGGAAGGAAACCAGGAAGTAGTGGCGCAGACCCTGGTACACAAGGGAGCGTTCCTGGACTTCGGCGTATCGGGAAAGGTCGTTGTTTCCTCCGGAGACGATCGCAACGGTCGTTCCTTGCAACTCGAGTTCGGGAAGTTCCCCCGCGGCCGCCATCGCGATCGCGGCTGATGCCAACGCCCCGGCGGGCTCGGCGATGATTCCATCAGTGTGGTACAAGTCAAGCATTTCCTTGCCGACTGCACCTTCTGGGACCGTGACAATCTGGTCGACCAACGATCCGATTATGGCGTGCGACAGGTCGCCCGCACGCCGTACGGCGGTCCCGTCAACGAACCCGTCGATGTCTTCCAAGGTTGTGGGTTGCCCGGCTTCCAGGGCTGCGGCCATCGATGCGGCGCCCCTGGGCTCCACGCCGATGACGCGGACGCTCGGGCGGTTCGTTTTGAGCCAGGCTGCCATGCCCGCCAAAAGGCCTCCGCCGCCAACGGGGATCAGGACCGTCCCCAGGTCTGAGCCAAGCTGGTTTGAGATCTCTTTTGCGATCGAACCCTGGCCGGCCATAACGTCCGGGTCATCGAACGGGTGGACATAGATGCGCCCTGTTTCGGTGGCGTCCGACTTCGCGGCGGCCTGTGCTTCATCGAACGGGCCGTGAACGAAGACCATTTGGACGTGGTCGCCACCCAAACTTTCGATGCGGTCCCGTTTTTGGCGTGGGGTGGACGAGGGGAGGTAAATGGTCCCGTCAATCCCAAGTTCAGAGCAGGCGAGTGCAACGCCTTGCGCGTGGTTCCCTGCCGAAGCACACACGACCCCGTGCTCCCGTTCCTGCTGCGAGAGACGCGCGATCTTGTTGTAGGCCCCACGCATCTTGAAAGACCTGCATCGCTGCAGATCCTCGCGCTTCACCACCACGGGAACGCCTGCGACGTCAGAGAGGCGCTCGATAGGTTGGATAGGGGTGAGCCTGGCGACGCCATCCAGTAGACGGGCGGCGTCTTCTACCCTGGCAGCGGTCACGGTCTGTTTTGTCTCACTCACGTCGCCCAGTGTACGACCCGCCTCGCAAGTCCTTGGAAACCCGGACTATCGTGAGAAACGTGAATGATCTGACCCCTCCTCAAAAAGCTGCCAAGACCCCCTTCGTTTGGATCGACTGTGAGATGACGGGGCTGGACCCCGCAGTTGATGAGTTAGTCGAGGTCGCGGTTATCGTCACGGACTCCGTGCTGCACCCGTTGGCGCCGGGAATCGAAGTGGTGATCAAACCATCGGAAGCGGCACTGGAACAGATGGACGACTTCGTCCGTGACATGCACACCGCTTCCGGACTACTTGAGCGGCTTCAGGGTGGAATGGACCTTCAAGATGCCCAGAAAGTCATCGTGGATTACCTGAAAGAGATAGTGCCGGAACCGGGGACCGCCCTGTTGGCTGGCAACTCCGTCGGGCAGGACCAGCGTTTTCTTCGCGCTTACATGCCGGAAGTGACGGACCACCTGCACTACAGGATCATCGATGTTTCCACGGTGAAAGAGCTCGCGAAACGCTGGTATCCCAGGGCCTACACGTCAGCCCCTGAAAAGAACGGGACTCACCGTGCTCTGCTAGACATCCAGGATTCGATCATTGAACTCGAGTACTACCGGCGCGCTCTGTTCCCTGCGCAACAGTCCGAGGAACCCGGATACTACCGGTCTCTGGCTGCGGACGTGGTGGCGCAGGCTCGGGAGTCCTTCCCTGGTTTTGATGGCGCGTCCCCAGAAGGCTGAGTAGGCGGCTTTCCACAGCCCGGGCAAGGATGAGCCCGTGGAGCCTTGGGTTTCCCCGAGGGTTGGGGTGGAGTGCAGACGCGCTCCTCACCCAACTTTGAAAGGAAACACTCATGAGCTTGCAAGACCTGATGATCTTGAGGGGCAGGGTCGCATCAGATGTTGCGTTGCACCGTAGCGCTGAAGAGGACACGAAACCCTTCGCACGGTTCCGCATGGCCGTGCCAAGGGCCAGGCGGCGTGACGACGGGCAATGGGAAGACGGGGAGCCCAGCTGGTTCACGGTGAAAACCTGGGGTGTCCTTGCCGAACACAGCCAACTGTCGCTGCGGAGAGGCGCTCCCATCGTTGTTGTGGGACGCCCCGCCGCACAGTACTGGATCAACAAGGATGGCGAGGCACAAGGGGACATCGCAATTCACGCGGTCACAATAGGGCACGACTTGGTTTTCGGTGTTGCCAGCTTCTCGAGGTTGCGCCGCGAGCCGGTGGTGCGGCCCACTGAAGGTGACGGTGGGGAACAGGACGCCAGCGATGAACAGGAAGAACCCCCTGTGGGGCTGGCTGTGCCTGCGGAGGACCACAAAGAGACAAAAGCCGCTTAGCCAAAGGCAGAGTGGTTGCCTCCTGGTTTTTTCTTCCGTCTAGCATAGGGAGAAAGCAAAAGCTCTGCGGCAGGAGATAGACAAGTGGCTGAGTACATCTACTCAATGGTCAGGGCCAGGAAGGCACACGGCGACAAAGTCATCCTTGACGACGTCACCATGGCCTTCCTGCCCGGCGCAAAGATCGGCATGGTCGGACCGAACGGGGCGGGCAAGTCTTCGATCTTGCGGATCATGGCGGGGCTTGATGAGCCATCCAACGGGGAAGCCCGACTAACCCCCGGGTATTCTGTTGGGATTTTGGAGCAAGAACCAAAGCTTGATGAAACCAAGACCGTCCTTGAAAACGTCCAGGAGGGCGTGAAGGACATGGTTTCGAAGCTGGCCAGGTACAACGAGATCTCTGAGGCCATGGCTGACCCGGACGCGGACTTCGACGCGTTGCTTGCCGAGATGGGTGAGCTGCAAACCGAGATTGACGCGGCAGACGGTTGGGACCTGGACTCGCAACTGGATCAGGCGATGGATGCGCTGCGGTGCCCCCCGGGGGACACTCCGGTGAACGTCTTGTCCGGAGGTGAAAGGCGCCGCGTCGCCCTGTGCAAGCTGCTCTTGGAAGCGCCCGACTTGCTACTGCTCGATGAGCCCACCAACCACCTGGATGCCGAGTCCGTGCTGTGGCTGGAGAAGCACCTGAAGTCCTACCCGGGTGCCGTCATCGCGATCACTCACGACAGGTACTTCCTGGACCACGTCGCAGAATGGATCGCGGAGGTGGACCGCGGGCGGCTGTACCCCTACGAAGGTAACTACACCACCTACCTTGAAGAGAAACAGCGCAGGCTTCAGATCCAGGGCAAGAAGGACCAGAAGCTAGCGAAGCGATTGAAGGACGAACTGGACTGGGTTCGCACCAGCCCCAAGGGACGGCAGGCGAAGCAGAAAGCCCGCCTTGAACGCTACGAAGAGATGGCGGCAGAGGCCGAGCGCACCCGCAAGCTTGACTTTGAAGAGATCCAGATCCCGCCTGGGCCGCGCCTGGGCTCTGTTGTGATCGACGCAAAGAAGCTGAAGAAGGGTTTTGGGGACCGGGTCCTGATCGACGGCCTCAGCTTCTCCCTACCGCCAAACGGCATCATCGGGGTCATCGGTCCCAACGGTGTTGGTAAAACCACGCTTTTCAAGACCATCGTTGGACTGGAAGACCTGGACGACGGGGACCTGAGCATTGGCGAGACCGTCAAGATCTCTTACGTCGACCAAAACCGTGCGGGGATCGACCCAGAAAAGCCACTTTGGGAGGTCGTCTCTGACGGACTGGACTACATCCAGGTTGGAAACGTAGAGATGCCGTCGCGGGCCTACGTTTCAGCCTTCGGGTTCAAGGGTGCCGACCAACAGAAGCCCGCAGGCGTCCTTTCCGGTGGTGAGCGCAACCGCTTGAACCTGGCCCTCACCTTGAAGCAGGGTGGCAACCTGCTACTACTTGACGAGCCGACGAACGACCTTGATGTCGAAACTCTGGGCTCCCTAGAGAACGCTCTTGAGAACTTCCCGGGTTGCGCCGTGGTTGTCACGCACGACCGCTGGTTCCTGGACCGCGTTGCCACGCACATCCTGGCGTGGGAAGGCACCGATGAAGACCAGGCGAAATGGCACTGGTTCGAAGGGAACTTCGAAGACTACGAAAAGAACAAGATTGAGCGGCTAGGGGCGGAAGCTGCCAGGCCCAAGAGCGCGACTCACAGGCGCCTGCGCCGCGACTAATCGCTGAAGGTCCAATGCCCGGCAGATGCTCTGCCGGGCTCAGGGACCCGCACCATGCCTTCTTGGGCTGCGGAGGCCAGCAGTTCCCCCGACTCCGAGAAGATCCTGATGTCGGCTTTGGCTCTGCCTCCACCGACAGACGTTGAGGTGCCGTCAAACAGGAGCCACTGGTTCACGTCCACGTCCCTGTGGAACCACATGGAATGGTCCAAGGACGCAAGTGAGAGCCCAGGGACGGACCAATGCAACCCGACAGAACGCAGAGCAGGTTCTAGCATCACCTGGTCAACGACGTAGGCCAGCAGGGCCCTTTGAACAACCTGCGACGACGAAGGGATCGGTGTTCGGGGCTTCATCCAAAGCTGTTGCACGGATTCGCGTTCGGGGGCCGGACCCACGTACAGAGACTTTTGCACGTGCCTGACATCGAATGCCGCTGTCTTGCCCAAGAACTTCGCAACGGGATGGTCCAGGTCCCGGAACAACGCCAGGGCCGAGTCAGCCTGCTCCGGCGGAACCACTTCGGGCGCGGGCGATTGCGAGCCCAGGCCCCCCTCGTTCGCGTGGAAAGACGAGTTCATCACCAGCAGTTCGCGTCCCGACTGTTCGACGTTGACAGACCGGGCAGAGAAGGAACCGCCGTCGCGTAGGACGGACACGTCAAAGTCCAGGGGCTCCCCGGGATGGCCACCGCGCAGGAAATAGGCGTGAAGGGAATGCGGTAATCGCGCCGGGTCAGAAACGGTTGCGGCGCTTGCCAGAAGAGCCTGGGCTATCACCTGCCCTCCGTAGATGCGCCGCGCTTGCGGCAGGGACTGACCAACAAATGTGGCATCCACGTCAGAAACAACTTTGCGTGGCTCCAGTTGAAGAACCCGCAACACTGAGGCGACGGGTTCCTGGTGGACTTCCGGGACTTGTACTGCAGGGCGCATAGCTTCATCCTTACCCTCTCACCAGGGCGAAGAGGTCCGTGCTCAGGGTCTGGAAACGGTATCCTACAAAGCGTGGCCCGCAGGAGTTGCGGGTTCCTTCGAACTCAAGGGGGAGATGTGGACGAAGAAGTCCAAACAGAGCGGACTCCGGTTGACATTGACGCGCTACGCCACTTGGCGGACCTGAACCGCGTTGCGACCTCGTACTACGGCTTCGGAGGTGACCTGACCGAAGTCTCTGCCGACTCCCTACTGAAGGTCCTCTCCGCCATGGGCGTGCCTGTCATGCCGGGGTGTTCTAACGAAGCTGTGCTGCGGGCGATCCGCCATGCGGAAGACCTACCCTGGATGCTGACGCTCCCGGTGTGCACCGTTGTTCGTTTGGGAAGCGAAGCGGAACTCCAGGTTCACCTCGATGATGGACAAAAGGTCAACGCCTGGTACGTGCTGGAAGACGGTGGGTCGGGGGCACTGGAAGCGAAGGACGTCTACGTTGCTCCTCGTCTAGTCGACGGCACGCTCCGGGGACGGGCAACGTTTGTCATCCCTGACACTTTGCCTCTTGGGTACCACAGTGTTTACGCGCGGATAGATGAGGGCGAGCCCGTGTCTGCGCCCCTCTACGTGGTTCCTGCCCGACTGGCACCCGGGGTGCTCTCTGGTGAACAGCGCTACTGGGGCGTCAACGTGCAGGCCTACTCGGTCATGTCCCGCGGGTCGTGGGGTGTGGGTGACGCTGAGGACCTCGCGGACCTCATTGCTGTTTGCGGGCAGGAGGGTGCCGATTTCGTCTTGATCAACCCGCTCCACGCGTCGGAAAGCACTGTGCCGATCGACAACTCCCCGTACCGTCCTGTCTCCCGGCGCTGGCTGAACGTCACCTACATTCGGCCTGAAGCGATCCTGGAATACGCGTCCCTCGGTAAAAGCAAGCGTGAGAAGATCGCGAAGCTCCGCGCTTCCGTATCAAACGAGGCCGAGGACGCCCAGCTGGATCGGGACGCGACCTGGGAAGCTAAAGACCGGGCGCTACGGCTTATTTACGCGGTTCCGCGCGCCGTGTACCGGCAGGCGGAGTTCGAAGCGTTCTGCCTTGCAGGCGGGCAGGACCTGTTCAATCACGCGCTCTGGTCGGCGATCACAGAGGTCCTTGGCACCACCGACCTGCCCAAGGAATATCGAAGTGCTGCGACAGACCAATCGAAAGCTTTCGCTGCAGACCATGCGGACCTGATCCGCTACTACCAGTGGCTGCAGTGGGTCGCGGCGAACCAGCTCCGCGTCCCCAACCAGGTCGGGAGTCGGATCGGCATGCCGATCGGGGTCATGGCGGACCTGGCCGTTGGAACTCACCCGTCGGGGTCCGACTACTGGTCTTCGCCCAAGCTGTTCGCGCCGGGCATGTATGTCGGGGCACCACCGGACATGTATGCCCAAAAGGGGCAGAGCTGGACGCAACCGCCCTGGATTCCCTCCAGGCTTGCCGAGGTCGGGTACGAACCCTTCCGCCAGGTCATTCGTTCCGCGCTGGAACTGGCCGACGCGCTACGTATCGACCACATCCTGGGTCTATTCAGGCTCTGGTGGCATCCCAGTGATGGTGGACCTGCTGACGGCACCTACGTCTACTTCGACCACGAAGCCATGGTGGGGGTTCTGCTACTTGAAGCTCACCGGGCCGACGCGATCCTGATCGGAGAAGACTTGGGAACGGTTGAGCCGTGGGTCCGCGAATACTTAGAGGAGCGCGGCGTTCTTGGGACTTCAGTCTTCTGGTTTGAGAAGGACGATCTGGGGATGCCGTTGCATTCGCACGAATACCGCAGCGGGGTTCTAGCGACGGTAAACACTCACGATCTGCCGCCGACCCGCGGCTACATCGATGGTGTGCAGACAACCTTGCGCGACGAAATGGATCTGCTGGTTGACCCCGTTGAAGTTGTGCGGGAACGTGACCGGGTCGAGCAGGAAAAGACAGTGGCGCGATTGAAAGAGTACGGTCTGCTCCCAGCCGACCCGACAGAGACGCAGGTGTTGAAGGCTCTGCACCGCTACGTGTCAAGGACGCCGTCTCGGCTGGTTGCTGCTGCCCTTGTTGACCAGGTGGGGGAGCGCAGGCCGCAGAACTTCCCCGGTACCGAACACGAGTACCCGAACTGGCGCGTGCCGCTTGCAGACGAGTCGGGGAAGCGCGTTTGGATTGAGGACCTGGCAGAGGACGCGGCCAGCGATTCTGACGCCGGGGTCTTTGCGACTATGCGCGACGAGTTCGGCCGGAAGAAAAGAGGCGTGCTGAAGGCCAAGTAGTTCTCCGGCATCAAAACGGGGCTCCGGCGTTGCTGTGGTTAGCGCTGGAGCCCGGTTTTTGCAGGTGCCGCTTACAGGATCTGGTTTATGGATTCGGCCAGAGAATCGGCGACAGGGCCCACGACAACCTGGACGGTGGTTCCTACCTGGACGACTCCGAATGCGCCGGCTTCAGCTAGGGCTACTTCGTTGACAAGGTTTTGGTCTAGCACGTCGACCCGAAGACGGGTGATGCAAGGCTGAATGTCCTGCACGTTTTTCGGTCCGCCCAGACCGGTAAGGATCGCTTCGGCTTGAGACACTGCGTCACCCCTTTTGCGTAAGCCCGGCGTGGCGTCGTTGCCACCTTCAACGCTTCAAAAGTACCATCGCGCCGCGAACCTGCGCGGAAAAGGTGAGGAGGCCCGCAGGAAAAAAACGGGAGCCCCTCATCACACTCTTTGCCGCCCCCCCATTTTCGGTTCGGCCGCGAGTTAGCGCGGCCAACACGGACCAAAGTTGGAGTCCTCAAGGGCTCAGGTTTGGACGCGGTGCCCCGCAGCTTCGCGGCCATGCGTCCTTAGCTTGCTCGCGGTTTCACGCCGCTCCTTGAACCCCTGCGATAGCCTTGAGATAAGTGACGGTCGCAACGGCGCGACCCGGGCTTGGGGGCGGAAAATGGGCAGAACAGCAACCAGAAACGCGGCGCTCTCGATCGCTGTTGCGCTGACCTTTGGCCTGGCCGCCTGTTCTGGTGGTGACGCTGGCACCCCTGCAGCCGAGGTTGTCACGGACGAAAAAGCCGAGTTCAAGGACAGTGTCGAGGACGGTGTCGAGGACGGTGTCAAAGACAAGGACGTGGAGCCTGAGGATGGGAACCTGTTCGTCTCTGAAGAATACGGTTTCGAAATCGGGTTTCCCGGAGATCCTGAAATCGATCGGTGGGAGGAAGAGGACTCAGGCAGAACGTACACGGGCACCAGCTACTTGTACGAGGGTGAAGACGGCAGCTACGCGCTCAGCGTCAGCCAGGTCCCGTTGGCGGCGGACGAGATCCTGGACGCGAGCGTGGGTGCAGATGCTGCGGTCCGGAGCGTGGCCCACTCCACCGGAGGCACTGAAGTGAGCATGAACACTGGCGAAACCTTCTTGGGGGGACCCTCCGCCAGTGCTCACTTGAAGGTAGACCGCAACGGCACGGTGAAGGATCTCTACACCCGCGTGGTCATCCGAGGCAACACCATCTTTCAGATGACGACCATTGGATTGGACGAACACAAGTTCCGCGAGCTTGAGAACTCTTTCGCTTTCATTGATTGAGCCCGAACCTAGACTCACCGGGCCGGACTGGAAACACAACGGGGGACGCCCGGCCTGTGGGAGGGTTGGTGTCTTTTCATTTCTGGAGCGCACGGGCTCGGCACCCGGTCAAGAACAAAGTGTTGAGTTGAGTAGCGTGAAAGGTCTGCCCCCTCAGTCGTTGCACCCAGACTCAGGCTTTGAGGGCCGTCCAGTCCGAAAGCTAAGCGCTGGGGGTGCCTGTTTTATGAGCAGACAAACCATAAAACAGGCACTACCAGCAAAGCTAACGGTTCGGAAGCGCCGCGAGCATTACCCACCGCACAGACACAACCAATCTTGCCGGCCGGTTCCAGGCCAGTAGACAAAAGACCTACAGAAGCGCCGACTCAGTCGTTGGCGTCGCAGCGCTGAGCAACCAGCATGCGCTCGGCGTCCGAAAGCTGCTCACTGAGAAGCCTTCGAAGGGATTCAGGCTGCTCGGGGTGCTCTTCTAGCCACCGCAGGGCCCGCTCTGGAACGCGCGCTGCCGGCAGGTAGCCGGTAAGGGCCTTCGGGAACATGAAACTGACAAGGCCTGAAGCGATCTGGAACGTGTGAGCGTTCCAGGACCGCACCAGCTGGTCAAAGAATGCTTCGACGAACGGCTCGTAGACAACAGGGCTAACGGCTGCGTGACTCCAGAACCCGCGCGCCATCGACCACAGTCGATCATTCGGGATGCTCGAATCATGCATGATCGCGTCCCAGGTCTCTCTGCGAACCTGGTCTGAGTCGACCGTGGCACGGGCGCGTGCCGCGTTTTCTTGCCCGGTCAGCGTTGGATCAGAGCTCAACTGCTGAGCGATTTCAGTCTCACCAGCGATGCCCCCGCGGACCAGCGCGAAAAGGAAGTCCCAGGATAGGTCCAGGTCAACGTCAAGACCTGGCAGGGTCTTGGTCCCTGCCCGCAGGGTCTGCAGGAACTGGTATTGCTCCGGTGTGAAGGCTCGGCGCGCAAGGGCCTCAACCAGCAATCGTTGCTGGTCAGAGCCGGGTTCGGCGGCCTCCGCCAGCGTCTTCAGTTTCTCCGCAACACTCTCTTCACGCGCTGCCCGGTTCTGCGGCGCAACGAAGCTTGTCACGGCTTGGTCGACCTGGCTCAGGATAGCGGTTAGGGCAGAAATGGAATCTTCCACCTGAAGATCCAGCATCGCCAAATCCAGGAACCGGGTTGCGGGCATCTCCCCATCACGGGTCATGTCCCACGCGGCAGACATGAGGACCCTGCGAGTCAGTGCGTCCGGCACCAGCGCGATGTTTTCCGCCGCAAACTCCAGAGACTTTGGGTCAAGGCGGATCTTCGCATACGCAAGGTCTTGGTCGTTCACAAGAATCAGGTCCGGGCGGGGCAGACCCGCGGCCGAGTTCACCGGGGTTTTCTCTCCGTCAATATCTAGCTCTTCGGAAAAGACTTGTTGCAGGCCACCTTGGGGATCCAAAGAGAAACCTGAGACGATCAGTCTTTGCGGGCGTAGCGAAGCCCCCGGCGTGAAAGCTTCTTGAATCACCTCGAGCGTTTCGATGGTCCCATCGGGGCGCACTTCGATCTGAGGCTTCAAAATGTTGACACCGGCCTCTTCGACCCAGAGCTTGCTCCATGCCGACATGTCGCGCCCCGATGCAACTTCTAGTTCGTCAAGGAGATCCTGAAGTTGGGCATTCCCATGAGCGTGCTTGGTCAGGTAAGCGTTGATGGCCTTGAAGAAGCTCTCACGCCCAACGTATGCGACCATTTGGCGGAGGACCGCCGCACCCTTCGCGTACGTGATGCCGTCGAAGTTGACTTCGACATCTTCGAGGTCACGAATCTCAGCCCTGATCGGGTGTGTCGATGGCTTCTGGTCTTGAGCCAGCCCCCATTCCTTGCGTCCCAAGAAACCAACCCACGCATCCGACCAGCGGGTCGCTTCCGCAGTTGCAAGGTGAGCCATGAACTCCGCGAAGGATTCATTCAGCCAGAGGTCGTCCCACCACTTCATGGTGACCAGGTCGCCGAACCACATGTGGGCAAGCTCGTGAAGGATCGTGTTGGTCCTGTTTTCCAGCTGCCATTCTGTTGGCTTCGACCGGAAAATGTACTGGTCGCGCAGGGTTACGCAGCCGGCGTTCTCCATGGCTCCGGCGTTGTATTCGGGAACGAAAATCTGGTCATACTTCGTGAATGGGTAGGGAATCCCGTACGCGTTTTCGAAGAAACCAAAGCCCTGTTCAGTAATCTCTATGATCTGATCCGCATCCAAGTACTGGGCCAAAGACGCTCGGCAGAAGACCCCCAGGTCGATTTCACGCCCGTCAATCGACCGGATCGTCGCTGTCTTCCCCACGTACGGCCCAGCAATAACGGCTGTGATGTACGTGGAGATGCGGGGCGTCGGGGCGAACTTGAAGGTCGAGTAGGTGCCTTCGATCTGCGGCACCGGGGTTGGTGACACAGAAAACACGGTCCATTCTTTCGGAACCTTCACGGTGAACGTGAAAGACGCCTTCAGGTCGGGCTGCTCGAAGGTTGGGTAGACGCGGCGCGCGTCCGGGACCTCAAACTGGGAATACAGGTAGACGTCCCCGTCGGCAGGGTCGACGCTCCTGTGCAGGCCCTCACCCGTGTTCATGTAGAAGAAGTCCGCGTCAATCGTGAGCTTGTTCTTCTTCCCTAGACCTTCCAGGGGAAGCCTGTAGTCCTGATACAGGTCGGGGGAGATGTCCTGCCCGTTGAGGACCGCCGAGTGAACCTTGGCTGCAACCAGGTCGACGAAGGTCGAAGCACCCTCTTTCGCATCGAAATCGATGGTGGTCCTCCCACGGAACACTTTGTCCCCCGTGGTTAGGTCCAGGTCGATGTCGTAGCTGTGTACGTGGAGCAGTTCTGCGCGTTTCTCTGCTTCAGCGCGCGTTAGGTTTAAGCTGGGCATTGGTCTCTTTCAAAACGATTGTCCTCGGACAGTGCCGAGTGTTGGGTTTTACCAGATGGTGACGCGGTCTTCAGGTGCGATCCAAAGACCGTCGCCTTCTTTCAGGCCGTAGTAGTCGGCGAAAGCGTCAAAGTTGGCCAGGATCCCGTTGCAGCGGAACTCGGCAGGCGAGTGGGGATCGACCGCAAGCAGCTGGATCGCGTAATCATCGCGGTGCTTGCCCCGCCAGATTCGTGCCCAGGACGCGAAGAACCGTTCGGCCCCAGACAGGCCGTCGA
Organism: uncultured Actinomyces sp.; assembly: GCA_964345565.1. Taxonomy (GTDB): domain Bacteria; phylum Actinomycetota; class Actinomycetes; order Actinomycetales; family Actinomycetaceae; genus Scrofimicrobium. The sequence goes on from CAYFRO010000002.1 coordinate 22,399, forward strand.
TTTCGGGGGAGTCTTCCACCGAGTCGATGCCCTCTTCGGCGAGGGCCCGCTGCCACGCTTTCCATGCAATCATCAGTCCGCCCAGGTCGCCGATGTTTTCACCGATCGTGAGCGCACCGTTCACCTTGTGTTCTTCGCCCAGCGCTGCCGGAGAGAACTGGTCGTACTGGTCGATAAGTGCCTTGGTGCGCTCTTCGAAAGCTTCACGGTCGGCGTCAGTCCACCAGTTGCTGACGTTTCCGTCCGCGTCGAACTGGCTACCCTGGTCGTCGAAGCCGTGGCCGATCTCGTGTCCGATGACTGCACCGATTCCGGCGTAGTTCACAGCGTCGTCTGCTTCGGGATTGAAGAAAGGCGGTTGCAAGATCGCGGCAGGGAACACGATTTCGTTCATCGAGGGGTAGTAGTAGGCGTTCACGGTCTGGGGCGTCATCATCCACTCCAAACGGTCAACCGGTGTGCCGAGCTTGCTGAACTCCCATTCAGTCTCAAACTCTTCAGCGGCCAGCACGTTCTGAACCAGCGTCTTGTCATCCGAGATTTGCATCCCGGTGTTGTCACGCCACTTTTCGGGATAGCCGATCTTGGGAGTGAACGTGTGTAGCTTCGCGAGTGCAAGAGCTTTTGTGTCTTCACCCATCCAGTCGAGTTCCTTTATGGACTCGCGGTAAGCATCCAGCAGGTTCTGGACCAAGTGATCCATGCGTTCCTTATATTCGGCTGGGAAGTGGCGTTGCACGTAGAGCTTGCCCAGGTCGAACCCAACCAAGTCTTCAACCAGGCCAAGGGCGCGCTTCCAACGGGGCCGCATCTTTTCGATGCCCGCCAGGGTTCGGCCGTAAAAGTCGAAGGTCTCTTCAGCGATTGCATCGCTGAGGTAGGGCGCGAAAGCGTCCGCAACCATGCGGGCCAGCCAGTACTTCAGGGTGTGCAAGTGGGTTTGCTTCCAGAGCGAGGCGGCGCCGGCAACGTAGTCGGGTTGGCTCACCAGGATGTTCTTATCTGCCAGGGAGATCCCGAGCCCGCGGTCCCAATCTTCCCAGTTGAAGCCGGGGGACTCCTCAGTCAGGAGTTCAAATGTTCGGGGATTGTTTTGTGCCAGCACGTCACGGCTCTTCACGATGTCCCAGTGGTATCCAGCCAAGAGCGTTTCGAAAGTTAGGACTTCCGCGGCGGCTTCTTCTGCGCTTTCGGGTGAGGTGACTCCCACCAGTGTCAGGATGGCTGCGATGTGCTCCTGATACTTCACCCGGTAGTTTTCGTATTCGTCGTTGCTGTAGTAGGACTCGTCCGGCAATCCCAGGCCAGCCTGTTCAAAGTAAAAGGCGTAACGGGCCGTGTCGTTCAGATCTGCTGCCACACCGCACGCGAACAGGCCCGACATGCCGGACCTTGCCAGGTCTCCCATGACGAAAGCCAGGTCGGCGTGGGTTTCCGCCTTTTGGATTTGGCTGAGCAGTGGCTGTAGGGGAGCGGCGCCCAGGTGGTTCAAGCGGCTTTGATCCATGAACTGTCCATACAGAATCGCGATGCGTTCTGCTTCAGGGCCGGTGATTGTCCCCGCCAGAGCCTCTTTCACGATTTCATGGGTCTGGTCTTCGCTCAGGTCCCGTAGCCGGTAGAACTCTCCGTCCGAGGCGCGGTCCGCAGGGATGACGTGGTCCTGAAGCCACTTGCCGTTCACGTAGCGGTAGAAGTCGTCTTGGGGGCGAATGGTGTCGTCCATGGCTGCCGTGTCTAGGACGAAAGCCTTAAGGGAGTCAGTTTTGCTCATCCGGCAATGTTACTCCGGGCCTCCCGGGTGAAGGAAAATGGAGTCCTGCGTCGTGTCCTGGGTTTCCTGGGGAGTGGAAAGTGTGGTCCTGCGCCACATCCGACCCCTTCGCCCAGAGCACCGCGCCCGACTGGCTCTTTGGAGGTCGCCGAGCAAAATCGCTTGCCTAGGGCACTAATTTCTCGGCTTACGGCGGGCCAAAACCCGCCAAAAACCTAAGAGTGCAGTTGGGGTGCGGAGAGTGTAGGTGGGGAGGCCTCCCCAGACTCACTCTTACTACCCGGAAGACACTCTTACCTCGCGGTGGCTACCCGGGGTGCACTCTTACGACCCGGGGTGCACTTTCACATTCGACCTGGGGTATGCGCGATCGTCCTGTGAGTTAGCAAGCGGGGCGCGAGTGAATCAGGAAGCGGGGTGTGAGTTGGTTAGGAAACAGGTTGCGAGGCTCTTGCGCCACCTGGCGGTGGGGTGTGTCGCGTTCTGGCTGTAGGCTGTCGCGTTCTGGTCGTGGGCTGTGTCGGGTTCTTCGGTTCCCAGCGACTTCCCAGGATCGTCCAAGCCTGCGTTAACTTGGGCTGTTTATTGTCTATAGCGAGGGCCAGATACGACAAGCGCCTGTAGTACTTGGCCCTCACACTGTGTTGATGGGATAAGCGAGCCCCCACCCGTTTCATCGGGTGGGGGCTCGTGGTCTGTTGCGGTGTTCAGGTTTGCCCCCTGTCTCGTGGCTTGGGAAGTTCCGTGCTGTGGGTTTGAGGCTCCGTACTTGCGGCAGGGGTTGGAAAGGGCGGTCTAGAAAAGCCGTCTAGGTGCGGGCCTTCCTAGAAAGGTGCCTTCGCCGGTTGCGGGCTGTCATCCCATGGGTCGACGGGCGGCTGGTCGGCCGGACTTGGCACCGCGGCCTGGGGTGACTTGCGCCTGCTGGGGACCACGCCCAAAAACTTTGGCCACCGCAGCGACAAAGAGCTGCCCTCTCCACCGTCGCGGCGCTGATAGGTTTCTTGGATCAGGGTCCCTTCCACGGTGACCCGGTCGCCCTTGCCCAGGACATCCTTCAGAGTCTGAGCGTCGTGTTCCCAAAACGCCACGGAGACCCACAGGGGCGCGCCCACGTCTTCCCACTGTCCAGTCGACTTATTCCGGACAACCGCTGTCGCGTTGATGCGGAAGTCTAGGACGGCCTGTTGTCTTGGCGTGAAACGCAAGACGGGCTCGGTTATTGCCCCAGTAATCTGTGCTCGCAATGCCATCGTTCCCTCACCTGTCCTAGCGCGGAACCAATGTCCGTGCTATTTGCAGCTTGTGCCTTGTCTCTCTTGTCTCTCTCGTGTTACGCGGGCTTCCCGCGGATGCGCCCGTGTTCGTGGTCCCGTGCTTCTGGCTCCGCACTTGTGGTTCCGCACTTGTGGTTCCGCGCTTGTGGTTCCGCGCTTGTGGTTCCGCTCACTTTCCATTCTAGGTTTCCCCACCGACAAAATCGCAGGGGACGCTTTTCCTGTGCAATCGCGCCAATGGGTGTCCCTGTGGACCCCGCAACCACAGGGAAACTCACACTGCTCACGGGTAGCGGTAGCCGCCGCTTTGCCTATCATGAGAGGGCACTGATCCGGCAATCACCGGGGAGCATTCGGAAGAAAAGCGTCTTCGCGCCGACTAGAACCGAACGGGTGGGCCCGACACAGCCTTCATATAAGTGGCACCGAGTCTTGGTGCAAGCGGGGTGGTACCGCGGGGAGTTTCCTCGTCCGACGCATTGGAGCGAAAGGATGGGCCGTGGCGAAACAGGATTCTTCAAAGCGTTTTCCCCTGCATAGGGACAACCTGGAAGTTGACGCGAAACCGAACTTCCCGGAAATCGAAAAACAGGTCCTGGAATACTGGAGCGAAGCAAACACGTTCCAAAAATCTGTCGACCAACGCGAAGCGGGGGAGTCGGGCTCGAACGAGTTCGTTTTCTACGACGGGCCTCCCTTCGCGAACGGGTTGCCCCACTACGGCCACCTTCTAACCGGCTACGTCAAAGACGTGGTTGGCCGCTACCAGACCCAACTGGGCCGCCGCGTCGAGCGCCGCTTCGGCTGGGACACCCACGGCCTCCCCGCAGAGCTCGAAACCGAGCGTGAGCTGGGCATCGTCGACAAAACCCAGGTCGAGGGGCCAACGGGCATCGGCATCAAAGCCTTCAACGACGCCTGCCAGACCTCGGTGCTGCGCTACACGCGCGAATGGGAAGACTACGTCACCCGCCAGGCCCGTTGGGTCGATTTCAAGAACGACTACAAGACCCTTGACCCCGAATACATGGAGTCAACCCTTTGGGCATTCAAGACCCTGTTTGACAAGGGCTACATCTACGAGGGCTACAGCGTCCTGCCCTACTGCTGGAATGACGAAACCCCGCTGTCCAACCACGAACTCAAGATGGACGACGACATCTACCAGGACCGCCAGGACCAAACGGCCACGGTCGGGGTTCCTCTTCTAGACGAGGACGGAAACGCGACAGACGAGCTCGCGCTGATCTGGACGACGACCCCCTGGACGCTCCCGTCCAACCTCGCTATCGCCGTCCACCCCAACGTTGACTACGCCGTCGTCACCCCGACAGAGGGTGCCCTTGTCGGCAAGCGGGTCATCATCGCCAAAGAACTACTGGGCCAGTACCTGAGCGAACTCGGGGTCGAAACCGAGGAAGAAGCCCTGGAACTGGTCACCGGTCAGGTGAAAGGCAGCGACCTTGAAGGCCGCCGCTACGCGCCCATGTTCCCCTACTTCGAGGGCCTAGACCCTGACTCAGCGCCAGGACCCGAAGCCTTCCAGATCGTTACTGCCGACTTCGTCACCACCGAGGACGGCACCGGCCTGGTCCACATGGCCCCCGCATTCGGTGAAGACGACATGAAGGTGTGCAAGGCAAACGGCATCGGCACGGTTGTCCCCGTCGACGACTCCGGAAAGTTCACGCCCGCCGTTCCCGACTACGAAGGCGTCCAAGTCTTCGACGCAAACCGGCTGATCCTGGCTGACCTGCGTGAAGGAACCGGGCCCATCGCCAGGCTCGAAGAATCGCGCCGGCCCATCCTGGTGAAGCAAGCTTCCTACCTGCACTCTTACCCTCACTGCTGGCGTTGCCGCCAACCCCTGATCTACCGCGCCGTTTCCTCGTGGTTCGTAGAAGTCACGAAGTTCCGTGACCGCATGCTGGAACTGAACCAGCAGATCAACTGGGTTCCCGGACACCTAAAGGACGGCCAGTTCGGCAAGTGGCTTGAAGGGGCCCGCGACTGGTCCATCAGCCGCACCCGCTTCTGGGGCGCGCCCATCCCCGTCTGGAAATCGGACAACCCCGCCTTCCCCAGGATCGACGTGTACGGGTCCTACCAGCAGATCGCTGACGACTTCGGGGTCGCAGTGGAAGACGTCAACCTGCACCGTCCCGCCGTCGACACCCTGGTTCGCCCGAACCCCGATGATCCCAGCGGGAAAACCATGATGCGCCGCGTCCCCGAAGTCCTGGACTGCTGGTTCGAATCCGGCGCCATGCCCTTCGCTTCCGCCCACTACCCGTTCGAAAACCAGGAGTGGTTCGAGGATCACTACCCCGGCGACTTCATCGTCGAATACATCGGGCAGACCCGCGGCTGGTTCTACACCCTGCACGTCCTGGCGACCGCACTGTTCGACAAGCCCGCATTCAGCACCTCGCTAGTCCACGGAATCATCCTGGGCAATGACGGGCGCAAAATGAGCAAGTCGCTACGCAACTACCCGGACGTCACCGGCGTGTTCGACAGCTACGGCAGTGACGCGATGCGCTGGTTCCTGCTGGACTCACCCGTCGTTCGCGGCGGCAACCTAATCGTGACTGAAGACGGCATCCGCGGCGCCGTGCGCCAGGTGATCCTTCCGCTTTGGAACACGTACTACTTCCTGACCCTGTACGGCAACGCCTGCAACGGCGGCCAGGGAATCACCCTGGAACGCCTTGACGCAAGTGGGGACCGTGTCGCCGACCTTCCAGAGATGGACCGCTACCTTTTGGCCCGCACCCTTGAGGTCACGGAAGAGGTCCGCGCTGCGATGGACGACTATGACATCCCTCGTGCCGCCGCCGCCCTGCGAACCCACTTGGACGTCATCACGAACTGGTACGTGCGCACGCAGCGGCAGCGTTTCTGGGACGAGGACCAGCGCGCCTTCAACGTCCTTTACACCGCACTCCTGGTTTACACCGAGGTCGCCGCGCCACTGTTGCCGCTTGTAACCGAAGAAATCTGGCGGGGCCTCACCGGCGGGGAATCCGTGCACCTCACCGACTACCCGAAGCTGCCGGAAAGCTGGGCTGACCCGGACCTGGTCACAACCATGGACGAGATCAGGGACATCGTTTCAGCCGCCCACGCCCTGCGGAAAACAAACTCGGTGCGGGTTCGCCAGCCACTTGGCACCTTGACTGTGGTTGCTGAAAACCACCAGCGTCTGGAAGCTTTCGCCCCGGTGATCGCGTCCGAGGTCAACGTGAAGGACGTGCGGGCCGTCGCCCCGGAAGCCTCCGGGTTCGAGGTCACCCACTCGCTCTCTTTGGCCCCGCGCGAGTTTTCGAGCGGCGTTCGCCCCCTGACCTCCAAGCTGTTCTCTGCCGCGAAGTCAGGAGAGTGGGAGTTCGATCCCGAAAGTGAAACCGTCCTGTTCCCGGGTGTGCTCGTGGATGGTGAGCCGGTCAGGCTCGAAGGCGGCCAGTTCAGCCTGTCAACCGCTGTCAGCGGCAGCGGGGAAGAGGTTGCGAGCGTGCTTGACGGGGGCACCTTCGTCGTCCTTGACACCGCCATCACAGACCAGCTGGAAGCAGAAGGCTACGCACGCGACCTGGTGCGTTCCATCCAGGACGCACGCAAGGACGCCGGGCTGCACGTGGCAGACCGGATCCGCGTCCGTCTTGTGGTCCCTGAGGGCCGCGGCCAGACTGTTGAGGAACACAAAGACATGATCGCCAGCGAGACGCTTGCCCTAGAGCTGGAAGTTACAGAGGGTGAGACCGCCTCGATAACAGTGGAAAGGGCCCACTATGACCGATGAAGAGCGGAACGACAGCGCTGACGCCGCGAGCGGCATCGACCCCGAGTTGATCCCGTACCTGCTGGCGGCCGAGGAAGACGACGACGAGTCGGTTGAAGAGGTAGAAGAACTCCAGGAGACGGAAGACGACGACCTTGAAGCCCTCCGTGCGATAGTCCGCGACACACTGCTGGCTGGCGCAGACCCGGAGCTGATCGCTTCGATTATGGGTGATGAGGGGGCGGAGGAGATCCCCGAGGACCCTGAGGCCGAACACAAGGCACTACTTGACGAGGCCGAAGCTGAAGCTGAACTGGGCGTGGTTTACTCTGAGCTGGCAACTCGAACCAACGAGCACCAGTTTGACCCCAGCTTGGAACGCGTCCAGGAGGTCCTCTACATTCTGGGGGACCCGCAGGACGCCTATCCGATCATCCACGTCGCGGGCACCAACGGAAAAACCTCTACGACGCGGCTGGCGAGCGCCCTGCTGAGCGGGTTTGGCCTGCGTAGTGGAACCTTCACTTCGCCCCACCTGCAAAGCGTCCGCGAACGGATCCAAATCAATGGGGAGCCGCTCTCGGCAAAAGAGTTCTTGGCGGCCTGGAGGGACGTGGAGCCCTACATTCAGTTGGTTGACCAGAAGGCCGCGGAGGCGGGCGGCCCCCAGGTTTCTTACTTCGAGGCACTCACCATTACGGCGCTGGCGGCTTTTGCCGACATCCCCGTCGACGTCGCCGTGATCGAGACCGGCCTGGGCGGGCGCTGGGACGCGACTAACGTGGCGCCATCCGGCGTGCAGGTGATCACGCCAATCTCGCTTGAGCACCAGAACTACCTTGGTGATTCGCTTGAAGAGATTGCCGGGGAGAAAGCTCAGATCATCAAAGATGGTGGGATTGCCGTTGTGGCGGCCCAGGAGCCGGCGGCGCTGGCTGTGATTGAAGCGCGTTGCGCGGAGGTTGATGCGCTGATGCGGTTAGAGGGGCGCGACTGGGCTGTCGAGTCTCGCCAAAGCGGCGTTGGCGGGCAACTGATTTCCGTGCGGACCCCGGCCGCGCTTTACGAGGATCTGTTCGTTCCGCTCCACGGCGCCCACCAGGCGCAAAACGCGGCAGCTGCCCTGGTAGCCGTAGAAGCCATGATGGGTGGGAAAGCACTCCAGGCCGAGGTTGTTGAGCAGGGCTTTATGCAGGCGCGTTCACCCGGGCGCCTGGAAATCGTGCGCCGCTCACCCACGGTCATCGTGGACGCCGCACACAACCCCGCCGGTGTTGAAGCGATGAGGCAGGGACTCATCGAGGCCTTCCAACTCGACTACCTGGTCGGCGTCTTCTCAGCGATGGCAGATAAGCAGATCGAAACAATGCTGGTTGAGATCGAGCCGGTCATGGAGCGTATCGTGATCACTTCCATGCCTTCTCCTCGGGCAGCTGACGTTGATCAGCTGATGGAAATCGCAGTCGACGTCTTCGGGGAAGATCGGGTGAGCCGTGAGGACAACCTGGTTGACGCGCTTGACGAAGCGACCAGGTTGATGGACGAACCCAGCGACCCAAGCCTGCAACGGGCCGTCGTTGTTTTTGGGTCCATCATGTTGGATGGCGCCGCGCGGGCACTGTTCGACAAGTAGGGAGCCCCTCGGCCCACAATGTCCGGTCCACAGTGGCAAGATGGCAGGTGGGCCTGCAGGTGGCGGGCAAGGGGGAGGCGGCGGTGAAAAAGCTCATTAATGACCCACAGGATGTGGTGACTGAAACACTGGAGGGTTTTGCCCTAGCCCACCCCGACCTGGTTGATGTTCACCTTGATCCAAACTGGGTGGGGCGCGCAAAACCTAAAGAGCAGGGGAAAGTTGCCCTGGTTTCTGGCGGCGGGTCCGGCCACGAACCACTGCACGCAGGCTACGTCGGGGAAGGGATGCTGGATGCTGCGGTTCCCGGCCCCGTCTTTACCTCCCCAACCCCGGACCCCATTTTGGAGGCCACACAGGCGGTAGATCGTGGGGCAGGAGTCCTGTTCATCATCAAGAACTACACGGGGGACGTCCTCAACTTTGAAACTGCTGCCGACCTTGCAGAGATGGAGGACATCGCTGTCCAATCCGTTCTGGTGGATGATGACTGCGCCGTTGAAGACTCCCTTTACACCGCGGGACGCCGGGGCGTCGCAGGAACCGTTTTCGTTGAGAAGATCGCCGGGGCCGCTGCTGAGGCGGGACGTAGCTTGGAAGAAGTTGCGGCAGTCGCTGAAAAGGTCAACAGGAACACTCGTTCGATGGGATTGGCGCTTGGGCCCTGCACGGTTCCCCACGCTGGCAGGCCCTCGTTCGACCTCAGTGAAGATGAGATCGAGCTGGGCATCGGTATCCACGGGGAACCCGGCTACCGCCGCGGACCCATGGAAGACGCCGACTCACTGACTCTTGAGCTTTACGCCCAGGTCCGCGACGATCTCCGGCTGAAACAGGGCGACCGCGTGGTTGCGCTTGTAAACGGGATGGGCGGAACACCGGAGTCCGAGCTTTACATTGTTTTCCGCAGGCTCGCCACGCTACTGAAAGAAGACGGGATCGAGCTGGCACGCCCTATGGTTGGTAACTACGTGACCAGCCTCGAGATGCCTGGAGTTTCCATCTCGCTGTTACGTGCTGACGACGAGCTCTTGGAACTATTCGACGCACCCGTCCGCACTGTTGCCTGGTCCAACTGACCGACTAAGAACCATCAAGGGTAAGGACTAGACATGCCTCAAAGTCTCGACTGGGCACGCAAATGGGTCACCGATTCCGCCAAGGTGATCGCGGACAACCGCGAGTACTTGATCGAACTGGACCGCCAAATCGGGGACGGGGACCACGGTGAAAACCTCGACCGCGGGTTCACTGCGGTGGTTCGCGGTGATGGTCTCAAGTCCGCAGAAACCGCGCAGGACCTCCTTAAGTACGTCGCGAAGACGCTACTCTCAACTGTTGGTGGGGCGGCCGGCCCGCTCTATGGCACCGCGTACCTGCGGGCAGCGAGTGAGGTCTCCGGTGAAGAACTGAAGCCGGAGCAGGTTGGGGCAATGCTTGTTGCCGCAACCCAGGGGGTCCAGGCGCGGGGTAAGGCCGTAGCGGGCGAAAAGACCATGGTCGATGCCTGGTTGCCCGCCGCGGATGCGGCATGCGCTGCCGCCGATGAAGGGGTCTTGGCCGCGTTCGAGGCCGCGGCTTTCGCGGCTGAGGCCGGTGCGGAAGCCACGAAACCGCTGAAGGCATCGAAGGGGCGCGCGTCCTATCTGGGACAACGTTCTATTGGACACCTGGACCCGGGCGCGGTCTCCTCGGCCTTGATCCTGCGCAGTGCAGCAGATGCGGCCCAGGAAATCTACGGACAGGAATCGTAAAGGAGCTACGTTGGGCCCGCGTGTAGCGATCGTTCTGGTTTCCCACTCTCGCCTGATTGCCGAAGGCACGAAAGAGCTGGCTGCACAGATGGCACCCGATGTTCACATCGGGGCCTGCGGCGGGAACCCGAACGGTGGTTTGGGGACCTCGTTTGATGCAGTGGAAATGGCTACCGGTGAAGCGTTGCGAGCTTCCGGTGGGGCAGGCGTCGTTTTGTTGTCTGACCTGGGGTCCGCGGCTATGACCATCGAAGCTGTCATTGAGATGGCTGAGCATCCGGACTTGCTACGGCACGCTACGGGGCCGTTTGTCGAAGGCGCTGTCATGGCGTCTATCAATGCGCAGGCTGGAAGCCCTTTAGACCAGGTTGCGGACGGTATCACCGAGGCGACGCGACTGATGTGCCAGACGTTGCCCCAAGAAGAGGAAGCAACGGAGAGCGGAGCGGGGACCGTCACCCGCACGGCAGTCGTGACCGATGAGGCGGGGCTCCATGCTCGCCCTGCGGCGAAACTGGCAGCGCTCGCCTCGACCTTTGAAAGCCAGACGACCGTGGCGGGGGTCAACGCGCGGTCGGCGATTGCGGTGATGGCCCTGCTGCTTCCTTGCGGGCGGGAAGTCGAGATCACTGCGCTGGGGCCCGATGCAGATGCGGCTGCGCAGGCGCTTTGCGACGCAATCACAGTCGGTTTTGATGTTGAAGACCAACAGGACTGACCGGGCAGCAGAAAAGAAAGAGTAAGGAGCAACATGCCAACCCCCGACCTTTTAGATTCGGACAAGGAACACACCCTTCTTTTGGTGAAGCCAGACGGGTTCTCCAGGGGCCTGACCGGAGAGGTCCTGCGGCGCATCGAAGCCAAGGGCTATGTCCTGAAGGGACTGAAGATCAAGGTTGCGTCCGAATCGCTTCTTGGTGAACATTACGAAGAGCACAAGGGGCGGTCGTTCTACCCCGCGATGATCAACTACATGATGGCGGGCCCGGTCGTTGCAGCTGTGGTGGAAGGCGACCGCGTTATCGAGGGCGTGCGCAACATCGTTGGTGCAACTAATCCCACGCTTGCGGCCGCAGGCACGATCCGGGGCGACCTGGGCCGGGATTGGGGGACAGAAGTGGTAGAGAACGTTGTCCACGCGTCTGACTCCGAGACTTCTGCAATCAGGGAGATCGCGCTTTGGTTCCCTGAGCTTGGCTACCAGGACGACGCCCTGGCCTAGGGCAAGATCAGACTAATCCGTGTACCTAAAAGACCTGACCCTGCGTGGTTTCAAGTCTTTTGCTTCTGCCACCCGGTTCCATTTTGAGCCAGGCATCACTGCGATTGTTGGCCCGAATGGTTCCGGGAAGTCGAACGTTGTCGACGCGATTGCCTGGGTTATGGGCGAGCAGGGAGCCAAATCTCTTCGCGGCGCAAACATGGCCGATGTCGTCTTTGCCGGTTCAAAGTCCCGCCCGGCATTGGGGCGTGCGCAGGTTGAGCTGACGATCGACAACTCTGATGGGCGGTTACCAATCGCCTACTCCGAAGTCACGATCTCTAGGACCATGTTCCGTTCCGGAGGGTCCGAGTACGCAATCAACAGGCAACCCGTGCGCCTTCTTGATGTTCAAGAGCTGCTGTCTGACACCGGCCTTGGACGGCAGATGCACGTCATCGTCGGGCAGGGGCAACTGGACGCGGTCTTAAGCGCAACCCCAGTTGAACGCCGCCTGTTCATCGACGAGGCCGCGGGGGTGGCGAAGCATAGGAAACGGAAAGAGCGCGCCCTGCGCAAGCTTGAGACCATGGACCAGAACCTGGTCCGGGTCCTAGACCTAACAGAAGAGATCCGCAGGCAGCTACGGCCGCTTGCCCGGCAGGCGAAGGCAGCCCGGGAAGCAGCGGGGGTTCAGGAACGGGTCAGGTATGCCAGGTCACGCCTGCTGGCTGCGGACCTGGCCGACTCGGCGTCACGACTGGAGAAAGAGCGGGCCTCACTTGCTGCCATGCGTTCTGCAAACGCTGAATCCGAAGGGACCGCCAGGGCGGTTTCCTTGAAGCTCACTGAAGCGCGGGGGGAACTGACCAGGCTTACGGCGCTGGGCGACAGGGTTCAGGAACGCTACCGGGACTACCGCGAGTTGGTGGGCAGGTTCAACGCCATTGCTGACCTGGCAGCAGAGAGGGCTGCCGCCGCGGCGCGCGTACCCCTGGCCATCACTGACGATGCCGTGAACATTGCTTTTGAGCGCGCGAAAGAAGCCCAGGTTGAAGCCGACCAGGCCGCGTCCTCGGCGGAGCTCGCCGAGCAGGCCTTGCGTGAAGCTCAGGCAAAGCGCGAGCAGCAACAGGACGTCACCGCGGGACTTCGGATCAGCCTTGGGAAGCAGCAATCGAAACACCAGCAGGCTCTTGAGGACTACCGGGCGTTTGAGGCTTCGAAGCAAAGGGCCCTCGCACGCTTGGAGGCTGCGGAGCAACGGGTCGTCACCGCGGAGCGAGCACTTGACCAAAGCCGCGCCAGGCTGGAAGCCCTCCCGCAGCTACCTCCCGAACCTGAGGCAGAAGGGGGCGGGCCTCTGCAACGCGCGTACGACGCCGCTGTCGCGCAGGAGGCCGCGGCCCGTGACCAGGTGGAAAAAGAGGAAAAAGCGGAACGCGCGGCCACCCAGGAAGCGACCCGGAGGTCATCCCAGGCCGAAACGTTAGCGCGGTCGCTGGGGCAAATGCTGGCCGGACCGGCGGGTGCCGCCAAGAAGCCGTGGGCTCGCCAGGTCGCTGAGGCATCCAAACAGGGGGCTTTGGGTCAGTTGCTTTCCGTGGAGCCCGGCTGGGAACGGGCGCTAGAGGCTCTGCTGGGCGCGATGGACTCCGCCCGGGTTCTGGACCCTGGAGCGAGCGCTGAAGCTTTGCTTGAGGGCGCCGGCGACAGCGGCTACGACGGCGTCACCGGGATGGTTAGTGAAGGCCAGGCAAGCAACGGCGCCGCCCGCGAACAGGTAAGCGAGCACGGATTGCCGGCGCTTAGCGTCACCTCGGCCCCCGAAACTTTGTCGGCGGCACTGGAAGAACTGCTTGGCCTCTGCTGGGTCAGTGAGTCCCTTGAGACGGCCTCTGCACTCCTGGACTCCTTGCCTAAGGGGAGCCACCACGTTGTCGCAACCCGGGACGGGGCCGTTCTAACCCGGCACTCCGTGCGGCTTCCGGGCGGTTCTGGGGTCTCAGCACTGCGGCTCAAAGCCGAGCACTCCGCCGCAGCGGCGGCTGCCGAGGCCGCGCAACGGCACCTCAAAGAGGTTTCAAAGAAGGCCAGCAAGGCACGTTCGCTCTTACTTTCAGCCACTGCGGCACGCGAGTCCGCGCTTGAGCAGCTACGCGCGTTCGATGCTGAACGAGCCCAGGTCGCGGGGGAGCGGGCGCGGGTTTCAGCGCTGATCCACGCGGGCCAGGCTGAAAGCAGGCGGGCCGAGGAAACCCTGGAGGCGGTCGTGAAGAGCCTGGAGCAAAGTCGTGCTTCGCTCAAAGAAGTCGAAGCGCACGAGGTTCCTAAGCCAGCGCCCGCCCAGGACTTTTTGGCAGGCGGAACCGCGGACCTGGAACAGGGCGAGGCTCTGCTTGAAACCGCAAGGGAACAAGAGAGCGCGGCACGGATGGAAGCTCACGTCGCCCGCGAACGCGCCAGGTCCGCGTCGAAGAATTCGCGAGCCTTCAGGGCTCAGGCCGAACGTCTAAGTGGGGAGCGCACCCGGCAGCTAGAAAAAGAGTCTCGCGCCCGCAAGGTTGGCGAAGCGGCAACTGCGATTGCACAGCGTGCTCGCGGCGGGGCCAGGCGGGCCGCAGCGGGCGCCTCGGAATGCGAAGCGGAGAGGGACGGGCTGGCAACGCGCCGTCAGCTCAGCCAGGCAGCAACAGAGCGCATGCAAACCGAGCTTGCGGGGATTGAAGCGGCTCGGGGCGGTGCCAGGGAACAGCTACTTCAGGCAGAGGTAGCGTTCGCGAGTCTTCAGGGAACTCACGAGAGCAATCAGCTCCAGGCCCTCGAGTTCCTAGGCCTCAGCGTTCCAAGCCAGGACACTCTGGAATGGCAGAGTGAGGTTGACGACAAATTGCAGGGATTCTCCAGGCAGTTCGGACCCCACAACCCTTGGGAAGGTGAAGAAGCGGGGGAGGCCGTAGCCTTCGATCGCGCGCTGGCCGGGGAGTCCTTAGCCAGGGCCGAACGGCAGTTGGCGCGACTGGGAGTAGTGAACCCGCTCGCGGTAGAGGAGCACGCGGCGCTGAAGTCGCGCCTGGACTTCCTGCTGGGGCAGGTGGAGGACTTGGGACGGTCAAAGGCGGACCTCCTCGAACTGATCCGCGAGGTGGACGCGCAGGTTCGGGAATCCTTCAACGCGGCTTTTGCCGACACTGCGGAACAGTTCAAGGTCGTGTTCGAGCACCTTTTCCCCGGTGGCAAGGGACGACTTGAGCTGACAGACCCGGACGACCCGCTTGAGACAGGGGTTGAAATCTATGCCCGCCCCGCCGGCAAGCGGGTGACAAGATTGTCTCTTCTGAGTGGCGGAGAGCGGTCTCTAGCGGCTCTTGCCTACCTGATTGCCATCTTCCGGGCGCGACCTTCCCCGTTCTATGTGATGGACGAGGTGGAGGCGGCACTCGACGATACGAACCTGTCGCGTGTGCTTAGCCTGTTCCAAGACCTGAGCCTGGAGAGCCAGTTGCTGGTGATCACCCACCAGAAGCGAACCATGGAAATCGCAAGCGCACTTTACGGCGTGTCCATGAAGGACGGTGTCTCAGCTGTAGTGTCACACAAGATGGAACCCTAGATAGCCTAGAATCAGGGGGCCGGAACACCAGCCTGCCCGGCCGGTGTCGGTTTTAGCTACGGAAGGGGAAGGCGTGACAACACCCGCGTTACTGTTGTTAGTGGTGCTGGCGTTCATCAGCCTTGCCTCTGCTGTGATCATCGTGGCTGCACTGGTCCAAAAGCCAACCCGCCAGTGGCGGGAGCAGTGGGCGAGGAACACGGCAGACCTGCGGGAGGCCGGAACCAAAACGCTCCGCGGCGAGCCCGTGCAACCCAAGCGAGTCTCTTTTGATGAACTGTGGGTTGGGGTAGAGGCCAGGGAAGCGGGCCTAGTGGCCCCACCTGGGGCGCAGCCCGTTCACGTCCCAGCCTCGGGTTCGGCCGTGCAACCTGAAGTCCCACACAAAACATCCAAGTACCCGCCGTGGTCACCTCCTCCGGAAGCACCACCACCTCCTACTTTTGACGAACTGCTTGCAGCGGACTTGATCGGGACCACGAACCCGGGGGCTTCCGATATCAGTGCTACCCCGGACGCCACGTTCAGCGAATTCCTGGTCACACTTCCAAGCTTGTTCAAGGCCTTTTGGGAAAAGGTCACTTCGCGCGCGTCTGACGCGTTTGGGTCGACCGAACGTGCAGACCAGTCGGGGCCGACTTCACCTCTTCCTGCATTGCCGGCACCCCCCGACGACTTCTTGGAACCTGTTCCTGCGCCGCCCGAGCCCCCAGCCGACTTCCTGGAGCCCCTCCCCGCGCCGCCCGAGCCTCCCGCCGACTTTTCTGCTGAGGAAACCGAGCGGCAACTGTGGGAGCAACCGACAACGGGAACACCAGAGCTGGGTGTTCCAGTACCCCCCTCTCCCTCTGACGAACCTCACGGGTACGTGCACTGGTTCCCGCACGCCGATGAGGTCGGAAGCGACGAAGACGCTCCATCGCTCAGCAGCTGGGTTGGGGGCTTGAAATACCTACAGGAACCTCACACCGCGGACCATTGGAGCTCGCGACTCCCGAAGCTGAGCGAGACGGCGCCGCAGCTACTGGAAGACGACCCGAACGTCCTCAGTTAGGCGTCTTCCACTAAGCTTCTCTTCTCCAAGTAGCCTGGGACCGAAAGCCCCAGCCGGAAGGATCTAACGTGACAAGTTTTACGGACTTACTCAGCACTCCCGTAGGCATCATTGTCGCCATTTTGGTGGTCGCAGTAGTGGTCGCGTCCGCCTGGTTCGCAGTGGTGACGATACGTTCGAAGCGCTCTGACGAGATATCTAAAGAGAGTCCTGTCACCAAGGAGGTTCCGCCTCCTCCAAAGGTTGAAGAGCAGGAACCCTCCCGCGAGCCGGAAACAGAGCCAGTACCTGAGCCCGAGCCCGAGCCAGTTGTAGAGCCCGAGCCCGAACTTGTTGTAGACGTCCCAGAGCGCGCCGCGACCAGGATGGAGCGTCTGCGTGCCCGCCTGGCTTCTTCGGGAGCGATCGGGAACGCACTCCTTTCTATCTTTGCGCGCGGGGAACTGTCCGCCTCTGACTGGGAAGAAATCGAAGAAACCCTTCTCCTCGCCGACGTTGGCCTTGGCCCAACTGAGGAGATCATGGCGAATCTGCAGCAGGAGGCCCGGGTCCGCGGTGGATTAGATGCTGCGGCCGCGAAAGAAGTCTTGCGGGCTGCCCTTTTGGACCTGGTGGCGATGGACGCGTCCCGCGACTTGGAACTCACCAAGCCCACGTATGAAAACGGCGAAGCCGGGCCGGCTTCTCTCCTGGTTGTCGGCGTGAACGGCACAGGCAAAACCACAACGGTGGGCAAACTGGCTCGTCTCCTCACCGCAGAAGACCAGGACGTCCTCCTTGGAGCGGCGGACACGTTCCGCGCGGCGGCCACCGAACAGTTGACCACCTGGGCGGATCGGGTGGGAGTCCCCGTGGTTGCTTCCGACCGTGAGGGCGCCGACCCTGCATCCGTGGCTTTCGAGGCAGTGAAGGCCGGCCAAGAAAAAGACGTAGACGTGGTGATTGTCGACACCGCGGGCCGTCTCCAAACAAAAGCGACGCTGATGGACGAACTGGGGAAGATCCGGAGAGTCATGGAGAAACAGGGTCCTTTGAGCGAGGTTCTCTTAGTCCTTGATGCAACCACCGGACAGAACGGAATGCGCCAAGCTGAAGTGTTCGCCGAAGCTGTGGGGATAACGGGGATCATCCTGACGAAGCTCGATGGGTCCGCCAAGGGCGGGATCGTGTTTGCGGTCCAGAAGGAGCTTGGTGTGCCCGTGAAACTTGTGGGGCTCGGTGAAGGTCCGGATGACCTTGCGCCCTTTGATCCCGAGTCATTCGTCGACGCCATCATTGGTGAATGACCCTGATGTAGCCTGTCCGTGGCCCCGGGGCCGCGAACTAACCTGTAAGGAGACCCGTGTTCAACACACTCTCAGATCGCCTAAGCGCGTCATTCCGGCGGTTGCGCGGGAAAGGTCGACTTTCCGAGGCCGACGTCGATGAGACTCTTTCTGAGATTCGCAGAGCTCTCCTCGACGCTGACGTTGCTCTTCCCGTAGTCCGCGAGTTCATTAGTCAGGTCCGCGAAAAGGCGTACGGTGCGGCACGCTCCGAAGCACTAAACCCCGGACAGCAAGTTGTCCAGGTCGTGCATGACCAGCTGGTGGAAATACTGGGTGGGGAAAGCCGCGAACTCATTTTTGCCAAGCGCGGACCCACGGTCTTCATGCTTGCTGGTCTCCAGGGCGCAGGGAAGACAACGCTGGCAGGGAAACTCGGCAAGTGGCTGAAGGACAATGACAAGTCCGTGCTCTTGGTGGCATCAGACCTTCAAAGGCCCAACGCCGTAACTCAGCTGGAGGTTGTGGGCGAGCGCGCCGGGGTCCAGGTTTGGGCCCCTGAACCCGGGAACGGCGTGGGTGACCCCGTTCAGGTCGCACGGAGCGGTCTGAACTACGCGATTGAGAACGGGCTCGACGTCGTCATTGTCGACACGGCCGGACGGCTCGGCATCGACGAAGAAATGATGGAGCAGGCTCGAGACATCCGCGACGCGGTCGAACCTGATGAGACCATCTTTGTTCTGGACGCCATGGTGGGCCAGGACGCGGTCCAGACCTCGACCGCTTTCCGTGAC
This sequence comes from uncultured Actinomyces sp., assembly GCA_964345565.1. GTDB lineage: Bacteria > Actinomycetota > Actinomycetes > Actinomycetales > Actinomycetaceae > Scrofimicrobium. The sequence continues at coordinate 40,548 of CAYFRO010000002.1, forward strand.
GGTGTTGGCTTCACGGGTGTTGCCATGTCGAAGCTGGACGGTGACGCTCGCGGTGGTGCGGCGCTGTCGGTGCGTGGAGTAACAGGGGCTCCGATTCTTTTCGCCTCGACGGGCGAGGGACTGGATGACTTTGAGCGTTTCCACGCCGACCGCATGGCTGGCCGGATCCTAGATATGGGCGACATTCTCACCCTGATTGAGCAGGCTGAGAAGAAGTTTGACCAGGATGAAGCCGAAGCGATGGCCAAGAAGGCCATGTCTGGCGAACTCACGCTGGATGATTTCTTGGCGCAGCTGCAACAGGTCAAGAAGCTCGGGTCCATGAAGAAGGTGCTCGGCATGATGCCCGGCATGGGCCAGATGCGTGAACAGCTTGACAACTTTGACGAGCGCGAAGTGGACCGGGTTGAAGCAATCGTTCGGTCAATGACCCCCGCGGAACGCCAGGACGTGAAGATCCTGAACGGATCAAGACGATCCAGGATCGCTCGGGGTTCGGGTACGACGGTTGCGGACGTGAACTCGCTGGTGAAGCGGTTCGAGGGCGCGAAGGCGATGATGTCGTCGATGGGCTCCGGTGGGATGGGAGCTGGCGTCCCGGATTTCCAGGCGATGGCGCAGGGTCGAAGCGGTGGTCGGGCTAAGCAGAGGCAGAACGCTAGGGCCGCGCAGGCGCGCAAGCGGCGGGTCGCGAAGAAGGCCCGTTCGGGTAACCCTGCGAAGCGGCGCCAGCAGGAGCTTGAAGCGATGTTGCCGCCAGAGCAGCGCAAGAAGGCTTCGCCACAGGGAGCCGCTTTTGGAATGCCAGGGGGTCAGCAGGCTCCTACGCGTGAGTCGTTGGACGCTTTGCCAGACGACTTGAAGCGGATGCTCGGCAGAGTCTAGAGCTGACGGTTCGGCCGCGGGTTTAGGTCCAGCGAGCTTCTTGGACTTCCGTGAGCACCCGCTTTGCCGTACGTGCGTCCAGGTTCGCCCCGCTGGAAACCACTCCGGGCCTAAGCCCGTCGGGGAGGTCGGTACCCATCGGAAGGTTCAGCACTTTGCCTCCGGCAACTCGGACCATGTGGATTCCCGCCGCAACATCCCACGGCTTGAAACCCACGCCCATCGAAACCCCAATCCACCCCGCAGCCACATGCGCCAAGTCCAGGGCTCCCGCCCCGGGACGCCGCACTGTTGCGTAGTTGGTCATCAAGGCCCGGTCGTGATCAAGCGCCATCTGCGGCCGGTTGTTCAGTGCCCAGAGCCCCGGATAGTAAGTCGCCAGAAGAGCGGTGTCCTCACTGCTTGGCCCGTCCGCCCTCATTTTGGTTTCAACCCCGCCCGGACCGACGTGCCACGCCCTAGTCGCATCAGCCAGGAACGATTCCCCAACCACCGGGACAGTGATGGCACCTGCAACGACCTTGCCGTCCAGCTCCGCAGCGATCGAAGTACAGAAGTAGACCAGGCCGGAAGCAAAGTTCGCGGTTCCGTCAATCGGGTCGATAATCCAACGGACTCGGGCCCCCAAGTCTGTCACGTCGCCGATGAAGGGCGAGGTGGCGTTTGGTGCCAACCCACCCTCGCCCATCTCCTCGCCCAGGAAACGAGACCCGGGAACAGCGTTCGAAAGGAACCGCCTCAGCGACTCCTCCGTCGCCTTGTCATGAACTGTCACCGGGTCGTGGATGCTCGCCTTGGTATCGATGGTTGGCGCCGATCTTGCGACGCTCTTGAGGTACGGTGCGACGCTCAAAGCCGCCTGGTGGGCCACATGCAGAAGCTGGGTGTCTAGTGGAAGCTCGGAAAGGTCGCGTAGCGGCGGCCCGGACGCGGCCACCTGCCGCGGTTCAGGCGCGCCTTCGCCCGGCAGATCGGCGGGATTTTCTTCGGGGTAGACATCGTGGCTCATGACTCTAGTGTGGCTGAAGGTGGCGGTCCGTGGGTGAAGCGAAGCTCGACGCTACGTCGCTCCGTGATCGATTGCACGAGCCGGGGCCCCCTTTTCAGCGCGGACCGGGCTGGCGCCGGGCCCCAATGTCGCTAGACTTGGCGCTTGTACTCGCTGGTTTGGATCCCTCTCAATCCTCACCAGCGGTCCACGAAGGGCTAGGACTTGTCGTGACCCACCGGCGGGGCTCGGCCCTCAACCAATAGATTTGGAGAAACCACAAAAGTGGCAGTTCGTATTCGTTTGAAGCGGATGGGTTCCATCCACAACCCCTACTTCCGCGTCGTAGTTGTTGATTCACGCAAGAAGCGTGACGGTCGCGTGATCGAGGAGATCGGCACGTACGATCCGACTCCCAACCCGTCCCTGATTGACATCGACTCGGAGCGCGCTGTTTACTGGCTCGGCGTCGGGGCGCAGCCGTCTGACCAGGCTCGTCGCCTGCTCAGCCTGACCGGCGACCTGGCCCGTGCGAATGGCAAAGAAAATGTTGTTTCCCGCGTGAAGGTCGCGGAGGACGACAAGGCAGCCGCGACCGCTGCGGCAGTGAAAGCCGCCGAAGATAAGGCTCAGAAGACCAAGGCCGACGCAGCGGCTGACAAGGCCAAGGAAGAGGCCGCGAAGGCTGCCGTCGCCCAAGCCGAAGCTGCAGACCAGCAGGTCAAGGAAGCGGATGCTGCCCTAGCTGAGGAAGTTCAGGAAGCAGCTGACAAGTGAGCATGCTTGCTGACGCTCTAGAGCACCTGACGCGCGGCATCGTCGACAATCCCGACGACGTCCGCGTCTCCTCAAGGGCGACTCGTCGCGGCGAAATGCTTGAGGTCCGCGTGAACCCGGATGACCTGGGCAGGGTCATTGGTCGCGGTGGACGCACGGCCAGGGCTCTTCGCACAGTGATTTCTGCGCTACACGGTCCCGGACACGTCCGCGTCGACGTCATCGAGTAATGACTCCGCAGCTGCTGCTGGCCGGGATCGTCGGCGCGGCCAGGGGCCTCAAGGGCGAAGTTTTCGTCCAGGCCCGAACTGATCGCGCCCAGCAAGTTTTTGCTCCCGGAGAGCAGCTCACACTGGAAAAGCCCTCTAAAGGTGCGCCAAGCGACGCATCCGCAGAGGGCTTTTTGGTTTCCCTTGGTGGGACTCTCACAGTGAAGCAGTGTCAGTTCCAAGGCACGCGGCTTCTGTGCCGGTTCGAAGGCGTGGAAAACAGGGACCAAGCCGAAGCCCTGCGCGGCTACCGATTGCTCACTGAAGAGGTAAGCGAGCAGGACGCCTGGTATCCACACCAGCTAGCAGGACTTCGTGCATACATCCCGGACGGAGAGTTCCTTGGGACCGTTACGGGCCTCCATGAGGGGGCGGCCCACGACCAGCTACTGGTCGAGGTGGACGGTAAGGAGACCATGGTCCCGTTCGTTCGTGAGATCGTGCCCCAGGTTTCCCTAGCTGACCAAAGGGTCGTGATCGACGCGCCCCCGGGCCTATTCGACCTCGACTAGAGGGACGCAATGCGATTCGACCTTGTCACCATCTTCCCGGAATACTTCGACGTCCTTAACCTCTCTCTGGTTGGAAAAGCGCAAGACACAGGGAAACTGTCGATCGGGGTACACGACCTGCGGCAGTGGGCACAGGGACGCCACCTGAGCGTGGACGACACACCGACGGGTGGTGGTCCCGGCATGGTGATGCGACCGGACGTTTGGGGTCGCGCACTGGACTCGCTCCTGGAGGCAGGTCCTGGCGAAACCGTCCTGGCAATCCCAACCCCCGCCGGCACACCCCTGAATCAGCGGATGCTTGAAGAGCTGTCTGCCGCGTCCCGCGTTATCGTCCTGTGCGGCAGGTACGAGGGCATTGACTCTCGCGTTGCCCAGCACTATCGAGAACAGCCCGGCGTGAAAGTACTTGAGTTTTCCCTTGGCGACTACGTCTTGAACGGCGGGGAAGTGGCAGCACTCGCGCTGGTTGAAGGGGTGGGGCGACTTGTCGAAGGGGTTGTCGGTAACCCAGAATCCGTAACCCAGGAATCCCACTCTGATGCAGGCCTGCTCGAGGGACCGGTTTACACCTTGCCTCGCACCTGGCAGGGACGAAGCGCACCGGACGTCCTTCTTTCAGGTGACCACGCAAGAATCGAGCGTTTCAGGCGCGACCAGGCACTGCGGAAAACAGTGACTGTGCGTCCCGATATGATCTTCGACCTCTTGGCCAGTGGGCGGCACTTCGACAGCCGTGACAGGGAAGTCTTGGCCGGGGAGGGTTTCCTGGCGACGGTTCCGCCTGCTACCACCAGCTTCCGCTTGATTTCCTCGTCCGAAAAAGATCTGTGCGCCGTGTCCGGCCTGGCCACGCGCACCTTCCCACTGGCTTGCCCGGTGGGGACCCCTCAGGAAGAGATCGACGCCTTCACCGGAGAGAATCTGACTCCAGAGGCCCTGCTCACTGAGATGACGGAGCACGGCGCGCGCATCGGCGTCGCGGAAGTGCAGGGGGAGGCAATCGCCTACACCCTGTTGCTTCCCGCCCACCCCGAGGGGGCGTTGGGTGAGGGGCGCAGGCTGGATGACTGCGCCTATGTTTCCAAGTGTTACGCGGACGCGTCCTGGCAAGGTTCGGGTGTGGCCGGCGCGCTGATGGAATGGGCGCTTGCGGACGCGGTCCAGGCTTGGGGTTCGACGTGGAGCGCTCTTGGCACCAACCGAGGCAACAAGCGAGCCGCGCGGTTCTATCGTCGCCACGGCTACAAGAAGGACGGCACCAGGACATTCGAGGTCGGGGGCAGGAAGCACCAGGATGACGTGTTCGTGCGCGATCTCACCCGCATTCCCCCGGATTAGGTCCTTTCAGTCACCCTTCTGCAGCGGTGTCTGTGGCAAGCTGGGTGATCGGGTCCTTGGGCCACTCCTGCCGCAGGGGGACGCCAAGACAAGGGCCCAACCAGGAACCGGGGCGCGCCCCCGCGATCTGTCGAGCCGACCTGCGGCGGTGGCGACAAGGAGAAACAATGCAGAAGCTTGATGCCGTTGATGCAGCTTCCCTGAGGGACAACATTCCGAACTTCCGCCCGGGCGACACCGTCAAGGTCCACGTCTTGGTCAAGGAAGGTAACCGTTCCCGCGTGCAAATCTTCCAGGGCGTTGTTATCGCCCGCAAGGGGTCCGGACTCACCGAAACCTTCACTGTCCGCAAGCTTTCTTTTGGCGTCGGAGTCGAACGAACCTTCCCCGTGCACTCGCCCACGATCGAACAGATCGAGGTAGTGCAGCGCGGTGACGTGCGTCGGGCCAAGCTTTACTACCTGCGCGGACGCCAGGGTAAGGCAGCGAAGGTTCGCGAAAAGCAGGTTGGGACCCTCGACTAGCAGACGCGGTAGGGACTGGGCTCGCTGTGGCCAGTAGACTGGCGGCATGGTGAGCGCGCGGGAGGAAGACAGCTTTCGCGCACTGCCATCTCAGACGGAGCGAGTCTTCCCGTCCCGTTTGGATCTGAGGGAGGAAGGGCCCCGTTCGCGTTTTTGGCGTTGGGCCCTTGAGATCGCGATCGTCTTAGTTGGCGCGACGATTATTGCCCTCTTACTGCGCATGTTCGTGGTGCAGGTTTACCAGATCCCCTCTTCCTCGATGGAAGACACCCTTCAGGTCGGTTCTCGAATCGCTGTTGGGCGCCTGCCAGTGGTCGGGACCAACGTGGAACGGGGCGACGTGGTCGTCTTCGAGGACTCACTTGGCTGGCTTGGAGATTCGGACCAGGAGTCGGACAACCCGTTTAGGTCCGTTGCAGAGTTCCTAGGGCTGTTGCCAAAGGATGGGCACCAGGTCGTGGTGAAACGCGTGATCGGTGTCGGGGGAGACACGGTTGCGTGCTGTGATGCGGAAGGGCGACTGACCGTCAACGGTGAACCCATCGATGAGACCTACGTTAAGGGGATCCTGGGATCGAGCGGAGAGTTCTCTGTTGTGGTCCCGGAAGACTCCCTGTGGGTAATGGGGGACAACAGGTCGAACTCTGCTGACTCGCTCTACCACTACAATCGCGGAACTCCCGCTTTCGTTCCCAACTCCGCCGTCATTGGGCGTGCGTGGGCTGAGATTTGGCCCGTGAACAGGTGGTCAACTCTTGGGGCGCGCGATCTCTTCGCTGGAGTTCCAGACCCGTGACCGTGAAGGCCCCAACGCGCAGATGCGAGTTGGCGCTGCTCAAAGTGGCGCGGGTGGTAATCGGGGTTGATGAAGTCGGTCGCGGTGCTTTGGCGGGGCCTGTAGCGGTCGGGGCAGCCGCGGTGGACCGGGACACGAAACGGGCCCCTGTCGGGCTTGCAGACTCCAAACTGCTGAGTGCGGGGCGGCGCGAAGCGCTTGTGGAGCCAATAAAAGCTTGGGTGAGCGCTTACAGCGTCGGCTGGGCCAGCCCGGAAGAGGTCTCACAGCTGGGGTTGACGGCCGCGTTGCGTCTTGCTGGAAGGCGCGCTCTGTTCGTGTTGCGTCCCCGCCAACAGTTGGGAGGCAAGGTCCACGTTCTGCTTGACGGGAGCCACGATTGGCTTAGTCAGGGCGACCTGTTCTCCGAAGGCTTTGACGACTCCGGGTTCCCTGAGGCCCCGTCGTGGCCGGTTACAACGCGCGTGAAAGCTGACCGTGACTGCTCAGTTGTAGCGGCCGCTTCTGTGCTGGCGAAGGTTGCGCGGGACCGCTACATGATGGAAATCCCCGATCCCGGGTACGATTGGGCCGGAAATAAGGGGTACGCGTCCGCAGCTCACGTTCAGGCCCTGAGAACTCTGGGGGCCAGCCAGAAGCACAGGCTCGGGTGGAACTTGCCGGGCGTGGACAATGCTCCAGCCAGTAGCAAGGACAAAAGGTGAGCGCCGAAGAACTTGAAGCATATGAGACCGCTTCCGAACTGGAACTCTTCCGGGAGTATCGGGACGTGGTGCCGCTCTTCAACTACGTTGTTGAGACCGAGCGCCGGTTCTACCTTTGCAATGGTGTTGAGCTCCAGGCACGTCCAGTTGGCGGGGACATTTTCTTTGACATCACGTTGACCGATGCTTGGGTGTGGGACATCTACCGTCCTTCACGCTTTGTGAAGTCCGTCCGCATTGTCACTTTTAAGGACGTGAACGTAGAGGAACTTTCTAAGCCAGACCTGGAGATCCCCACTCCCTGACGGTGAGCGCAGCCCGATTTCGCTTCCTCTCCACACACGTTAGGCCTGGCGGTTCCTAACAGTCTCACTTAGCCCTCGGGGTCAGGGGAGCGAGGCCCCCTCAATCTAGAGGGGTGAACAACTCCAAAGTTATCCAGGGCCGGGCGCTCTCCCGAAGCGCAAACGCACGCCTGCTTGGGCCGAAAGGCGAACGCGCGGCGGCGGTCTTCTTGGTTGCTAACGGTTGCCGGGTTCTTGACCGAAACTGGCGGCATGGGCAGATCGGGGAGCTGGACCTAGTTGTTGATGACGGGGGCGTCATCGTCTTCGTGGAAGTCAAGACACGCTCTGGCATGGGGCCTGACAGTGCCCTCGCAGCCGTTGATCAAAAGAAGCTCAACACGATGCTTCGCCTAGGCAACGCTTGGCTTGCCGAGCATCGGTCTTGGCGTCCGTGCCGCTTCGACCTGGTTGGGGTGCAGCTGAGGGCCGGGCGTGAACCGCTTTTCGCTTGGCTTCAGGACGTGGCCCAATGACCACCGCCCTCGCACGCACTAACGGCATTGCCCTGGTTGGCCTGGCTGGAATCCCGGTTGAGGTGCAGACGCATATCGGTCCAGGGATCGTAGGCACCACCCTTGTCGGCTTGCCTGATGCGTCGCTTCGTGAAGCTAAAGAGAGGGTCCGGGCCGCGCTTTTCAGCTGCGGGGTCCCCGCGGTCAACCGCAGGGTTACCGTGAACCTGACCCCGGCGGACCTGCCAAAGACAGGTTCTGGTTTCGACCTGGCGATCGCAGTTTCAATGCTTATTGCCAGGGGGTTGTTGCCGCAGGCGGTTGGGGACGGCGGCGTGTTCGTTGCTGAACTGGGCTTGGACGGCGAAGTCCTCCCAGTCCCGGGTGTCTTACCGGCAGCTGTGGCAGCGGCCCATAACGGTTTAGAACGAATCGTTGTAGCCCCCGCTAACGCCGCAGAGGCAAGACTGCCCGCCTGCGTTGAAGTCGTGCCCTGCCGGCACCTTGCTGATCTTCTTTACGCCTTTTCAGAGGGGTCTGGCCTCAGCTTGCAGGGCGCCTGGGGCGCGGTAGCCGAGCTTGCTGAACTGGATGGTGGACAGGGCGGCAATGCTGAAGACGGCCTCGCCTTGCCTGAGTCGGCGGAGGGGGAGGACGGGGTAGATCTTGAAGAGATCAAGGGGCAGGAACGCGCTGTTCACGCCCTCACGGTCGCAGCTGTCGGCGGTCACCACCTGCTTCTTCACGGTCCACCCGGGGGAGGGAAAAGCATGTTGGCGCGTGCTCTTCCAGGGTTGCTCCCCGATCTAGGGGACAAGGACGCGCAGGTGGCGACTGCCCTGCGTTCCTTGGCCCTGGGCGGCGAACGGCTGACGAGCCTGCGGAGCAGACCTCCGCTAGAGATGCCGCACCACTCCGCCACTCTGATTTCACTGATCGGGGGTGGGAACCCCATCCGCCCCGGGGTTGTGTCGCTAGCGCACACGGGAGTTTTGTTGCTGGACGAGGCCCCTGAGTTTGACCAGCGCACCCTGGATGCGTTGCGCCAGCCCATCGAGCGGGGGAGTGTCACCGTTCACCGGGCGCGCTCCCAGGTGACCTTTCCTGCCAGGTTCCAACTGGTGCTGACCGCGAACCCGTGCCCTTGCGGGTACGGGAGCGGGGCAAGCGAACAGAACTGCCGTTGCTCGCCACACAGGAAAGCGCAGTACCGCGCAAGGCTCTCTGGACCACTGCTGGACCGTGTCGATCTGCAGGTGCACGTCGACCGGCCTCAACAGTTCACGTTTGATGGCTCAGGGCAGGCCTCGTCGGCCGTGGTCAGCGAGCGTGTCGCGCAGGCCCGTGCCCGCAGTGCTCATCGCTGGAGGGACACCCCCTGGCAAACCAACGGACAGGTGCCCGGCCGCTTTTTGCGGGAGCACGACACTTTCTCACGTTCCTACAGTCGGGGCCTTGAACGCTTCGTGGAGCGCGGCATCATCTCGCTACGCGGTGCCGACCGGATCCTGCGCATGGCGTGGTCCTGCGCTGACCTTGAGGGAAGAAGCGAACCAAACACAGATGACTACACACTCGCAATGGAGTTGCGGGGCGTCACGGAAGGAGTCCCATCGTGGATATGACAGATCAACGCTTCAAGAAGCTGAGCACCCGGCATGCATTAGCAGCCTGGAGCGGTATCGCCGAGCCCGGAGACACGCGGATAGGGGCACTGGTCCAAAGCATGGGACCCGCCCAGGCCCTTGCTTGGGCGGCGACTTCCTACGTGGAGCCGCGAGTGGAAGAGAGCGCAGGGCCGCCCTGGCGCCTAGTTCACGAACGCATCCGGCTGAGGCTTGAAAACTTGGACCTGGACCGTGAGCTGCAGGCACTTGCCTCGCTGGGCGGCGCATTGGTGACCAAGGGCGACGCGGAGTGGCCTGCCGCGCTCGACGCGTTGGGGACCGCGGCCCCGTTCGCTCTGTGGGTCCTGGGGAGGCTACCCTCGTCGGGGCAGAGCTGTGCGTCCCTGGTTGGGGCGCGAGCCTCGACGGCCTACGGCAATGCGGTAGCAACCAACATGGCTTATGAGCTTGCCCAAGCGGGCCTCTGCGTCGTGTCTGGAGGCGCCTACGGCATCGATTCCGCAGCTCACCGTGGGGCCTTGAAAGGTTGCCCGGCCCGCTCTGTTGCTGAACAGGTCCCGACCGTTGCGGTTCTTTGCGGCGGTCTCGGGAGCCTGTATCCCGCCGGTAACACGGCCCTGTTCAACCAGATTGTGGCCAGTGGGGGCGGGCTGGTCGCGGAAATGCCACCCTCGTATCGCCCGGCCAGGTGGCGGTTCCTGGAGCGCAACCGAGTGATCGCCGCGCTCGCGGACGTGACTGTCGTCGCTGAGGCGGGGCTCCGTTCTGGCGCGATCGCGAGCGCCAACCGGGCCATCGAGCTAGGCAAAGAAGTAGGGGCCATTCCAGGACCCGTTACCTCCGCGACGTCTGCCGGAGCCAACCAACTCTTGAAGGACGGCGCGTACGTCATCACCGAGGCTTCGGACGTCCTGACGCTGCTGGGTTCGGACGTGGGTCAGGGAAGCAGGCCCCTTTTTGAGTTGCCGCAGCAGGTCAGTACGTGGCAGTCCAAGACGCCCAGCAAGCTGGACTCCGTTGACCCCCTGGAACGCAGAGCATGGGACGCACTACCGCGTCGGGGAGAAGCCAGCGTGGAACAGGCAGCATCAGAAAGCGGGCTGTCAGTCAGCGAGGTCAGGATGGGTCTGCTTGGACTCCAGGTCCAGGGACTCGCATCAAGGTCTGACACGGGGCACTGGGCCCGCGTCGCTTAGGGGACGCCCGGCCGCGCCCCACGGCCGGGGTCTTAGGATCGGACCATGGAACGGACCGTGGCACAGATCCTTGAGGCTTGGGGTCAACACCTGACGCTTCGCCTGGGGCATTCCGTACAGACGCGGCGCGGATACGAAGCAGACATTCGCCTGTTGCTAGAGCACTTGGGAATAGGTGACGGCGACCTCGACAATGTGGTTTCTAGCGAGCTGGCGCCGTTGCTGTCTCATCGTTCTTTGCGTGGCTGGCTTGCCGTCAGGGTTCAGCAGGGACGCTCGCGGGCGACGGTTGCTAGGAATGCCGCGTCCGTGCGGAGTTTTTGCAGCTACCTGCTGGAGCAAGGTTTCATCTCGGATGACCCGACCTCGGCACTGCGGGTTTCAAAAGGGCCGTCCGCACTTCCCACCGTTCTGCAACTGGAAGCGGTCGAGGCTTTGCTGGACATGGCTAAGCGCGAGGCGGAAGACGGCGACCCCGTAGCGGTCCGCGACTGGGCCGTTTTTGAGTTGCTTTACTCTGCGGCTCTTCGCGTTTCAGAGTTGACCGGCCTGGACCTAGGGTCGGTGGACCTTAGTGCTTTGAGGCTCCGCGTACTCGGCAAAGGCGGTAAGGAAAGGGTTGTCCCGTTCGGGGTGCCTGCGGTGAAGGCACTTGAGGGTTGGCTCGTGGTCAGACCAGCTTTGGCTACCAAGGGCGGGGATGCCCTTTTCCTGGGCAAGATGGGCGGGCGGCTGAACCCCCGAACTGTTCGGGACAGCCTAGAGCGTGCGTCGGCCCGGGCGGGCGTGCGTTCCCTCTCGCCGCACGCCCTACGGCATTCTTCGGCAACCCACCTGCTTGAGGCTGGTGCTGATCTTCGCTTCGTTCAGGAATACCTGGGGCATTCCTCTCTTCAGACCACGCAGCGCTACACCCACGTTGATGCCCAGCGACTAACCCAGACTTACCTGCGGGCTCACCCCCGCGCCTAATCCCAGGGCTTCAACACTGAGGGGCCTGCGATCATTCTGAGCGGGTCAATGTATTCGTTCGGGCCAAATCGGGCTCCCCAGTGCAGGCCCAAGTGCACGGTGTCTGCGGCAGGGTCGGCGACGTGCCCAATCAGAGTTCCGGCTTCCACTGCTGAGCCGACCTCAATTGCTGCTTCAGCGGGGTCGTAGGTCGAGCGCAGGCCGCCCGAGTGCATCACTGAGATCACGGGGCGGCCCGCGACCATCCCAGCGAAGATGACCTTTCCAGGGGCAGGCGAGTAGATCGCGTCCCCGGGCGTCATCTCAAGGTCAACACCACGGTGACCTGGGAGCCACGGCTTCGCAGGGAGGTCGAAGGACGCCAAGACTCGCGCCGGAACACCGGAGGGCCAAGACCAGGGGAGGTCTTGGGCTTCCACGCGTTGGACGTGGTCTACGGGAAGGCTTGTAGCCGCGAGGAGCGCCAGGATGGTCGCAACAGCCGTGCGAAGAACCCTAGTAACCGTGACCTCACAAGTAACCATGACCCCACAATGCGCTTTTCACGTCTGTCACAGGCCCTAGATTGCCGCGCCTGTGGACAACCCCCATCGCAAGGCCCCGGTGGCAACACGGCTCCCAAGTTCGTTCAAGCCACCCAGGCGCGTTCTGGCTCCCGAGCACGTTCTTGTTCCCCAAGTGCGTGCTGCGGCCCAGAAGTAAGCAACCAAGGCGTGGCGGCGTGTAGCAGCAATCAGCATTTCCAGTGGTGGCCTGGGTGTGTTTTCGGTGGTGGCCTACGCAGATCTTCAGGACGGCCTGGCAGGAAACCTGTCGTGCCTCACAGTTTCCCGGCGGTATCTAAGGGGCAGGCGGGCTAAACTATTCCTCAGCATTCGCTCGGCACTTGCCGGGTGGGTGACTTCGCGTGTCACCACCAGACCCAGGTTTGGGGCGGGGGCGCTGGTCCTTGGGAAAACTCCCCGGGAGCCCTCCGGCCGTGGCACCAGGATTTGGATTCGACTCGAGTCCAGATAGACAACCGAAATCCGGCCCCCGGACTGGCTTGCCAGGCTCAGGGCCCCTGACTGCATAGCAGTGAAAGGACGATCATGGCTGTTGTAACCATGCGTCAGCTCCTTGAGAGCGGTGTCCACTTCGGACACCAGACCCGCCGTTGGAACCCGAAGATGGAACCCTACATCCTGACGGAACGTAACGGCATCTACATCATTGACCTCCAGCAAACCCTGGCCGACATCGACAACGCGTTCGAGTTCGTGAAGCAGACTGTTGCTCGCGGCGGCACCATTTTGTTTGTTGGCACAAAGAAGCAGGCCCAGGACGCCGTTGCCGAACAGGCACAGCGCGTCGGGATGCCCTACGTCAACCAGCGCTGGCTGGGCGGTATGCTCACCAACTTCTCCACGGTCTCCAAGCGTCTGCAGAGGCTCAAGGAACTTGAACAGCTCGACTTCGAAGACTCGGTCGCAACCGGGCTCACCAAGAAGGAACTGCTGATCAAGCGCCGCGAAAAGGACAAGCTGACCCGCACCCTGGGCGGCATCCGCGACATGAGCAAGACGCCTTCGGCCGTCTGGATCGTTGACACCACCAAGGAACACCTTGCAGTGTCCGAGGCCCGCAAGCTCAACATCCCGATCATCGCAACCCTGGACACCAACTCCGATCCCGAAGAAGTCGACTACGGCATCCCCTCAAACGATGACGCCATCCGCGCCGTCGGCCTGCTGACCCGCGTCATTGCTGACGCCGTTGCCGAAGGCCTCCTGGCCCGCAACGCACCCAGCAAGGAAACCGGCGAAACCGAAGTTGAGCCCTTGGCCGAATGGGAACGCGAACTCCTCGAAGCTTCTGCCGCTGAAGAAGCAGTTGCTTCCAACACGCCCAAGGCGAACGCAGAAGAAGCCGCAGAAACCGTCCAGGTTGTAGAGACGGCTGTCGCGGAAGATGCCGCAGCATCGGCCCCCGCCCAGGAGGCTCCGGCCGCCAAGGCTGAAGAGCCCACGAACACGGAAAAGGCCCCGGCCGCGCCTTCCGTGGATGTGAAAGAACAACAGAAGGTCGAAGCTGAAGCGGACGCCAAGTAGGCCCAAGGACTGAAAGGAGCCACTCAAAATGGCTAAGTACACACTGGCTGACGTGAAGGAACTTCGCGAACAGACCGGCGCCGGAATGATGGACGTCAAGAACGCCCTGGTTGAGGCCGACGGCGACAAGGTTGCCGCACTCAAGATCATCCGACTGAAGGGACTGAAGTCTCTCTCCAAGCGCGAGGGACGCGACGCATCCGCCGGCCTGATTGTTGCCGCCGTTTCGGACGACGGCAAGACCGGAACAATGGTTGAGGTCAACTCGGAAACCGACTTCGTTGCGAAGAACGACAAGTTCATTGCTTTCGCAGACCAGGTGCTGGCAGCAGCCGTAGCGGCCGAAGCCACTGACCTTGAGTCCCTGCTTGCAGCCCCTGCCGAGGGCGGCACCGTGCAGGACCTGGTAAACGAAATGGGTGCAACGGTTGGTGAAAAGACTGAGATCGGACGCGTAGCCCGTGTTACAGCTGATCACGTTGACCTTTACCTGCACCAGACGAACCCCGACCTGCCGCCGCAGGTTGGTGTCCTAGTTGCGACGAATGCGGCCGGTGCTGACCTGGCTCACGACATCGCCATGCACATCGCGGCCTTCCGTCCCCGCTGGGTTTCGCGCCACGTGATCCCCGAAGACGTTCTGGAGACCGAACGGCAGACCTTGACTGAGATCACACTCAAGGAAGGTAAGCCAGAAAAGATCGTTCCCAAGATCGTTGAGGGACGCCTGAACGCCTTCTACAAGGACAACACCCTGGTCGACCAGGACTTTGCTCGCGACCCGTCTGTGACGGTCGGCAAGGTCCTTGGATCTGTCGGCGGTGAAGTCACCGAGTTCGTGCGTTTCCAGGTCGCTGGCTAAAGACCCGACTCGAACGTAAGGAAGAGGCCCCAACCGGGGCCTCTTCTGCTACGTCCCCCCAGGTGGGGCTGTCTCACCTACACTTCAGGATGAAAGCCTAAGAAAGGTGTCCCGTGGAAGAAACCGATGCGCCAAGCGCACGCAGAGTTCTACTGAAGCTGTCAGGCGAGGTTTTCGGTGGCGGTGAAATCGGCTTGGACCCCGCTGTCCTTGAAGGCGTGGCAGCCCAGATTGCCGAAGCTGTTCGGAACGGAGTCGAAGTCGCGGTCGTCGTGGGTGGCGGAAACTTCTACCGGGGCGCCGAACTGGCTGAGAACGGGTTAGATCGCGCAAGGGCCGACTACATGGGCATGCTTGGCACAGTCGTCAACGCACTAGCCCTTCAGGACTTTTTGGAGCGGGCGGGGATTGAGACGCGAGTCCAAACCGCAATCACGATGACCCAGGTTGCCGAACCGTACATTCCCTTGCGCGCCATCAGTCACATGGAAAATGGTCGGGTTGTTATCTTCGGGGCCGGCTCAGGCATGCCCTACTTCTCAACGGACACCGTTGCAGCGCAAAGAGCTCTTGAGACACATTGCGATGAACTTTTGATTGCGAAAAACGGTGTCGACGGCGTCTACACCGCCGACCCCAAGAAGGACCCCGAGGCCAGGTTGCTGTCGTCGGTCACCTACTCGGACGCGCTTACGGACCAGCTGAAAGTGGTCGACGCGGCGGCGTTCGCACTTGGCCAAGAAAACGATCTCACCATGCGCGTGTTTGGGATGAACGAGCCCGGCAATGTAACAAGGGCCCTGATCGGTGAGACAATCGGAACGCTGGTAACGACGCAAAGAAGCAACGAAACGGAACAGGAAACAGAATGATCGACGACATATTGCTGGAAGCCGAAGACTCTATGGACAAGTCGGTTGAAGCAACCCAAGATGACTTCCAGAACATTCGGACAGGACGGGCGAACCCTGGCATGTTCACCCAGCTTTTGGTTGAGTACTACGGTGCTCCTACGCCGCTACAGCAGCTGGCGTCAATCAACATTCCCGAAGCCCGCACAGTCCTAATCACGCCCTTCGACCGGAACGCCACGAACGAAATCATCCAGGCAATCCGTGACTCAGACCTGGGCGTCAACCCGAACGACGATGGCAAGGTGATTCGCGTCGTCCTGCCTGCCCTCACCGAAGAGCGCCGCCGCGACTACGTGAAACAGGCGAAGAGCCGCGCTGAAGACGGACGCATCGCGATCCGAAATGCCAGGCGCAAGGCAAAGGAACAGATCGAAACCGCCAAACGTGACGGTGATATTGGCGAGGACGAGGCCGACCGTGCAGAAAAGGCATTGGAACTGGTCACCAAGCAGCACGTGGATCTGGTGGACAGCGCTCTTGCCGCTAAAGAAGAAGAGCTGCTAGAGGTCTAAAGCTTGACCAGCCGCAACCACTCCGTGTGGCGCCAGATTGTCCGGCCGTTACCGACGCAGGAAAAGCCTCCGCTTGCCGCGACCGGCAAGGCGGGGCGAAACCTGCCCGCCGCAGTCGCGTCGGCCCTGGTCCTGATCGGGGTTGCCGGCTCAACGCTTTTCTTCGCGCGCCCAGCTTTCCTGGTCCTGGTTGGCCTATTGGTGTGGGTGGCGACCTGGGAGGTGGCCGGAGCCTTTGCCAGACGAGACCGCACGGTGGCGGTCGTCCCCCTTTACCTAGGGGGCGCCGGCATCTTCGTCGCGGGTGCCCTCGGTTCGCTCACGTGGGTCCTGGTTGGCATGTACCTGACTGCAGTCGCAGCAATCGCGTGGCGGATGGTGCAAACCTCACCCAAGACCCGTCCGGTTGAGGACGTGCTGGCAAGCATTTTCACGCTTGTCTACATCCCGTTCTTCGCCTCGTTCGTTGCCCTCATCTCTTTCCACAGCGAAGACCCGTGGCCCATCGTCTTCTTCGTCCTGGCAATAGTTGCGAACGACACCGGGGGCTGGCTGGCCGGGATAACGTTTGGCAAGCATCCGATGGCGCCAAAGCTTTCCCCGAAGAAGTCGTGGGAAGGGTTCGCGGGTAGCGTGCTGCTGTGCGGCGCGGTTGGGTACGTGGGAACCCTGGTTATGGGCGTTGACTGGTGGTGGGCACTTATCGTGGCTGCCGTGGGCTCTGTGATTGGGACCACGGGGGACTTGGTTGAATCGCTGATCAAACGCGATTCTGGGTTGAAGGACATGTCAGCGATTGTTCCCGGCCACGGCGGCCTCATGGACCGCCTGGATTCGTTGCTGTTCACAGCGCCTGCTTTTTTCATTGTTTATTCGGTAGCTTTTGGCTGGTGAGCGGATGAATGCGCGAGTGACCAGGGAGGTTCGTCCCACCGACGAACTTCCCGTTGGAGCCAAGACTCCAGACGCAAAGCCGGTGTTGCAGTTCACGGTGCCCAGAAGGGGAAAGCCCCCCGCGCACCTTGCCGACGTCCCCGCCACAGACAGGCGTGAATGGGCGAAGAGCCTGGGCATGCCGGCCTTCCGGGCGGACCAGATTTCCCGGCAGTACTTCGCTCGCAACGTTGGCGATCCCTCACAGATGAGCGACCTGCCGCCGAAGGATCGGGACGGCGCCGCGACCGTCATGGTTCCCCCTTTGGTCACAGAGATTTCCAGGCAGAGCGCGGACCAGGGCACCACACTCAAGAGCCTGTGGCGCCTGCACGATGGCGTGAACGTCGAGTCCGTCCTGATGCGATACCCGGGACGCACCACGCTCTGCATCTCCTCGCAGGCCGGCTGCGGGATGGCTTGCCCGTTCTGCGCGACAGGCCAGATGGGGCTCACGCGGAACCTTTCTGCGGCTGAGATCGTTGAACAGGTCCGACACGCTCGCCAAACTTGCGAAAACGGGGAGTTGGCGGGCGGTCCAACCCACTTGTCAAACGTCGTGTTCATGGGGATGGGGGAGCCCCTCGCCAACTGGAAAGCGCTAACCCAAACACTGCACCGCCTACTTGATCCCGCGCCAGAAGGGTTCGGGATGAGTGCGCGCGGGGTGACGGTCTCGACAGTGGGACTGGTGCCGGGCATAGACAAGCTTGCCGACAGCGGTTTCCCAGTCACCCTAGCCATTTCGCTGCACGCCCCAGACGATGACCTGAGGGACGAGCTCATCCCAGTGAACTCGCGCTGGAAAGTAGGGGAGCTTCTTGACGCCGCCCGCAGGTATTTTGTTAAGACCGGGCGCAGGGTTTCTATCGAGTACGCACTGATCAAGGACATGAACGATCAGCCTTGGCGGGCGCAGCTACTCGCGGATGAACTGAATGCTCGTGGCAAAGGGTGGGCCCACGTGAACCCCATCCCCCTCAACCCAACGCCCGGGACCATCTGGACTGCGTCCACGCCCGAAGCCCAAGAAGAGTTTGTTCGCACGCTTCGCGCCGCGGGCATCCGGACCACCATCCGCGACACTCGTGGCGCCGACATTGACGGCGCGTGCGGCCAACTTGCGACAAAATGGGCAAAAGCGCAAGAATCAAAGCGGGGCGAGCACGCTTCGTCGCCCGGGGCAAAGGAGAAAGACGAATGACCGAATTGTTCCCAAGCGCGGGCCGCCTGTCACGTGGCTACGAAGAGGAACCGGTGGTCCAGTTCTTCCAGGAGGCACGCCGGGCGTACGAGGGCGGAGCTTCAGCAGAAGACATCTCTTTCGACGAAATCCGCAGGGCAGCCTTCCCGCTGGTCCGGGGCGGCTTCGACACACGCAACGTTGATGCTGCACTCAGTCGCCTGGAGACGGCTTTCATTCAAAGGGACAGGGCAGATTACATCGCGGAGCACGGCGAAGCTGCCTGGTTTTCCAAAATCGCGGACGAGGCCACCGCGCTTTATCCAAGGCTTCTGCGGCCTGCCGGTGACCGTTTTGCGCACCCTGAAGACCGCGGGATCGGGTACGACTGCGGCCAGGTTGACGCACTCCTGGACCGGCTTGCCGCTTTCTTTGATGACCGAGGCGATCTCCACGAACCCGACCTGCGCTTCGCCCTCTTCGATACGGCGCGCGGTGAGAACGCGTACGTTGAAGCCCAAGTCGATGCTTTCCTGGGGAAGGCCATGTACGTTCTGTTGGCGGTTTCGTGACTGACGCCATCGGCGTCACGGTTTTAGGGTCGACCGGCTCTATTGGGTCGCAGGCCCTGAACGTCATTGCTTCTCACCCGGGGCGCTTCCGTGTTCTGGGTCTGGCTGCGGGGGGCTCCAACGTGGAGTTGCTGGCAAAACAGGTCCTTTCGTTCCGTCCCGAGGTTGTTGCCGTGGCGTCGGAACCTGCCCCTGACGACCTCGCCCTGCTTACCACCAGCGCAGACCAGGTCGGGGCAGAGCTGCTTATCGGCCCGGACGGACCCCCCACCCTGTCCGGTCTTTTCCCCGCTGCGACCGTCCTGAACGGGATCACGGGCGGGGTTGGGCTCCGCGCGACACTTGCCGCGTTGGGGTGCGGAGCGACCGTTGCGCTTGCCAACAAGGAATCCCTGGTGGTGGGCGGTGACCTGGTCCGGCGCGCTATGCGAAGGCCGGCGCAAATAGTCCCTGTCGACTCTGAGCACTCAGCTATCGCCCAGGCGCTCATGTCGGGGACCCACAACCGCGGCCTGACCGCGGCGAACCTTGACGGACGCTCCGACCTGCTTTCCCTGGTGCTCACCGCATCCGGAGGGCCTTTCCGGGGGAAGACACGCTCAGAGTTGCAGGGAGTCACTGCGCAGGCGGCGCTCGCTCACCCCACCTGGTCTATGGGCCCGGTGGTTACCGTTAACTCCTCGACCCTCATGAACAAGGGGCTGGAACTGA
Organism: uncultured Actinomyces sp.; assembly: GCA_964345565.1. GTDB lineage: Bacteria > Actinomycetota > Actinomycetes > Actinomycetales > Actinomycetaceae > Scrofimicrobium. The sequence continues at coordinate 59,716 of CAYFRO010000002.1, forward strand.
TCGAGGCGGCACTCCTTTTCGACGTCCCGCCGGACGCCATCACCCCCGTCATCCACCCTCAGTCAATCGTCCACTCCATGGTCACCTGGATGGATGGTTCGACGGTCGCGCAGGCGTCCTACCCGAACATGGAGGTCCCGATCGCCCTTGGGCTCGATTGGCCCCAGCACCTGCCACGCGTTGGCGTGCCGCTAGCCTGGGACCAGGCGACACAGTGGACGTTCGAACCGGTCGACCACGAAACGTTCCCAGCGCTACATCTTGCCCGCTTGGCACTCCTGGAGTCCGCCACCCACCCGGCGGTAATGAACGCAGCGAACGAGGTCTGCGTGGACGCGTTCTTGCAGGGCGGTCTTCCTTGGCTTGGCATCGTCGACACTGTCCGCCAGGTTGTCGAAGATCACCAAGGTAGCGACCAGCCGACTTTAGAAGAGGTTTTCGAAGCCGAGCGCAACGCGGCAAGCCGCGCCAAAGCACTGATTCGAGACTTCTGATGTGGCTGATCGGTGTTGGGATCCTGCTACTGGGCCTGATCGTCTCGGTGGCTCTCCACGAGCTTGGACATTTACTGCCAGCTAAAAAGTTTGGGGCCGCAGTCCCCGAGTACTGGGTCGGTTTTGGCCCCGAGCTTTGGAAGGTCAAAAAGGGTGGGACCACCTACGGCCTGAAAGCGATCCTGCTGGGCGGCTACGTCCGCATAGTTGGCATGTTCGCCCCAACCCGGCCGGGCCTCAAGACGAAACGGAAGGACGGGACTCCAACGCTGGCCCAACAGGCTCGCCTGCAGTCCGAGCAGGACGTGGCAGAAGCGATTGCGGGCGGCACCTCGGGCGTCCCCTTCTACCAGCTTTCCACGCCGAAAAAGCTGGCTGTCATGTCCGGCGGGCCCCTCATGAACCTGCTGATTTCCGTGGTTCTGATCGCTGTGGTTCTGCTGGGATTCGGGTGGCAGGCACCCTCGACCACCCTGGACGAAGTGATCCAGGAAACGGGCGGCCATGCCAGCCCCGCTGCGACAGCGGGCCTGCAGGCAGGCGACACCATCGTTTCGTGGTCTGGGGAACAGGTGACTTCGTGGGATCAGCTGAGGGAGCTCATCCAAAAAACTCCTGCGACTGGAACAGAGGTCACCGTAGACCGGGGTGGCCAAGACGTCACCATGGAGATCATCCCCGACGTCGCAGATGACGGGAGCCGCTCCGTGGGCATAGTGAGTGCTTTGGTTCGCGAGCGCGGTTCGCTGGGAGACGTGGGGTCCGTTGCCTGGCAGCAGTTCACCGGTACGGGCAAAGCGATCCTCACCCTGCCTGTCGGGATGTACCAGATGGGGAAGTCCATCATCACGGGTGAGGAGCGGGACGCGAACGGGGTCGTCTCTTTGATCGGCGTCGCGCAACTTGCGGGGCAGATCACTTCACCCAGCGGGAGCGGGGATAGCCAGGGCGAAAGCTCGGGGGTGTCAATGTCGCTTGCTGACCGGATCGTCATGATGATTTCTCTGCTTGCCGCCCTAAACATGGCACTGTTTGTTTTCAACTTGATTCCTCTGACTCCCCTTGATGGCGGTCACATCGCGGGTGCGTTGTATGGGGGCGCCAAGAACGCCGCGGCCAAGGTGAGTGGGAAGCCGAAGCCCCCACCGGTCGACACCGCCAGGCTCACCCCTCTTACATACGTGGTCTTTGGAACCCTAATGGCGATCACTGCCTTCCTGATGATCGCCGACGTCCTGCGCCCACTGTCCCTTACGTGAGTGACCAAGACCGTGGTTCCTCCGGCGCGATCAGGGGGATAATGGAGTCGTGAGTGAACCCGTTTCTCTTGGAATCCCTGAAGTACAGCTTGACCCTTTCGGGCGCAGAAAAACCCGCCTGATTCATGTCGGTGACGTCCCGGTGGGTGGCGGAAGCCCCGTCTCGGTCCAGTCAATGACCACGACGAAGACTCACGACATTGGGGCGACACTGCAGCAGATCGCTGAGCTGACTGCGGCCGGATGCGACATTGTGCGCGTCGCGTGCCCGACCGACAAGGACGCCGAGGCCCTGCCGATCATTGCTCGTCAGTCCACGATCCCCGTGATCGCTGACATCCACTTCCAGCCAAAGTACGTGTTCGCAGCGATCGAGGCCGGCTGTGGCGCGGTCCGGGTCAACCCCGGAAACATCCGCAAGTTTGACGACCAGGTTGGGGCCATCACCCGCGCTGCGAAGGACCATGGGACTTCTTTGCGGATCGGTGTGAACGCGGGTTCCCTGGATAGGCGCATGTACGAAAAGTACGGCGGGCCAACCCCGGAGGCCCTGGCTGAATCCGCAATCTGGGAAGCCTCGTTGTTTGAGGAACACGACTTCCACGACTTCAAGATTTCCGTTAAGCACCACGACCCAGTGACGATGATCCGGGCGTACGAACTCCTTTCCGACGCGGGGGATTGGCCGCTCCACCTGGGGGTCACTGAGGCGGGCCCTGCGTTCCAGGGGACCATAAAGTCGGCTGCGGCTTTCGGGGCTCTTTTGCGCGAGGGGATTGGTGACACGATTCGGGTGTCGCTGTCAGCCCCTCCTGTTGAGGAAGTGAAGGTGGGCCTGCAAATCCTGCAGTCCATGGGGCTTCGTGAAAAGACTCTTGAGATCGTTTCTTGTCCCTCGTGCGGGCGCGCCCAAGTTGATGTGTTCTCGTTGGCCGAGGAAGTGACGGAGGGTCTGAAAGATCTCACGGTCCCGCTTCGTGTCGCCGTGATGGGGTGCGTGGTGAACGGCCCCGGTGAAGCTCGTGAGGCGGACCTGGGGGTTGCGTCCGGCAACGGCAAGGGCCAGATCTTCATCAAGGGCAAGGTCGTAGCCACGGTCCCCGAAGACCAAATCGTTGAAACGTTAATCCACTACGCGAACCAGATCGCGTGGGAAATGGGCCTTGAAGAAGGCGATGGAGAGGTCCAGGTCATTGCGTAAACCTCTTCGCAAGGTGGCACTAGGAACCCTTCTAGGGGTGGGTGGCGGCGTTCTGGCGTCCGGTTTCCCGGGGCGCGTTGGCCTAACCAAAGCCCAGGCGCTGGTTTCGATGCCGGGCGACTTGATCCTTGCAACCGCGAACGCTTCTGCCGATCGCGTGGCAACGTTTGAAGCTAGCCGCGAGGTAATCTGGCCTTTTGTTGAGGACCTACTAAGCGAATATGCGGACCTCTGGGACGTCCCACTTCAGGTGGTCTATCGCGAGGACGGTGAGCTGGTCGCCGTGGTCACCGACTTTCTGAGCATCGACCAGGATCCTAACGAAGCCTATTTCCAGGGCTCGGTTGCGGTGAGACTAACTGCGCCGTCGGACCAGTCCTGTTCTGTTCACGTGCGCGAACGGTACCTGAGCAGCGGCACGCGTCCCGCGGTGGCCGTCAGGGTCGCAATGTCGAAAAGCGCTCTCACTTTCAAACGCTGGGCGGGACGTGTCCGCCGGGAGCTTCGCGGGCTCTGAGAGCCCTACACTGGTGGGGTGGCCCGCAGGGCCAAGGAAGGAACGTGGCGCATTGCTAACAAGGATGTCCGATCTGTTTGTCCGCACTCTCCGCGAAGAACCTGCTGAGGCAGAACTGGCCGGCCACAAGCTGCTTGTTCGCGCCGGGTACGTGCGCCGTGTTGCCCCAGGGGTCTATTCTTGGCTTCCCCTGGGCCTGATGACCCTTCGAAAGGTTGAGGAGATCATCCGTCAGGAGATGGCTGTGGCTGGCGCCCAGGAAGTCCTGTTTCCGGCGTTGTTGCCCAGGGAACCCTACGAAACGTCGGGTCGGTGGGAAGAATACGGCGCGAACCTGTTCCGACTCCAGGACAGGCGCGGCAACGACTACTTGCTTGCGCCGACCCACGAAGAGATGTTCACCCTGATGGTCAAGGACATTGTGAGTTCCTACAAGGAGCTTCCCGTGACCCTGTACCAGATTCAGATGAAGTACCGGGACGAAGCCAGGTCGCGGGGCGGGTTGCTTCGTGCCCGCGAGTTCTTGATGAAGGACGCCTACTCGTTTGACTTGGACGAAGCGGGACTTCAGGCCTCGTACGACGCGCAGCGGGCTGCCTACCAGAGGATTTTTGGTCGACTGGGTCTGGACTACGTCATCTGTTCCGCTGTGTCGGGCGCGATGGGGGGATCTGCGTCCGAGGAATTCTTGGTGCCGAACCCCGCTGGCGAGGACGTCTACGTCGTTTCTCCAGGCGGCTACGTGGCGAACACGGAGGCTGTCGAAACTGTGGCGCCGGAAGCGGTTTCCTGGGACGGGCTCCCTTCTGCGCAGACGCTGCCAACCCCGGACTCTGAAACAATCCAGGCGCTAGTTGACCAAGCTAACCTTTCTTTCCCGCGCCAGGATCGCCCCTGGGAAGCGGGGGACACGCTGAAGAACGTTGTTTTTGCAACCGTTGATGGCGAGGGGAAGCGGGAGCTGTTGGTGGTCGGCGTCCCCGGGGATCGTGAAGTGGATACGAAGCGACTGGAAGCTTCCCTTGAGCCACTGGCTGTAGAAGTGGCGACACCGGAAGACTTTGAGGCCTACCCGCAACTGGTCCAGGGCTACATTGGGCCCGACATCCTTGGACTTAATGAAAATGGGGAGGGCATCAGGTACCTGGTCGATCCCAGGGTCGCTCCGGGAACCGTTTGGGTTAGCGGCGCGAACCAGGCTGAGGCTCACACTTTCGGCCTGGTCATGGGACGCGATTTCACTGCGGACGGAACTATTGAGGCCGCTGAGGTGCGGGAGGGCGACCTGGCCCCGGACGGTTCTGGGCCCCTAACGTTGCACCGCGGTATCGAGGTTGGCCACATTTTCCAGCTTGGACGGAAGTACGCGGAAGCTCTTGGACTGACAGTGTTGGATGAGAACGGCAAGTCCAGGGTTGTCACGATGGGGTCCTACGGGATCGGGGTTTCGCGTGTCTTGGCGTCGCTGGCTGAAGAGAACTATGACGACCGGGGGCTGGTTTGGCCAGCGCCTGTGGCACCGTTCGATGTCGACGTTGTGGTCGCCGGGAAGGGTGACGAACTGGAAGCGTTCGCGCGTGAACTGGCGGAGGACCTGGATTCAACAGGCCTGAACGTTCTGCTGGATGACCGCAGGGGGGTCAGTGCAGGCGTGAAGTTTGCGGACTCCGAGCTGATTGGTTTCCCCATCACGGTCGTTGTTGGCAGGGGCTTGAAGGACGGCAAGGTCGAGCTCCGGGTTCGCCGCAGCGGGGAGCGGAAGGACGTTCCGAAGGAACTGGCCCTCATCAAGATCACGAAACTACACGATCTGCTGATGGAGGCTTCAGGAATCGGTGAGCATGCCGTGTTCCTTGAGAAGCTTGACCAGGAAGGGGCCATCTGATGGCGTACCGTGAAATCCGAGTAATCGGCGACCCTGTTTTGCGGACTCCTTGCGAGCCCATCACCGACATAAACGATCGCGTTAAAGCTCTGGTTGAGGATCTTCTGGAAAACGTTGATCAGGACGGCCGTGCAGGGCTTGCGGCGAACCAAATCGGGGTGGGGCTTCGGGCCTTCTCCTGGAACATCGACGGGGACATCGGCTACGTCCTGAACCCTGTGCTGGTGGAGGTCTCTACCGAGGAGTATCAGGATGGGGACGAGGGCTGCCTGTCGGTCCCGGGCCTTTGGTACCCGACGGAGCGCGCTTGGTATGCCCGGGTTGAGGGCATTGACTTGGACGGGAAGCCCCTGGTTGTGGAGGGTGAAGAGCTCATGGCTCGCGCTTTGCAACACGAGACGGACCACCTGGACGGGCTACTGTACATTGACAGGCTTTCGCGGTCGAACCGCAAGAAGGCACTGAAGGCTATTCGCGAGGCTGACTGGTAGACGGCGCCAGCAGCTTGGAGCACAGTGCTTCAAGCTGAGCGAGCTCTCCTTCTGTTAGCCGGGGAGCAAGTGCTTCCGTGATTTCGTGGGCGTGGACGCGGCCAACCCGCTTTTGGGTTTCTTTTCCGGCGTCCGTGAGTGTAAGCAGAACTCCGCGGGCGTCGCTGGGGTCACGGCGCCGGTGCACCAGCCCCCTGTCTACCAGCCGGGCGACCAACCGTGAAAGGCCCGTCTGCGTTAGCAGCACGTCGCTGCCAAGGTCTTGGATCCGGGTGCCCTCAGGCTTTTTCGTGAGGGTGTAAAGAACGCCGTATTCCGCCTGGCTGAGTTCACACCAGGCCTCGGAGTTGGCCAGGTCTTTTGCTATTGAAGTTGCGGCGCGAAACATTTCTTCCCACGCGCTGACCGCGGCGGGGGAGTAGTCGCGCTTGCTTGGAGAGTTCACAGCAAAAGACCTGGCCGAAGAGTTTACTTGTCGCGTAGCGGTTTCAGTGCGCCTGCCCAGGCTTCCAGCTGGTCGAACATTGTCTGTGCGGACTTGGCGTGCTGGGGGCCGGGATTGAACTTTGAGAAGTTCTCAAAGTCGGTGAACAGTGAGAAACCGAGTTGCTGACGGACGTCTGCCATTTGTAGCTCTCCCGCGATGACGCGGAGCATTTCGACGCTGCGTGCCCCGCCCATGGAGCCGTAGCCGACCAGGGCGCAGGCCTTGTTGTTCCATTCGCCGTACAGGTAGTCCATGGCGTTCTTTAGGGAGGCAGGTGGCGCGTGGTTGTATTCGGGGGTGACGAAGATGAAGCCGTCGTAAGAGCCGATTTTCTTGGCCCAGTCCTTCGTGTGGTCGTGTTCGTACTTGCCTGCGGAGGCTGGGATGGCCTCGTCGTACATCGGCAGGTCCTCTTCAGCGAGGTCGATGAGCTCGTACGTTGCGTCGCGGTCTTTCGCTTGCTCCAGCACCCACTGGGACACCTGGGGGCCGACACGCCCTGGGCGGGTGCTACCGGTGATCACAGCAAACCGAAGGTCTGACATCTTTTCTCCTAAAAGTCGATTGCAAATGTGGGAACTAAGTCCTACACCCTCGACAATACATGACGCCTCATGCATCTCTCGGTGTCCCTGCTCACAGTGTCCGGCCGGACCTGTGTTGGGAGTGCGGGCGCAACACAAAGCCCCCACAAGCCACCAAGATGGCTTGTGGGGGCTTCGTCTGTTCGACTCGAAGTGTTTATCCGAAGGTGTTGTAGTTCTCGCAGAGCTGGTTCATTGCGCCAAGCCACTTGTACGCGAAGATGAAAGGCCCGACGATGATAAGGGACCCCAGGATGCTCCAGAGCCAGAAGTCTGAGGCTGAAACGGTCTTGGGGAGTCCCCGCCTCTGCTGTTCCGCTCCGATCCTGTTAGCAAAACCGTTCCACCAAATCAGGTACATGATGCCCAACGTGATTGGGCCAAGAAGTAACGCGATCAGCCAGTAGTTCATTGTTCGCTTGCCGTCCCAGCGGCTAGCCATCATGTTCAAATCTTCGCCAGCGCGGGCCGTGATGAACAGTTGGTAGATCCCCAGGGTGATGAACCCAATAAGAATGAACTTCACCAGGGACCGATTCGTGTCCAGGTTGGCTCGTCCCATCTGGCCCACCTGGACGTTCACCGTTGTCTGTCCCGGCACCGTCGCGACCGTCTGTTGGTTCATTCCGGCGTATCCGTCTTGTCCGTTCGCTCCGTATCCGGCTTGCCCGTTTGTTCCGTATGCGGCTTGTCCGTTTGTTCCGTATGCGGCTTGTGTGTCTGTTCCGTATGCGGCTTGCGCGTTGGCTCCGTACGCGGCTTGTGTGTCTGTTCCGTAGGCGGCTTGTGCGTTTGTTCCGTACGCGGCTTGCGCGTCAATTCCGTACGTCGCTTCCTGTTGCTGCAGGGCAGTGTCCACGCTCTGCTGGGAGAACGCGTTGTCAACGACGTCGGATGACGTGGCGACGGTGTCTGACGGCGTCGATTCAACTGCTTCCTCGACTGCCGTTTCCTGCACCTCAACCTCGGCGAGGGGGGCGGTGTGTTCCGTCCACTGAGTTCCATCCCAGTAGCGTTGCACGCCAGTCCCGTCTGGGTACCAACCGGGCTCGAAATCGGTCATGGGTCTGTCTCCTGTGTTCTCTCCTTGCGCGCCCAAACGGACGGCATTTGCCGAGGTCTGCGTCACATTCTTCGGCTAGACAACAGTGACAATACCAGGGAGCAGTCCCTCGAGTGCGCCTTTCTTGCGGGTGTCACGGACTCGGTAGCTTTAGCTACGCAGATGCGAGATACTTGGGGTGTCACCTCGGTGAGTTTCGGCTCGCCAGCGCCGATATTAGGGCTACCGGTTACTAGGAGCGTCGGGGAAGCGATCCTGGTTCAACTGGAGGTAGCTATGTTAGGAAGCGCGACCAGAGGTGTACTTTTTGTGCACTCTGCACCCCCCGCTCTTTGTCCGCACATTGAGTGGGCCGCGGGCAACGCCTTGGGCCGTGAGGCCCGCTTTGACTGGATCCCTCAGGACGCCGCCCCCGGAATGCTCCGCGCCGAAGTCCCCTGGTCTGGGGAGGCCGGCACGGGTGCCCGCCTGGCCTCGGCACTTCGCGGTTGGGAACACCTCCGCTACGAGGTAACAGAGGATCCCTCCGCGGGAAGCGATGGGGGCCGTTGGGCCCACACCCCAGGGCTTGGTATCTTCCATTCACAAACCGACTGGGTCGGAAACGTCGTGATTCCCGAAGACCGTGTCCGAGGCGCATTGGAACGCAGCGGCAACTACCAGGAACTCCTCGAGGCCCTTGATTTGGCCTTGGGGCAGGCTTGGGATGACGAGCTGGAACCCTTCCGGTACGCGGGAGCCGGCGCACCCGTGAGACTGCTGCACCGCGTCGGCTGAAAGACGGCCGGAAATGAGCATTGGAGACCTGTTCGGTTCGGAGCTAGCTGACTTCTTCGAGCCCGAACCAGAACAGCAAGAAGCCGGTAGTCACGCCGAGGTCGTCACGCGGATCGCCCAGAGCCTGGGCGGTCCGGACCAAGGTCCCGCGACCCGGGCGGATTCCCTAGCTTCTTTAGGCATCCAAGGCCTGGCGCTGTGGGCGTTGGTGGACCAGCTTGAACGCGAGCTGAACGTTAGCGTTTCGGACGCGGAAGTCCGGGCTTGGCAGAGCCTGGCCGACGTCACCGCGACCCTGGACCGGCTGGCGGAGCCTGCGCCCTAGCCTTCTAAAACCAAGAAGCTAGAGCCCGATAGTCGGGCCCTAGCTTCTTAGGTAGAACTTCTTAGTTCTCCA
>CAYFRO010000003.1:0-60558 GCA_964345565.1 uncultured Actinomyces sp.
GAGGATGCTTCCAAGGGCTCCAAGGAAGGCTGGGCGAAGAAGAAGGCTGAAGAGGACAAGTAAGCCTAATCTTCTCAACCTCTTGTCACCCACTTAGGGCGGGCAAAAGGGTGCGGGCCAGTCCGGGTTACCGGGCTGGCCCGCACTTTCTTGTCCGCCGCCGCGCGTGGCAGACTGATTCAGTAAAGCGAGGAGAAAGAGGACGCGTGGATCCAAGCGACAACACTCAGGGTCAGTCCCTAAAGGCGCCGCATCTGAGTCAGGCGGAGCTTCAGCGGGCGGGACAGTTGATTACCCGCGTGGAGGGGCTTTACGAACAGAGGGTCGTGGGTCAGACTGAGCTCAAGAGGGCGCTCCTTGCTTCCCTGCTTTCCAAGGGACACGTGCTGATCGAGTCGGTCCCGGGCCTTGCTAAGACAACGGCTGCTCAGACGCTGGCGCAGGCGGTTTCGGGTTCCTTTCACCGGATTCAATGCACCCCTGACCTGATGCCTAATGACATCGTGGGAACTCAGATCTTCAACGCGCAGACGAACGAGTTCACAACGGTTTTGGGGCCGGTTCACGCCAACTTTGTGCTGTTGGATGAGATCAACCGTTCCTCGGCTAAGACGCAGTCAGCGATGCTCGAGGCCATGCAGGAACAACAGACGACCATCGGGGGGAAGAACTACGCGCTGCCGACTCCGTTCATGGTCATGGCTACTCAGAACCCCATCGAAGAGGAGGGCACTTACATTCTGCCCGAAGCGCAGATGGACCGCTTCCTACTGAAGATCGTGATCACTTATCCCGGGCGCCAGGAAGAGCTGAGGGTCTTGGAGATGATCGACTCTGGCTTGTTTGAGCAGGACGCGGTCGGCGAGCCGATCACTTTGGACGAGCTGACAGAGCTACAGGAGTACGCGGGGAGGGTGTACGTGCACCCCGTGGTTAAGGCGTACATCGTGGATATCATCAACACCACCCGGGGCGGCGGCCCGAACCCAATTCAGGGTCTTGACCAGCACGTGCGCGTCGGGGCGTCCCCGCGCGGCGGTATTGCTCTCATGAAGGCGGCCCAGGCTAACTCGCTGATTGAGGGGCGCAACTACGTGACTCCCGAGGACGTGAAGGCGATGCGCCACCCCGTCCTTCAGCACAGGATCATCCGGTCGTGGGATGCAATAGCCGAGCGCGTAGAGGTAACAGGAATCATTGACGCCGTGTTTCGTGCGGTCCCGGTCCCGTAAGTAATGGGCAGAGTTAGCGTCCAGGAATACGGGAAGCTGGTGGAGCTACCCGTACAGAAGAAGCTGCTTTCGCTGTTGCAGGGGCGCCACGGCGGCACTGGTGCGGGCTCGTCCCACGAGTTCCTAGACATGGCTGAGTACAGGCCGGGAGACGCCATCGCGGACATTGACTGGAAGTCAACTGCGCGCTTCCGGACCCCCATCATCAAACGTTTCGAGCGAAGCGCCGTGCTTAACGTGATCCTGGCCGTGGACACCGGGGCAAACATGAGCGCGCTTGCCGCCGATCAGAACGGGGACCAGAGCAAAGAGGACGTGTCGGCAGAAGTCGTTTTGGCCCTTGCATGGCTTACGTCTTATCGCGGCGACCACTTGGGTCTTGTCGCAGGAAACCGAGACGAAACGGCGACCCTGCCCGCGCGGAGTGGGTCGGCTCACGCCCAGACTTTAGAGAGGATCGCCACCTCTGGAACTCCTACAGGAGCACCGGGGGACTTCACGTCAGTCATGCGTCGACTGGATGCTGTGCGAAGAGGCAGATCCATGGTTGTTGCGATCACAGACGAAGCGCAAGTCGATGCGCTTGACCCTCTCTACTTGAAACGCGTGGCCGCCAAACATGAACTAATGTTCGTGCTCGTGGAAAACGCTGAGCCGGCAGCCGTCATGGGGAAGGCCCTCATCGACGTTGGGGTCGGGCCGATACCCCAGTTTGCCCAGTCTCAGAAGATTGCAGATCAATGGCGCCAGAGCAGGCAGCTTCGTGCCGCTCGCGTTGCCTCGAAACTCAAAAGGAATGGGGTCAGGTCGGTGTCGGTGGGGAGCAGGGCCGGGGTACCGCGTGCCCTGGTCGAGCTGTTCGGAGGTCCTCGTGCCTCCGCTTCATGAACCCTTGAACCACTCGAACTGGGTCTGGATTCTTGGAGTGGTCCTGCTGCTACTTGGCGCTTTGTCCCTGGCGGGTCTGTGGGTTTCTTACCGCAAGTCACTTGTCAGGCCCGAGTTTGAACTCTCATCATTAGATCAGGTGCAAAAGAGACGGTATTCGAGCCAGGTTGAGAGCGTAGAGCTGGCGTATGGCAACGGCTTGGTCACCGGCAGAGAAGCGCACCTGGCACTCGCAGCAATCATTCGGGCATGTGCCAGCGAGCGCACGGGCCGAAACCTTGAGTCGGCCACCGCGAGTGAGGCAGGCAGTCTGGTTCCGCAGTGGACGCTACTTGTCCAGGCCCTGGACTGGTGCGCGGCCAGTTCTTTTCCCACAGATGTTGAGCACGCGGACATAACCACAGGCCTTTGGTTGGCCAGGGAGGTGATCGGGCTTTGAGGTTCCCCTGGCTGCCGCCTTTGGCGATCGCCGCGCTCGCGCTCTTAGCTTTCATCGCCTATCGCAGGGAGCTAAAGGCCGCTCCGAAGGAAGTTGCCTGGCTTGCTGGGACCGAGGAAATGCGCATGCTGCCCGAATACCAGAGGCAGCTGCGGGCCGGCCGGGCAGGGGCCGCCCTCTTCGTTTCCTTAGGTGCTATCTTCGCCATTGCGGTCACCGTGGTTGCCGGAGCCCCAATTGTGCGCCACACTGACCATCCGAAGCTCGCCAGCCGCGACATTGTGCTCTGCTTGGATGCCTCAGGGTCCATGCTTCCCTACGACGGGCAGATTCTTCGGCAGTTCGATCAGATGGTTGAAAGGTTCGAAGGGGAGCGCATCTCACTCCACATGTGGTCGGCTCAGACCGTCGTTAAGTTCCCCCTAACGGACGACTACGAACTGATCAGTGAAGTCTTGCACGAGGCCGCGGACGTGATTGACTCGGGTTACCTTGGGCCTCAGGGGGACCAGGTCTTGGTGACGGAGCAGTTGCATCGCTACCTTGAGGGGGTTGAGGCGCCGGGGTCCGACGCGTCCTCGTTGATCGGCGATGGTTTGGCGACCTGTGTTCTGGGCTTCGACCACCTTGATCAAGATCGCTCGCGGACGGTGATTCTGGCGACCGACAACGAGGCCATGGGTGACCAGATCTATACCCTTCTTGAAGCCGCGGAGTTTGCGGAGAGCCAAAAGGTCGAGCTGATTTCCCTGAACCCGGGGGATCGGGGCCCGCTCACAGCTGAGGCCGAGCAACTGAAGTACGTCACTGAGAGTTCGGGCGGTAGCTTCTACAACCTGAACGACCCTGCGTCAGCGGCGGACATTATCGCTGACATCGAGGCGAAGCAGCTTGCTGATCTTGGAGGAACCCCCGTGACCACGGTTGTGGACGTGCCCCAGACGGCCATGTCATGGGCGCTTTGGTCCCTGATCTTGTTCCTTGGTGTTGCAGGCTGGAGGCGGCTATGACACTAAGACCCCTGGTTTCGACGGCCGCGATGGTCGTGCTTGCACTCCTGTTCCTAGCACTCCTACTGTCCGGGTACTTTCGGTCCGACAGAAGTCCCGGTGGCTCCAAGACCTGCATCGCTTGGGTGCGCCGAGGTCTGATAGCAGCGCTTGTCTTATTTTGCATGGCGGGCCCCTCGGTAAAGGAGATCAGCGAACAGAAGAACTCGAACATTGAAATCGTTCTTGCAGTTGACCGGACCGGGTCCATGGCCGCCGAGGATGGCCCGGAGGGCGCGCCACGTTTTGACGCGGTGAGAGCCGACCTAGAAGCGATCGTGGAAGAGACCCCGGGAGCGCGCTATGCAGTGCTCACTTGGGACTCCACAGCCAGGATCGAACTGCCGTTTACCACGGACTCTTCTGCGGTGTTAAGCTTCGCGGAAACACTCCACCAGGAAGTCACGATGTACTCGAAGGGGTCATCACTGGACCGCCCGGTCTTGGAGCTTACGGACCTGCTTGAATCTGCCGCGACGCAACGCCCGGAGAACATCCGCTACCTAGTGCTTTTCACAGATGGCGAGGCCAGTGGTGCAGACACGAACCATTTGGCTGGCACTGCCTTCGAAGCCGTCCGGCCGCTCATCGACGGAGGTGGAGTCGTCGGCTATGGCACGGAAGAGGGGGGAGTCATGCGTCTCTACCAACCGGGCCAGGGGTGGGACGAGTCTACTTCCCAGGGGGACTACATGACGGATCCGTCGGGACCACCCGGAGGCCCAAAAAACGAAAGCGGTGAGTCCCTGGCCGTTTCCAGGATTGATGTCGCGTCTCTAACGGAGCTCAGCGAAGTCCTGGATGTTCCCCTGTTGCTCAACCCAGACCAAAGTGAGGTACGCGCCTTTGCAGCAGAGTTGATGAGCGATGCAAAGGAACTGCCGGAACGCACGAAGACTCATTACGACTACCGGTACGTGTTGTGGGCGCCTGCGCTCGCGGTCCTTCCACTACTGGCCTGGGAGGTATTTGGTGACGCCCGCGAACTTGCGCGGCTAAGGAGGACGCGTGCGATCTAGGCCAAGCGCCAGCGCCCAGGCTGCGCCGAAGCAGCCCTTCGCGGCGATGGACCTGTCCTCGTTGCCCCGCGGTCGTCGCGACCCACGACGCTTAAAGGCGCTCAAGCTGGCTTCGCCTCTGATCGCGCTCGTCTTGCTGGCCGGTCTGTGGATGGTTGGGCAATACCTGTGGACAAGTGCCGCCAGGAGCCAGTTCCTAGACGGAAAAGAAGCGAAAGCTGAAGCCTCCTTTTCGCGCCAAGCAGCCGTGACCAGCGTGTATCCCGAGCCCTGGGTAGCCCGGTACAACCTGGGGACAACGTTGCTTGCGCGGGGAGATGTAGAACAGGGGATCTCGCTTTTGCAACGGGCCTTCGAAGACGTTCCGAAGGCCGTCCGCCGCGATGACGGTGGCATCGAACCGTACGCTTACGAGTGCGCTGTCCGCGTAAATCTCTCGGCGGGAATCGAAATGCAAGGGGATGCATTAGAGGCAGAAGGGGCAGCAGAGCAGGCCGCCGTGCTCTACCAAGAAGCACTGGATTGGGTGTCTCCCTGCGAACTCCAAAGTTCCTCTGCTGAGGGTGAACCCGCAGGTCAGGGGCAGGATGAAGGCGAAGAGTCACCAGAGCAGTCACCCGGTGATGGCGAGGTGAACCAGGGGAACGAAGCGGGCGATAGGCTCCGACAAAAACTGAACCAATCAGATTCTGAAGGTCAGGATTCGGGTCAGGGTGGGCAGGATAGCAGTGAGGAGCAATCCGCGCAAAAGGAGCCTGCAGAATCCACTCCCTTCAACGGTGAAACGCCTGAGCAGAAGGAACGAAGGGAAAAGCTGCAGGAACAGAATCGCCGGCATAGCGAGCAACAACGGGAGAAAGAAGAGTCGTCAGGCTGGGGCGGTGGTGGCGGCTGGTAAGGGCCTTGGGGCCCGTTTTCAAGGCGTGCTCACAGGACCAAGGGGAGTTCACAGGCCTTGTGGAGAAAACTGTGGAAGGAGTAACAGGTGAGCAAGGACACCGGCGGAAAAAGCGCGTGGGAGGCCTACAGAAAAGCAGGGACTGCAGACTCCCTGAGCCGCCAGCAACTGGCCCGCGCCGTTCGCCACACGCTGGCCGTATTCGAGCGGGCACACCCCGGACGTGCCGTTGAACTGCGCGTCGTCCCGTTCGGGGCCGTCTCTGTCCTAGAGGGCACCAAGCACAGACGGGGTGCGCCACCAGCGGTGGTCGAAATGGACGGAGTGACGTGGCTAGCCCTGGCGGTAGGCACGCTCACTTGGGCGGAAGCAGAGGAATCCGGCGTAGTTGACGCGAGCGGCGAGCGGTCAGACCTGTCGGAGCTCCTGCCAATGGCTTAAGCCTTCTGGGTCTTTGCTTCCTTGCGCTGGTGGCGGGGGTGAGCCGCGACCCGGTCGGCTCCACGCAGAGCCAGCTGGGTCAACAAAGTGGAGGCCACCGCGGACACAGCCGTGAAAAGTAGAATCTGCGATAGCTGACTCTGATCAGCGTCGTCTGGTGGTTCGTGTCCAGTTATGACTTTCCAACCGGAAGAGACCAGCCTGGGTGCAAGAAAGCTGGCAGTCGCCGTTGCGGCTAGCGTAGCGAGCTTGGTGGCAAAGTTCATCGGGTCCTCCGTGTGCCTGCGGGGCCGCGGCCCCTCCTGCGTTCAACATCCAGGGTAGCCTTTTGCCGTGAGGTACGGGAGACAAAGGAAGCCAAGACTGCGGAGCAGGCGTGCGGTTTTCTGGTGTGCCCTAGCGTCCACCTACCTGGCGGTGGCGGGTTGCTCGGCCTCTTTCCCCGCCGGCGGGGCTCAGCTGTCTTGGCCGCCAAAGGGAAGCGTGCCAATCATTCATGTCGCGGTTCCTGAAGACGCGGTGTTGCCCGCTGACTTCGTGATGGGTACGGAAGCAACAGCCGGGATCCGGATCGTGCAAACGCCCGTGTCCCAAGGGAGCATCGACGAACTCCTTTCGGGAAGCGCCGGGTCGAAGGGTGGTTCAGACCTCAGCGAACAACTGGGAGCCGTCATAGGGATGGACTCGGAGTCTGCGGCGACGCTCCCGGAGGGTGCCGTTAAGTATGGCGAAGACAACCTGTGCAGTCTTTTGGATCTTGCCTGGTACTCGGCAAACAAGCTTGATCCGCCGGAGTCGCTAGTAGAGGGCTCTCCAGGCATTCAGCAGGGGTCGGTGTTCCTTACTGTTCGCCCAGAAGGGCTTGCAGGAGCCGATAGCCGCTGGAAGCTTCTAGAAGGGACTTGCGTGCCCGTGGGGGTCTACCTGGTTCCTTTGGAGACGCGGCGCACCGACGCGCGCCTCCAGCAACGCGTCGCTCAGCTTTCGGAATACTTCCTGTCACCACAGGGGCAGGAAGCCGTCGGGACCTATGGGCTTGCTTTCCCACTGGGGACCAAGGCAGGCCAGACAATCAAGGTGGTTTCAACGGGAAATCGTGAAATCACCCTGGAGCGGCCCGCTAATTGAGAAGCTTGGTCTTCACCCGGCATTCGTTCCCGATGCGCATGGGTGCGATCGCACCGGCCTCACGTAGCTCCAGTAGCCGCTTGCTGGTGCGTTCCTGGACCTGCCAAGGGTCGATGGTGTTCAGGTAGATCCTGGTGCCGCCTTCGAACCCTGCCAGGGTGCTAATGCGCCATTTGAGGAGCATTCGCCAGCGCATGGGGGACTCGACGGAGGGAGGGCGGTAGTACCATTCCTCGTTCGAGGGAATCTCTGCGCCGGTTGCCGCGTGGGCGGCGTGGAGAATGTCCGAGACCCCCCGTAGCTTTTCCTTCGAGACCTCCCATGGGTTCTGGGGTTTCCCAAGGGGCCAGACAGCGATCGTCGGGTAGCGGTGGCCGAAGCCGGCAAGCGCGACCGCGTGTTCGTTTTGGGCGATGATAAGTTTCCGGGTGACGCCGACCTTCAGGATCTGCTCGTAGATGTCTGGGTTTGCCTGCAACCGATCCAGTTCTGACTGAGACTGCACCGACAGCTGGTCGATCGCAACCAGCTGCTTGTGCAGATGGTCGAAGGACGCCCCAGCAGGCTTCAGCCAGTTTTGGAACGCAGCCACGTACCGGACAGCCGGGTCTAGCTGGAACAGGTCCTCCATCGCCCCGACGGTCATCCGCATGTACTGGTAGTGCTCTTCCGGAGTGAGCGTGCCGGAACTAGCCAGGCAGTCGGTTGTTTGCGCGCCACTTTCGAAGTGGCGGCGGGCAACGATCAGGTCGTGCCCTCCCGAAAAGAACCCGTTTGCCTGTTGCAGGCGTTCAGAATCGCTTAGGAGCTCGAACTCTTCTTCGCTCATCCCCGTTGCTAGGCTGCGTGCCCGGACCACCGACATGACGTGCTCGTAGCCGGCGTCCGATGCCAGATAATGTGCCATCCGGCGGTGCTGGGCTTCGGAAGGGGTGTGGCCGTGGTTCAGGTGCCAGTAGTTGTAAGAAACGATTTCGAACAGGTTCGGAATGCGACGAAACTGGGCAACAGAATCGAAAAGCTGCTCGGCCTGCAGGTTCTGCAGGGTCTTCCAGTTCCCACCTTCGACTACTCTTCGAGACTTCTCTGGTGGCGTTTCCAGGTATCTCGCGTCGCAGAAGGCACAGAACTTCCCCGCGTCACCCCAGTCAATAGGTTTCGGGTCTGGCAAAGCTGATGGCAGGGGACGGTTCCCACGTCCGGGCACGGTCCAGACTTCCGTGCCAGTCAGCATGTTTGTCTGCTTGACCGTACCGTCCGCCAGCCGTAGGATCGGTTCGTCCAAGTATGGTGACGCGACGCTCATGGTTTCAGCCTACCCGGTTGAGACTTCGAAGTGCCCCGACGTGTCCTGCTGCTCTTCTAACCGCGGGCCAGCCGCACTGCTTCCGCGTCCCAGAAGTAGCTCCCGACAGGGGGCACCGTTTCGCCGAACAGCTGGCTGATCGTGACCAGGGTGAAGCCTCGTTCAAGCAGGCCGTCCACGACCTGCGCCGCGGCAGCGACCGTGTCGTCGTGGATGTCGTGCATCAAGACGATCCCGTCAGGGGTTGCGTCCCAGACGGCCTGACTCACGACGGAGTCGATCCCGGGGCGCTGCCAGTCGTTAGTGTCGACGGACCACAGGATCGCGGGCATCCCCGCTGCGAGCCGAGTCCTATCGTTCATGTCACCGTACGGGGGGCGCATGTAGCGCACGGTCTGGCCGGTGATGTCTTCGATCACCGAGGACGTGTCGTTCACTTGCGTTTGGATCTGGCCGTCTTCGATCGAGGTGAACGCGGGGTGGTTCCATGAGTGGTTCGCGATCTCGTTTCCCTCGTCCGCTGCACGCTTAAGGATCTCTTCGTTTCCACCTATGTTCTCCCCCAGCACGAAGAAGGTCGCGGCCGCGTGGTCTTTGCCGGCAAAGGCATCAAGGACTGTCGGGGTCAGGTACGAGGGACCGTCGTCGTAGGTCACAGCAACACAGGGGACCAGGTCACAGTCCACGTACTCTTGCCCCGCAGGCAGGCCGGCGGGGCCGGACCACTCGAGCTTCTGAGCCTTCGCACTGGAGATAGCGTTTCCAAGGGGGGTCAGGAGTTCCTCGGCCCGCTCAGCTGGGATGACCAAGGTCTCGGCTTTGGGCTGGTAGTTGGGGTCGCCTGCGGCCAGGACCGAAAGGAAGTCTCCCGCCACCGTGACGTAAATGTCACCTTTGTCGCTGAAGCCAACGTTGTACAGGGACGAGTACAGGTCGCCCAGGGTGTCGCTTGATGGGGGGATCGGTTCGTCACCGCTCATCGGGACAGCAAGCTTCAGTCCCGCGTACAGGGCGTCTAGGAGCACCGGGAGTGCGGCCTGAGAGAAGAGGTCTTTACCTGCGCTGACCTCGCCTGTCGCGGTGTCCGTGTAGAGAACTTCAACGTAGTCGGAGACAACGTCGCTTGCGTTCCCCCGCACGAACCGGACGCGTTCGCCGAACGTTGTGCCAGCAGCTAGGACCGGTTCGCAGGTGATGGTCAGTTGGACTTGCGAATCCAGCGGGAGCGACAGGGTCGGATCGTCCAGGATTTCTCTGGCTGAGAGTGCGGTGGAACCGGCAACGCACCCGCGGTTTAGGAGATCTGCAGAACGGTCGTGAGCTTCAGGCAAGTACGAAGCGTCGCGAGTAGCTGCCTGGGCATCGAGTTGCTCCGAGATCAAGGATGCAAGCACAGGGTTGAACTCCTGCTGCCCGGGCAGGTAAGACCACCTGGCTTCTGAGCCCGTCGACGACACGGCCAATTGTCCGGTCAAGCCAGGGACCTCAACGTCCGTGGGGTATTGAAAGGGCTCACCAATGGTGATTTTTGGGGGGTCTTTCGGCTTTGAGGCCGAACCGCTTTGCGGACTTCCCTGATTTGAAGAACATCCTGCCAGTGCCAACGCTACAACCGCTAGGCTTGTCGCCAGTGCAGCCATCCCGCGCTTTCGTGCCTGTCCCATTGTCGTTCCTAACCGCCAACCTGAGTACCTGTACTCTGGTCAGGTTAGCCACGAACCTGTGAGTTTCCAACAGAAAACGCCACGGTGTGCGGCAGTTGGCAGTAGTCCTTGTCAGGGGCGGGGCTCGAAGGGGAGAAGGCGTTCCATCGTGTCGGGGTGCATTCCTGTTCGGCCCGCTTCTCCTTCACTCAGGGAAGAGATCGCTGTCATCTGAGAGGGCGTTAGGGAAAAGTCAAACACGTCCAGGTTCTCCATCTGGCCTTCACGGGTAGAAGACTTAGGGAACAGGACGTCGCCACGTTGCAGTCCCCAGCGCACAGCGACTTGTGCGGCGCTCTTTCCGTGCTCCTTGCCGATGGCCGCCAACAGGGGGTCGCTTGCGGCGCGCCCTCTGCCGAGTGGAGACCAGGCCTCGGTAACGATTCCCAGACTTTGGTCGAAGCGGTGCAGTGCGCTATTTGGGAAATAGGGGTGGGATTCGACCTGGTTGACCATGGGAGCAACGCTCGCGGTCTGTTCCACCAGCTCCAGGTGGTGGGACTCAAAGTTAGAGACCCCGATGGAGCGGGCCAACCCCTGTTCGTAGAAGTCTTCCATGGCCCGCCAGGTTCGGCCCAGGTCTCCGCCGTAGTACATGGGCAACGGCCAGTGGATTAAGAACAGGTCGAGGTGGTCGGTGCCCAAATCGCTAAGCGTCTTGTCTAAGGACCACTTAGCGGCGTCCGGGTTGTGGTTGGGGTTGTCTAGCTTCGATGTCAGGAACAGCTGGTCACGTGGCAACCCGGAGCTTCTGATGGCCCGTCCCACTTCGGCCTCGTTCAGGTACATCTGCGCGCCGTCCAGATGGCGGTAGCCAACTTCCAGTGCGCTCTCAACGATTCTTTGTGCGTTCTCACCCAGCTTGTAGGTTCCAAAACCCAGCTGAGGGATTTGAACCCCGTTCATCAAGGCGAGGGTTGGCACCTGTGCCACATTTGCTCCTTCCGGACGGGCCCTACTCACCTGGTCCCGCGAACTGGGCTTGGTAGAGGCGGTTGTAAACGCCTCCGGCGGCAAGCAGTTGATCGTGTGTGCCCTGCTCAACAACGTCGCCGTCTTCCATCACCAGGATCATATCGGCGTCCCTGATTGTTGAAAGACGGTGCGCGATCACGAAAGCTGTGCGGCCCTTTCGGAGTTCATCCATTGCTTCTTGCACGATGACCTCGGTTCGAGTGTCAACGGACGAGGTGGCCTCGTCGAGTACCAGCATCTCAGGGTCCGCAATAAAAGCCCGTGCAATCGTGAGTAGTTGGCGTTCACCAACCGAGAGCGAGTCGTCCTGGTCCGAAACCATCGTTTCGTATCCGTCAGGGAGCTGGCGTACCAGGCGATCCACCGACGTCTCCTGAGCGGCCCTTCTGACTTGCTCCGGGGTTGCGCCTTTCAGGCCAAAGGCGATGTTTTGTTCGATGGTCCCGTCGAACAGCCAAGTGTCCTGCAGAACCATGCCGATGTGCCTTCGAAGCACGTCTTTGTTGATGTCGCGGATGTCGATTCCATCGAGCAGGATTCGTCCCCTGTCAACCTCATAGAACCGCATCAGGAGGTTGACCAGTGTTGTCTTCCCGGCTCCTGTTGGGCCGATGATAGCGACCATCTGGCCGGGTGCGACCTTGATGGACAGGTCCTTGATGACGGGTTTCTCAGGGTCGTAGCCGAACCAGACGTGCTCGAACTCGACGCAGCCTTCCCCGTCAGGGATCTCCGTACCGGTGTCTGGCGCCATTTCTTTTGCGTCCAGGAACTCAAACACGCGTTCCGCTGACGCTAGGCCAGACTGCAACAGGTTCGCCATGGACGCTAGCTGACCGACAGGTTGGCTGAACTGACGCGAGTACTGGATGAACGCCTGCACTTCGCCCAGTGTGAGTCCACCGGACGTAACTAATAGCGCCCCACCAACCGCCACGACCACGTAAGACATATTGGAGACGAAGGACATGATCGGGTTCACCAGGCTGGAGATGAACTGCGCCTTGAAGGTGGCCTTGTAGAGGGAGTCGTTTTCTTGCTCGAACTCGCGCTCGTAGTGCTTCTGCAGGTTGAACAGGGTGACAACGTCGTGACCGGTGATTGTTTCTTCGACCAGCCCACTGACTTCTCCCGTTGCTTTCCACTGCTTGCGGAAGTGCGGTTGGGCCCGCTTCATTAGGATCCCGGCCAGGACAGCGCCGATAGGTAGCACTATTAGCGCGACCAGGGTCAGTGACCACGACATCGAGAGCATCATGGCGATGATGCCGATGATTGTGAAAGTGGACGTAAGGAACTGCGTCAGGGTCTGCTGCAACGTCTGCGTGATGTTGTCGACGTCGTTGGTGACGCGAGACAGGATGTCGCCACGCGAGTGTTTGTCCAGGTAGGAAAGAGGCAGACGGTCGATTTTTGCCTGGATTTCCTGTCGCAGTTTCCAGCCGGTGTTCTGCACGACAATACGGGCCATCTGTCCCGCGGCCCAAGAAAAGAACGCGGAACCCACGTAAATGGCCATGATGATTAGCAGAGAGCGCCCTAGCGCCCCGAAGTCAACACCCTGGCCGGGGGTGATGTCCATGGCGCTCAACATATCGGCTGCGGTGGTCTCTCCCTTGGCCTCCAGCTGCGCGATCACCTGCTCTTTCGACGTCCCCGCGGGGAGCTTTCCCCCTAGGTATCCGGCGAAAACCAGGTTTGTGGCGTTGCCCAGAAGCCTGGGGGCGATGACGGTGAGCACAACACCGATCAAGGACGAAACAGCTACGGCACTGATCAGGAGCCTGTGGCCGGACACCAGTCTTATGAAGCGCTTGAGTGTTCCCTTGAAGTCCTGCGCTTTGACTCCGCCAGCGGCTGCTCCGTGCGGCCCGCCTCCGGGCCCGCCCTTCGGGGGTCCGCCCCGTCCGTGAGGTCCGCTCATGCTGCCTCCATCCCTGACTCTTGAGATGCAACGATCTGCTGGTAAGTGGGGCAGTGCTGCAATAGGTACTGGTGGGTCCCGCGCCCGATGACTCGCCCGTCTTCAATCACCAAGATCGTGTCGACGTGGCGGATTGTTGCGACTCGTTGCGCGACGATCAGGATTGCCGCGTCCCCGACGTAGCGGCGCAGGGAGTTACGGATCTGAGCGTCAGTTGAATAGTCGAGGGCACTAAACGAGTCATCGAAGATGTATAGGTCTGCGTCCCGATACAGGGCGCGGGCCATGGTCAGCCTTTGGCGTTGCCCACCTGAGAAGTTTTTTCCTCCGGGCTCAACCTCGTGTTCCAGTCCGTCGTCAAGCTTAGAGACAAACTCGGTGGAGGCCGTTGCTTGGAGTGCCCGCTCGATCCGCGCGATTTCCGCCGTGTCCGGCCTGTCAACTCCGCTCACTGTCGAGGCTACGGTGCCGCTGAAAAGGTAAGCGGTCTGGGGGACAAAGCCGATGTGCCCGCGCAGGGTTTCCGGGTTCAGGTCTCGAACGTCGACACCGTTCACAAGCACCGAGCCCGAACTGGGGTCCATGAGCCTGGGGAACAGGCTGGCCATTGTCGACTTTCCCGATCCGGTGGTCCCGACGATCGCGGTCGATGTGCCCGGACGGAGCTCCACGGAGATGTCCTTCAACACAGGCTCTTCCGCGCCCGGGTACTGGACAGTCGCGTCCTTCAGCGCGAACGTCAACTTGCCAGTGGGAAACTGGTGTAGCTGGTCCTCAGGTGGCGCGGTCACTGAAGGTGCCGTCTTAAAGACTTCACGCACGCGCCGTGCCGTTACCTCCGCCCGGGGCAACATGAAGAACATCATCGATGCCATCATCGTTGCACCAAAAATGATCGCGAGGTAGCTGATGTACGCGAAGAGCTGGCCGATCTCCATGTCTCCGGCATCTATCAGGTGTGATCCGAACCAGACGACGGCGACAGAGCCGAACGAAGCAACGATCGAAAGAATGGGAAAGATCAGTGCGAAGACAGCGCCGATCCGCAATGCGATTTGCTTTAGAGCAGTGTTGGCGTCCGTGTAGCGGTGGTCGAAGTCGCTCTGCCGGACGAATGCGCGAATGACTCGGATGCCGCTCAGTTCTTCACGTAGCACGGTGTTGAGGCCGTCAAGCCTCTCTTGCTGAGACAGGAAAAGGGGGTTTAGGGTCCGCCACGCGAGCACGACGATCAGGGCAATGACTGGGACTACGACAGCCAAGATCCAGCCAAGGTGGACATTCGTCCGTAGCGCCATAAAGATGCCGCCGATTCCCATCAGTGGCGCTGTGACGATCAGGGTAAAGATCATGAGAACGACCATCTGGATTTGCTGAATGTCGTTCGTTGAACGGGTGATAAGGGACGGGGCGCCCAGCTCGTGAACCTCGCGCACCGAAAGTTCCTGTATATGGTCGAAAATCGCGCTACGAAGATGCGCGCCTAGACCCATTGCCAAACGCGCTGAGTAGTAGACCGCGAAGCCTTGCGCCACGCCCTGAATTGCAGAGACACCAAGCATGATGCCCCCGAGTTTCCAGACGGTCGGGACGTCCCCCGAAACGACTCCGTCGTCGATAACTGCCGCGTTCAAGTCGGGGAGCAGCAGGGCCCCGATCGAGGCCAGCAGCTGCAGTAGCAAAATGACGACGATCTGTCCCTTATGCATCCGCAGGTATGGCCACGAAACTTTCCAGAGCATAGGAACCTTTCACCTCAGAGCAATCCGTATAGGGTAAGCATGCCTTAGGACTTGCTAGCTTTCTTCTGAGACCCAGTAGACACCCAGGGCTCTTGAGAGAAGCTCGGTGTCGAGCGCGTGGCTCATCTCCCGAGCCGAATGCATTGCGAGCAAAGGGATCCCTACGTCCACTGTTGGAGTTCCCAGCAGGGCTGAGATAGCAGGGCCTATTGTCGAGCCGGACCGCATCGAGCTCTCAGAAACGAAGTGCTGCGACTCGAACCCTGCTCTTTTGCACACTGCTAGCCAAAGCGCGCTACCTGGCGCTCCTGTTGCATAGTTCTGATCCGCGTCGACTTTCAAGATGGGGCCGAGCCCCATTACGGGTCTGGTGTCGGGGTCATGCTTTTCTGGGTATCCGGGGTTGACTGAGTGTGAGGCGTCGGCGGAGATCACCGAACTTGCCGCGAGTGCCTGCTCGAACTGTTCCGCCGTTAGTCCGCTTGCCCAACCGATCCGTTTTAGCGAGCTGAGAAGTAGCGGGCCGCGAGCACCAGTTGCTGTCCCGGACCCCACCTCCTCATGGTCGAACACGGCAAAAACGGGCACTCTGCTGGGCGTTTCTTGCCGACCCACCTCGAGCGACGCGAATGCGTCCAGCGCGGCGAAGGTGGACGACAAGTTGTCCTGTCTTCCCGCGGCGACGAACTGTCCCGTGGAACCGAAAGTCGCGGCTTCCTGGCTGGGGTACAAAAACAGGTCGTAGGCTGCGATGTCGTCCCGCCCGGTTAGTCCAGCGGAATGGGCAGCAACTTCCATCACGTCTGCTTCTGGTTCGTTCACAGTCCAAACGGGTTGCATGTGCTGCTGAGGGTCAAGCACCAGGCCGTTCGTGTTCACCTGCCGGTCGAAGTGTGGCGCAAGTTGGACAACGCGGGCGATCGGGGGAGTCCGCACCAGGTGCTTCTTCCCGTCTTGGTCTACAACCTGGCCCGCGATCAATAGTTCACGGTCAAGCCATGAGTTCAGAAGCGGTGAGCCGTAGATTTCCACCATCAACTGACCCCACCCATCTGAGCTGGTCCTTTGCGGCACCGGCTTAAGTTTCAACGAGGGTGAATCAGAGTGGGTTGCTGCGATGGCGAACGAGGCGGGTTTATCCGTTGGAGCGACCCACGCAATGAGCGCGCCCTGTTCGGTGAAAAAGTATTTTCCTGGACCCGTAGGCCATTCTTCCCGGCGGTCGACCCTTTGGAAACCTGCGTCCTGCAGAGTGGTCGCAGCGCTTTCTACCGCGTGGTACGGGGATGGCGAAGCATCCAAGTAGCCCAGGTAGCGTTGAAGAAACGGGTCTTGATCGGGGTCGGTGGGGGAGTTCATACCTTGTAACGGTAGACGTTCGTGTCGCGGGCTTCGAATCCGCAGCGAACATACAGGCGGTTTGCTGCCTTGCGTGTCGGCCTGGAGGTCAGGTCCACGGTCGTGAGTCCAAGTTCTGCCGCTTTCTTTAGGGCGGCCTCAACCAGAGCTTGCCCCGCGCCCATTCCGCGTGCTCCTTTATCAACTACCACGTCTTCGATCCAGCCGCGCAGGCCGGTGGGGATTCGGAACGTGGCCAGGGTGAGCATCCCGAGGACTTCGACGCCCTCATCAGTCTCTTGCTGCTTGGTGTCGGGATGGAATACGAACACGTACACGTCATCCTGGTTCAGCAGAGCGGAAAGCTGCTCCATGGATAGTGGAGGAGTCGAGGTGGACAGTTGAGGCACCAGTGAGTTCACTGCTTCCAGTAGGTGTGGGCTCGGGGACTTGGCAAGCGTGACGGTCATGGTTTCTCCATTTCTAGGTTGTCTCACACTATCGGGTGAGGGAGCCCGCTCGGTGAGCCACCCGCATGGGGCGCACGAAGTTGAGCTGCTAGAACAGTCTCCGCGCAGAGTCTTAGGCGGGCACAATGAGAGCATGAACGTTGAGTCCCTGTCCCCAGCCCCACTTCCCGATCTTTTCCGTCAGGTGGCGCCCGGCTACCAGGTGCCGGACCCGTTTGACGCTCCGGGTCTCCGCTGGGGAATCCTGGGCCCTGGCGGCATCGCAAGGACGTTCGCAAGAGACGTGCCCGCGGCTTCTAACCAGCTGGTCACGGCAGTGGGCTCAAGGAGTCAAGCACGGGCCAACAAGTTCGCAGAAGAGTTCGGGTTGGACGCCGGGAGAGCCTATGGGTCTTACGACCAGTTGGTTGAAGATCCAGACATCGACATCGTGTACGTGGCGACACCGCACATCAGACACCAGAAGGACGCGCTATTAGCGCTCCGGGCGGGCAAGCCCGTTTTGGTTGAGAAGGCCTTTGCCATGTCGGAACAGGAGACGCGGGAGGTCTTTGAGACAGCTGCTGATCTAAAGCTGTTCGTGATGGAAGGAATGTGGAGTAGGCACCTGCCCCACTACGCGTTCATGCGTAGCCTCTTGCAGTCCGGCCGACTTGGCGCGTTGCGTTCGGTGCAGGCCGACCACGGCCAGTCGTTGCGGCACGTCGCTCGGCTAGTTAACCCTGAACTCGGTGGGGGTGCCCTTCTGGATCTGGGCGTCTACCCCATCCATTTGGCACAGATGCTACTGGGCATGCCAAGCGAGTTGCTGTCGGCTTCCCGACTCAGTGACCAGGGGGTAGACGTCAGTGATGTTGTCGTGGGTAGCTATCCGGGTGCAACGTCGGTTTCCAGCTGTCAGCTTGACGCTTTGAGTCCTACCGTTGCAACGCTGGTTTTTGAGAAGGGGTTGGTCTACCTCCAAAGCCAGTTCTACAGGCCGACCCGCGTCGATCTGCGCGTGGATGATGTCGACAGCCAGGACCTGTCGATCGTGGGGACGAAACATTCCACGTGGGACGCAAGGGTTCCTGGTGGGTTCCAATACCAGGCCGCCGACGCAGCGCGGAGTATTGCCGCGGGTGACCTGGAGTCAACCGTTGTGCCCTGGGGGGCCACGCTGGAAGTCCAAAGAATCATGGACACTGTCCTCCGGAACGCCGGTTACGTGGGAAAGTAGCAAGGCTAAGGAGCCTCCCGTTTCGGGGTCTGGCACTAAGCTGGAGTTACTTTGTGGTCTGTGTAGAGGAGCAGGGATGTCCGACCGTGAGAACAACCTGGGGATGCCCCCACCGCCCCCATCTCTTGGAGGTGCTGATGAGGTTACAGAGCAGCTGACAGAGAGTGTCGAGACTGCGGCTAGCTTCGCACCTCCGCAGGCGACGGTTCCTCCCGTTCATGGTGGGCAACCTCCGTTCCCGGGCGCAAACGCTCCCGCTTTTCCCGGTGCTATGCCCCCATTGCCCGGAGCTGGTCCGCAGCCCGCTCCAGGGGCCAGTGCGCCGCAGCCTCCTGCCTTACCGCAAATGGCGGGGATGCCTATGCCACAGTTTCCACAGCAGACCCAGCCGGGCCCTGCTATGCCCGGTGTCCCCGTTGTTCCGGGGGGAGCAGCTCCAGGGCACGGCGTCTATGTCATTGCGAAACCTAACCCATTCGTGCTGTCCCTTAAGAATCTCTGGGACGTTCAGAACGACATCTGGAGGGGACAGGTGCCAAGGGCGTTCGATCGCCCGAAAGAGGTCGTGGCGCAGACCGGGTCGGCAGCCTGGAACTGGCTGACGCCCTTCCTGACGAACGCGTTGATCGTGGCCTTCGGATCCATGGCGTTCGTGTTGGCTAGCTCCCGCGCAGCAGGGAGCGCTCTGAGCTGGACTGGCTTTGCGGATGAGTTCATGGGGTACTACGGCCCCTCAGCGGGGACTTATTTCTCAGCGTTCTTCGTTACGTTAGTGCTCTGCTTTGCCTGGTTTATGGTCACCACAATGGTCGTCTTTATTACCCACAAGACGGGCGGAAGCCCAGCGACGTGGGTTGACTCTGCAACTTCTGTTGCCGTTTCCAGCACGGTGCTGTGGTTCCCTCTCGCGATTTCGGTGTTGCTCACGCTGATTTTCCCCGTAGCGATGAGCACAGTTGTGGTCTCACTAGGAATGGCCGGCGTGCTACTGATGTACCTGTTGCTCACGTACATCGGGACGACCCGGAACGGCCCTCACAAGCGAAGCCCCCTGGTTGCTTACGCTTGGTTCACAGTCCTTGGGGGCATTGTGCTGGCCCTGTTTTCTCTTCTTTTTGGCGGATTGGTAGCGGCTGCCTGACAGACCTGAGGTGGGGCCCTTGCCCGGCCCTGCCTTCCGCAACCAGTTAGGAATAACCGTGACTGACATCGGCGTGATCCCTGCTCGTGCACGCGGCTGCACGAATAAGCCTTGGCGGCGTGTTGCTGCCGTGACGGGTGCGGTCCTGCTAGCTATCGCTGGGTGTTCGAAGATCAACACTGATCTGGAGTTGAGCTCAGACCTATCGGGCCAGCGAACCATGGTCGTGAGTGTCTCAGAAAGCGACTTCTCCTCTCACGTCTCGGGAACTGCCGCTGAAGCTTCTGCAGTCATCGCTTCTGCCATGCCCGAGGCCCTAACGGGGACTCCACTAACGCTGACGGACGGCTCTTACGAGATGACGATCGTTTTGGACTTCTCTTCCCCCAGCGACTACCTCGTGAAGGCTCAAGAGGTGCTGGACGCCGGAGGGGTGGACCTTGAAGCTGAGATCACGATTGCAGTTGCCGACTCCCCGTTTTCTCAAGGAGTAGTGGTCGAAGAGAACTTCAACTCCGAGGACCTGCTTGAGTGGATGAGACAAGCCGTGGTCGACGGGGGCCTGCTCAGCAGCACGGACGCGGACGGGATGTTCGACCTGGGAACAACCACCGTCACTTTTGATGGCGAAACAGAGACCACTACGTCATCTATTTCCTTCGACAACCGTGAGAAGGGTGGTATGTCGTCTGTCTCAATGACGACTGAATATCAGGGAGAGGGCACCTGGTCCAGAACCATTGACTTCCAGATGGACCGCTGGGTGTACGAAGAACAGGCCGACACTGTTGAGCAGTACTTTGGGGCGAACCTCCCTACGGGCGCAACAATGTCCAACATTGACGAGTCCGGGGGACCCGTTACTTGGAGCGTCGACATTCCGGTAGGAACGCCAGCTGAGATCACAGCCGCAATGAACAAGCTGTTTGGCACGGACCATTCGGAGTTCAGCGTGGAAGAAGGTTCCCCGGCTACCGGAATACCAGCGACTGCAATCACACTTGTCGACGGGGTTGACTGCTCCCAACTTTGCTACTACCCGGATCAGTCGATTGAAGATGTGGTTACGTTGCCCGATTCATGGAGTCTGGACGAATCCGAACTCGGGGCCGTCCGCGTTGAATCAGACGGGGACCATCAGGTCCTCTTTACGTCGGCTAATGGGAAACCAATCGAGTTCATTGAGTATCTCCCACTTCAGGGGATCGACGTAGAACTTCACGTTTCGCTATCGGGCTCTCTAGACCTTGACGTAACTTACTCTGTCGAAGCAGAAACGGCCTCAGCCAACTCTGAACTGTTCGAATCTGTTTTTCGCGGGGGCCTGACGGAAGCAGAAGTCGAAGTTGAACAGGGCAGCGAGGTTTGGGACTACACGGTCCGAGTCCAGGCTCCGAATGCGCCCGAGTTGAACGTGTTGCTGGGCACCTACGTTCCCGGCGCCGAGGTGATCCTCACTGAGACCGGTAACGCCTTCTCGAAGAAGTACGCGGGAGCCGTCGTGGTCCCGTTCTCCACCCTTGTTGGAGCTGCAGAGGTTGCCGAGGGCATCGACTACAAGGTCTCGCTTCCCTTCCTGCACTCCCTCAACACCGAGAAGAGACTGCAGGCGGACTGCTCCACGAGTGCGCCTCAGGCTGATCGCGCCGACGTCGAACTGTGGTGCGCCGTGGCGACAGATTCCGAGGCCCTGTTTGAGTCTGGTGAAGGTGTAAGCGGGCGCGACTCTGTCCTTGTGTTCGCGGCCTCTGGGCTCTCTCTGCTTTCCATGATTCTGATCGCGGCGCTGCTTGGGGTTCTGATAGTTGGCGGGCTTGTGCTTTTCCTGCTACGTCACAAGATTGCTGCGAAGCGAGCTGAAACGAAGCAGAGAAAGGCCGCTGCGCAGGCAGCTCTACCAGCGATACAAGCTCCCCCTGCTCAGCAGTACACCGGTGAGATGGGGTATGAAACGGACGTATCTGTAGCTGAGCGTACGGCCCCGGTATCCGAGACTGCCGTGACTGAGGAATACACCGAGTTCCCTCTGGCGGCTCCCGCAGCGCCGCAGGTAGAAGTGACTCAGGAGTACGCGGAGTTTCCACTGGCGGCGCCAACACCGGAGCCACAAGATGACGACCAGCTTTACTAGTCCACATCCCGACCTCTGACAGGTAGGTATGAGCCAGGAGCAGTTGCTGTCCGCCCTGACGACCCTCAGGGTCGGGGGCGTTGCGAAACGAGTCCAGCGCGAGTCCGACCCGTTGTCGCTTGTTGCTGCCGCAGGGCAGGCGGACGCAGAGGGCCCTCCCCTGCTAGTGCTGGGTGGGGGGTCCAACGTCGTCGTCTCAGACTCCCCATTTCCAGGACTGGTTCTTCTTGATGGGCGCGACCGCATCCTGGGGGTTGAAAAACAGAACGGGTCTGTAGTTGTCGAGGTGGCAGCGGGGACTTCTTGGGATCGTTTCGTGGCGGAAGCTCTTCTGAGTGGCTGGTCGGGCGTGGAGGCGCTCTCCGGCATTCCGGGTAGCGTCGGCGCCGCGCCCGTCCAGAACATTGGAGCCTACGGACGCGAGCTGAGTGACAACCTGGTGTCGATCGAAGCCTTCGACCGACAAACCGGCAAGGTTCTAGCGCTGAGTCGTGAGGACCTAGGCTTGGGCTACCGGGATTCGTTGTTGAAACGCTCATTGTTTTCAGCGGCACCCGGACAGGGAGCGTGGGGTAAGAGCCCAAGGTGGCTGGTGCTTAGCGTGAAGCTTCGCCTGGACGTCAGCCCCCTGTCAGCCCCGATCCGATACCGCGAACTCGCGTCTAGGCTCGGCGTCGACGTAGGTGACCAGGCAGAGGCAAGCGCTGTGCGGGAAGCAGTCTTGGGCCTGCGTCGTAGCAAGGGCATGGTGCTAGATAGTGCGGATCACGATACGTGGTCAGCAGGGTCCTTCTTCACAAATCCACTGCTCAGTCCTGCAAGTGCTGCGTCGCTACCCGCGGAAGCGCCTCGTTTTCCGGTGGTGGGGCGGGCAGGGGAAAAGAAAATCAAGACTTCAGCGGCCTGGCTCATCGATCATTCTGGATTCGGCAAAGGGTGGTCGCTGTATCCTGGGGCACAGGCGTCGCTGTCAACGAAGCATGTCCTTGCTGTCACAAACAGGGGTCACGCGTCAACTTCTGACGTGGTCCAGCTTGCCCGAGCCGTTCGCGGCGGGGTAGCCAAGAAGTTCGGGATCACCCTGGTCCCCGAACCTGTCTTCGTCGGCATCGAACTCTAACTGACCGCTTGGGGTGGCTCGAAGGAAGGAACAAAAGCATGGAGAAAATCAAAGTCGTGGGTCCCGTCGTCGATCTGGACGGGGACGAGATGACGCGGATCATCTGGCAGTTCATCAAAGACCGGCTAATCTTCCCCTACCTAGATATCGACATTCGCTATTTCGACCTTTCGATCCAAAACCGTGATGCGACGGATGACCTGGTAACAATCGAAGCTGCAGAAGCCATCAAAGAGTGTGGCGTCGGCGTCAAATGTGCGACCATCACGCCCGACGAAGCACGCGTCGAAGAGTTCGGTTTGAAGAACATGTGGCGCAGTCCGAACGGGACAATCCGCAACATTTTGGGCGGGGTGATCTTCCGCGAGCCCATCATCATCGACAACATCCCAAGGCTGGTCCCGACCTGGACAAAGCCCATCGTGGTCGGTAGGCACGCTTTCGGGGACCAGTACCGGGCTACAGACTTCAAGGCGCCGACCGGGGGGACCGTAACCCTCACCTTCACGCCGAATGATGACTCCGAGCCGATGGAGTTTGAGGTTGTCGAAATCCCGGAAAGCGGTGGCGTCGTCATGGGGATGTACAACTTCAACGACTCGATCCGTGACTTTGCGCGAGCTTCCTTCGCGTACGGACTACAACGCGGGTTCCCCGTCTATCTCTCGACCAAGAACACCATCCTGAAAGCCTACGATGGCGCTTTCAAGGACATATTCCAAGAGGTATTTGACACCGAATACGCTGACCAGTTTGCAGCCGCGGGCCTTACGTACGAGCATCGACTAATCGATGACATGGTCGCCGCGGCGCTTAAGTGGGAAGGCGGATACGTCTGGGCGACAAAGAACTATGACGGTGACGTGCAGTCGGACATCGTCGCCCAGGGTTTCGGTTCGCTCGGTCTCATGACCTCAGTGCTAATGACGCCGGACGGCAAGGTCGTCGAGGCCGAAGCTGCCCACGGAACGGTCACAAGGCACTACCGCCAACACCAGGCCGGAAACCCAACTTCCACGAATCCCATTGCGTCCATTTTTGCTTGGACCCGCGGCCTGGCCCATCGCGCAAAGCTGGATCAGACTCCCGCGGTTGCAAACTTCGCAAGAACGCTTGAGGAAGTGGTCGTAAAGACGGTCGAAAGTGGCCAGATGACGAAAGACTTAGCGCTACTAATTGGCCCTGACCAGCCGTTCCTAACAACCGAAGAGTTTCTGACGGCGATCGATAAGAACTTGCAAGAGCGCCTAGGCGCGCAACCAGAGGCAGGAGCTTAGAAGAGTCATGGACAATCTCATTGACGGAACAAACCCTCGCACTGGGCTCCCCTACCGTCTAGGGGTTCTTACCTCCGGCGGTGACGCGCAGGGCATGAACGCGGCGGTTCGCGCCGTTGTAAGAACGGCGCTAGCGGCGGGAGCAGAACCGTACGCGATCCTGGAAGGGTGGGAGGGAGCCATCCGGGGCGGCGACTCCATCAAGAAGATGAAGTGGTCTTCTGTTAGTTCCATCCTGGCCGAGGGTGGAACTGCGATTGGCACGGCGCGTAGCGTCGAGTTCCGTGAGTATTCGGGACGGCTCACGGCAGCAGAAAACCTGCTGGCTGCGGGGATCGACAGGCTGGTCGTGATTGGCGGGGACGGCTCCCTTGCGGGGGCCGACGAGTTCCGGAGTGAGTGGCGGCAAATCCTGAACGACCTGGTTGAGGCCGACAGGATCAGCGCTGAGGTTGCCAGCAAACACCCCGAACTCACGCTGGTGGGACTTGTCGCTTCGATTGACAATGACCTGGTGGGCTCCGACATGACCATTGGGGCTGACACCGCGCTTTCTCGCATTGTCTCCGCCATGGACATGTTGACTTCCACGGCTGCCTCACATCAAAGAACCTTCATTGTTGAAGTTATGGGGCGTCGCTGCGGGTACCTGCCCCTAATGAGCGCGGTGGCGGGCGGAGCCGACTACGTCTTCACTCCCGAGCAACCTGCCGGGCCGAACTGGCGTGACGAAATGTGCGCCAAGCTAGCACTCGGTCGTGAAGCGGGTAGACGTGAATCGATGATCCTGGTGGCCGAGGGTGCTCGGGACACAGAGGGAACGTCGATCACCATTGAAGACGTGGAGGCTGCAGTCCGCGAGGGCTTGGGAGAGGACGCAAGGTCTACGATCCTGGGGCACGTGCAACGTGGCGGTTCCCCGAGCGCGTATGACAGGTGGATGTCCACTGCCTTGGGCTACACCGCTACGCAAGAGCTTTTCGATCCCAGCAACTATGGCGAGGCGATGATCATTGGCGTGCGGCACAACCGCATAGCTTCGCTCCCCATGGTCGAAGCTATCAAGGACACCCGAGCCGTCAGTGACCTAATCAAACAGGGCGACTACGATGCCGCCAGACGAGCTCGCGGCGACTCCTACTATGAGATGGGTGAGATCTTCAGGATCCTGTCCGATCCGCCGCAAACGCACGATCAGACCGGTAGCCCACGCCGGGTTGCGATCCTCCATGCAGGCGGCTTGGCTCCCGGCATGAACACCGCGGCCCGAGCTGCGGTCAGAATAGGCCTGCACCGAGGGTGGACTGTCCTTGGTGTTGAGAACTCCTGGGCGGGTCTGCAGGACGGGGAAATCAAGGAGCTTGAGTGGGACGACGTCGAGGGTTGGGCATTCGACGGTGGGGCGACGCTTGGCACCAGGCGCGAAGTGCCACCGGTTGAGTCGTATTACGCTCTTGGCCGCGCCATCGAGAATCACGGGATCGAAGGACTCATTGTGATTGGTGGCTTCGCAGCATATGAGGCCGTGGACAAGATTACGAGAGCCCGCTCGCACTTCCCGGCCTTCAGAATCCCCACCGTGCTTATCCCCGCCTCGATAGACAACAACCTGCCCGGCACGGAGCTGTCGATCGGTGCGGACACCGCCATCAACAACAACGTCTGGGCTTTGGACCGAATCAAAGAGTCCGCGGCCGCATCCAGGCGTTGTTTCGTCGCTGAGGCCATGGGCCGGCGTTGCGGGTACCTGGCGTTTATGAGTGGCATGGCCTCGGGGGCGGAATACATCTACTTGAACGAAGATCCTCTAACCTTGGACGAGCTTTCTGCCGACATTCGGAAGATGCGGCTCTCTTTTGAGTCGGGGCGACGACTCTTCCTGGTCGTTATGAACGAGGAAACTTCGACGCACTATGACAGGGACTTCATTGCAAGGGCCATCGAAGCCGCGGGTGAAGGACTGTTCGATGTCCGTGACTCGGCCTTGGGCTACATCCAGCAGGGTGGAGAACCCACGCCTTTCGATCGGCTCTTGGCGACCCGGTTTGCGAAGGGTGCGCTTGACCACCTTGGCCGCGCTTTCGAGACTCAGGATGACTCAGCGGTCTTCTTGGGGACGGGGCACGACGGGACGCTGTTCACCGACGTCTCCCTTATGGGCGCAAGCATCGACACGGTAAAGCGGCGCCCCACTTACCAGTGGTGGCTGGGGTTGCAGCCTGTAGCGCAAACGGTTTCGTTTCAGGGGTCTGATGAACCTGTCGTGCAGATTGCAGTAGAGCACGCGAAACCGGTGCCAGCAGAACTCCAAACAAGACTCAACAGAGTGATAGCCGACAAGGAGCGAAACCGATGACAGACCTTCGAGCCGCAATCGACCCGGAAACCACAAGGGCCTGGGAGGTGCTTGAAGATGATGCGAAGACGTTCAACCCAGACTTGGGTGAGCTTTTCGCACAGGACCCGGAGCGAGCAAACAAACTTACTCTTGGAGCCGGTGACCTTCACGTCGACCTCTCCAAGAACCTTGTGACCGAATCGGTGATTGCCGACCTTCTGGGACTTGCGCAGGAAACGCGAGTCCTGGAACGTCGTGACCAGATGTTCGCGGGGGGAAAAATCAACGTGACCGAAGGTCGCGCGGTGTTGCACACCGCACTGCGTCTGCCCCACGACGCGTCGCTTAGCCTGGGCGGCGAAAACATCGTTCCGCACATCCACAAGGTTCTGCAGAAGATGTACGCCTTCTCTGACAAAGTCCGCAGCGGCGAGTTGCGCGGCGTCACGGGCAAGCCTCTCTCGGCCGTGGTGAACATTGGGATAGGCGGATCCGACTTGGGTCCCGTCATGGTCCACGAAGCCCTTATCAGCTACGTCGACCCGAAGCTCGAAGGCCGGTTTATCTCGAACATCGACCCCGCGGATGTTGCAGAAAAGCTTGCTGGCCTAGACCCGGAGACGACCCTTGTGGTGGTGACCTCCAAGACCTTCACCACGCTGGAAACCCTAACGAATGCCCGACTGGTTCGTAGTTGGTTCCTTGACGGTCTTTCGGAGGCGGGGGTCTTGGACCGGCAGGATTCCCAGGCAGTTGCAAACGCGGTCAAGAAACACTTTGTTGCCGTCTCGACCGCGCTAGATAAGGTCGAGGCCTTCGGGATCGACCCAGAGAATGCATTCGGGTTCTGGGACTGGGTCGGCGGCCGATACTCCGTGTCTTCCGCCGTGGGTCTTTCCCTGGTAATCCTGCTGGGTCCAGACAACTTTGAAGACTTCCTCGCGGGTCTACACAAGATGGATCAGCACTTCCAGAATGCGGCGCCACAGGAGAACGTTCCTCTTTTGATGGGTTTGCTGAACACCTGGTACGTGAACTTTCTAGGTGCGGACTCACACGCCGTGATCCCCTATTCCCAGGACCTGCACCGTTTCCCCGCCTATCTGCAACAGCTGATGATGGAATCGAACGGGAAGAGCGTGCGCCAGGACGGTGCTCTGGTCAGCTACGACACCGGCGAAGTGTACTGGGGGGAACCTGGAACGAACGGTCAGCACGCGTTCTTCCAACTGCTCCACCAGGGGACAAGGTTGATTCCTTCCGACTTCATAGCGTTCGTGAACCCCCAGTGGTCTCTGAAGGACGGGGACACGGATGTCCATGAACTGCTACTTTCAAACTTCTTTGCGCAGACGAAAGCTCTAGCTTTTGGTAAGAGCGAGCAAGAGGTTCGGGCTGAGGGCACGCCGGAAGACCTGGTTACTGCCAGGATCTTCACTGGGAACCGTCCCTCGACATCCATCATGGCCCCTTCCCTCACTCCGGGAGTGTTGGGACAGCTCATCTCGCTTTACGAACACATCGCGTTTGTTCAGGGAGCGGTTTGGGGCATCGACTCGTTTGACCAGTGGGGAGTCGAGCTTGGAAAGGCGCTGGCCATCGCGCTGCTCCCGGCAGTCCAGGGAGATAAGGAGGTCCTGGACAGCTTGGACCCTTCAACCCGGGAACTGATTTCGTACTACCGGGCAAACCGAAAATAGGTGCCGGTGGCGAACCGCTCAAGCCTAGACTTGGCATAAAAGACCTAAAACAGGATGAATCAGGAGCAACAGACAAATGACTAAACCACGCATAGTGACCGTTACTGGTGCGGCGGGAAACATTGGCTACGCCATGCTTTTCCGCATCGCTTCCGGCCAGCTTTTTGGTCCCGACGTCCCGGTGAAGCTACACCTTCTTGAAATCCCGCAGGCCGTCAAGGCCGCGGTGGGAACCGCGATGGAGCTGGACGACTGCGCTTTCCCACTTCTTGACTCCGTCGAGGTTTTTGACGACGTCAACGCAGCGTTTGACGGGACTTCCGTTGCGATGTTGGTCGGTGCCAGGCCCCGCACCGCCGGGATGGAGCGTGCTGACCTGCTGGCGGCTAACGCTGGTATTTTCGGCCCGCAAGGCAAGGCAATCAACGACAACGCGGCCGAGGACATCCGCGTGCTCGTGGTTGGCAACCCGGCGAACACCAACGCTGTGATAGCCCAGAAGAACGCCCCTGACGTTCCCCCGCAGCGTTTCACCTCCATGATGAGACTTGACCAGAACCGTGCCATGGCTCAGCTTGCAGAAAAGACCGGGGCGCCGGTAAAAGATGTGAAGAACGTAGTCGTCTGGGGTAACCACTCGGCGGACCAATACCCGGACGTTACGTTCGCAACGGTTGCCGGGACCCCCGCCGATGACCTCGTGGATGAACAGTGGCTCGCTGACTACTTCCGCCCAACCGTGGCGAACCGGGGAGCCGAGATCATCGCGGCTCGTGGGGCCTCTTCGGCCGCCTCGGCTGCGGCCGCCGCAATCGACCACGTGCACAACTGGGTTTGTGGCACTCCGGAAGGCGAGTTTGTGACGGTGGGAGCCTACTCTGACGGGAGCCACTACGGCGTTCCTGAGGGCTTGTCCTTCGGTTTCCCCGCTGTTTCGGACGGCGGCGACTGGAAGATTGTCGACGGACTTGAGCTACCGGACGGGACTGTCCGCGGGATCGAGCGCAACATCAAGATGCTCCAGGACGAATACAACGCGGTGAAGGAGCTCGGCTTCATCTAGGGAGATTCCCTAACACTGGCGGTGGCCGGCAAGACGGTAAATTTGGGCTGTCTTTGCTGGCCACCCGTTGTTTGAGGTACTGTTTGAGGTGTTCGCCTACAGTGGAGAAGGCAAATCTTTTCTGGACTCGCACAAATGGGGTGAGATTGGTTCAGAATTTGGGGTGGAAAGGGATGACGTGGAGACAGGGGCCTCACGGACGGACAATGCTCTCCGTGCCGCCCAGCTCTACCACCTTGATGGTTTGACTCAGGCGGCAGTGGCAGAACGCCTAGGTTGCACGCGGTGGACCGTGGGACGTCTGCTTACTGAGGCACAAGAGCAAGGTCTGCTCCGGATCGAAATTCACCATCCCAAGGCAAGACGACCCGATCTCGAACAACGCCTGATTAACGTCTTCGGGCTTGCCGACGCCCGCGTCGTTCGGACGCAAGAATCCACCACTGCTTCGACCGCTCTGGTTCTGACTGAGACCGCTAACTACCTCCGAGACCTTCGACCCGCTCCCCGAGTAGCCGCATTCGGGTGGGGGCGGACAATCGCGGGGCTCGCATGGGCTATGCCAAAGTCTTGGACAGAGCACATCATCGCGGTCCAAGCCGTTGCAGCTCCGGCACAGTTGGCGCAACTACTGGGTGAGGACGCTGTCGCAACACTCGCTGAAAAGGGCGGGGGCGTCGCTTATTCAGCGGACGCACCCACTATCGCTTCTGACGCCCGGACTGCCGAGGCGCTCCTGGCGAGACCTGATGTCAAAGAGACCTTGGAGTACGCAGCAGCAGCTGAGCTCTGCGTCGTCGCTCCGGGACCCGCTCGGGACTGCACCCTGTTCGTTCGGTACGGACAGCTCAGCGAAAAAGAGTTGTGCGCCGTGGTAGAGATGGGTGCGACCTGCAACGTGCTTGGTCGGTTTATTGATAACGAGGGGAATGAGGTGTCTTCGGACCTGAAGCACCGCACCGTAGGAATGAGTCTTGATCAGGCACGGCAAGTCCGTTCGCTGGTCGCAGTCGGCGCCGGCCAGGCCAAAGCTGACCCGCTACGTTCTGCAGCCACCTCTGGTCTGGCGACAATCATCATCACCGATTCTGAAGCCGCCGAAGCGATCTTGGCGGGGGCCTGACCTTTCCGGGACGCGGGCAGGTCGCAGAAGCTCATGGGTGGAGCGCTACGCTTGACCCGTTGTTTCACGAAGTCACGCGAAGAGGAGACCCGGTGACAGCTGAAGATGCGATGCTTCCCCTGCAGGAAGTTGACCCAGAGATTGCGGCAGTTTTAGAAGGCGAGTTGGGGCGCCAACGTGGCACGCTGGAAATGATTGCCTCAGAGAACTTTGTCCCCAGGGCGGTGCTCCAGGCACAGGGTTCGGTCCTCACAAACAAGTACGCGGAAGGCTACCCGGGCAGGCGGTACTACGGTGGTTGCGAGTGGGTGGATGTTGCCGAAGACCTCGCCATTTCACGCGCCAAAGAGCTTTTCGGGGCTGACTACGCAAACGTCCAGCCGCACGCCGGCGCTCAGGCAAATGCTGCGACGCTCATGGCCTTGGCTAAGCCCGGTGACCGCTTGCTGGGGATGGAGCTAGCCCACGGTGGTCACCTGACCCACGGCATGAAGCTGAACTTTTCGGGTCGTTTCTACGAGCCCCACACCTATGGCGTAGACCCCCAAACCTATGTGCTGGACATGGAACGGGTCCGCGAGCGCGCGCTCGAGGTCCGCCCCTCCGTGGTCATCGCAGGCTGGTCCGCTTACCCTAGACATCTGGATTTTCAGGCCTTCCGTGACATTGCTGACGAGGTGGGCGCGGCACTCTGGGTCGATATGGCCCACTTTGCGGGCCTAGTTGCAGCAGGGTTGCACCCTTCGCCTCTTCCCTACGCCGATGTCGTGACTTCGACCGTTCACAAGACACTTGGCGGACCGCGTTCCGGCGTCATCCTTAGCTCCCGCGGCGAGCAGTGGAGCAAGAAGCTCAACTCTTCTTTGTTCCCAGGTCAGCAGGGCGGCCCGCTGATGCACGCTGTCGCGGCCAAAGCGGTTGCGTTTAAACTGGCAGGTACGGAAGCGTTCAAAGACAAGCAGCAGCGAACGATTGAGGGCGCACAGATCATTGCGGAAAGGCTAATGAGCCCGGAGCTGGCACAGCGCGGCATCTCCGTTCTGACCGGAGGCACTGATGTACACCTGGTCCTGGTTGACCTTCAAAACAGCCCCCTCAGCGGCCGGGATGGTGAAGACCTGCTACACAGCGTCGGGATCACGGTGAACCGGAATGCGGTCCCGTTCGACCCCCGGCCACCCAGCGTCAGCTCTGGTCTGCGTATCGGAACCCCCGCCCTCGCAACTCGAGGCTTCGAGCGCGAGGACTTCGAAGAGGTCGCGGACATCATCGCACAGACCCTAGTCCAAGGCGTCGATGGGGATGTTGACATAGAAGCCCTCAAAGGCAGGGTGAACGCGCTGACTGAGAAGTGCCCGCTCTACCCGGGACTGGCTCAATGAGGTACCCGTGGGGCACCGGCGATGACGTTGCGAAACCCCTTGACGGGTCTGCTCTCGCGGCCCGCGTTAAGGAGGACCTGCGGGAGCGGGTGCAGGCCCTTCAGGGGCGGGGAGTGCAACCGGGCCTTGCCACCTTACTGATCGGGGACGACCCAGCTTCCAAGGTTTACGTGGGTGCGAAGCACAGGGACTGTGAGGAAATCGGGATCGCCTCATTTGACGTCCGCCTCCCGGAGGATGCCACCCAGGAGCAGGCGTTGGCTGCCATCGATGAGCTGAATGCCGATCCCGCCGTCACGGCCTTCATCATCCAGTTGCCGGTGCCGGGCGGGCTCGACGCAACTGAACTTCTGATGCGCATGGACCCTAGTAAGGACGCGGACGGCCTACATCCGCTCAACCTGGGACGCTTGGTCGAAGATATCTCTGGCAAAGGTGGGTTCCCTCGTCCCTGCACGCCGGTTGGAATCGTCGAGCTGCTACGTGAAAACGGCGTTGAGTTGAAGGGAGCGCAGGTCTGCGTGCTCGGTCGCGGACTCACTGTGGGAAGACCGATTTCGCTTCTGCTCAGCAGTCGTGACGTAGGCGCGACCCCGGTCCTTTGTCATACGGGGACGGTGGACATGGAACGCCAGATGCGTCAGGCGGACGTCATTATCGGCGCGGCGGGCGTCCCTGGACTCATCACGGCAGAGAACGTGAAGGATGGGGCTGCCGTCGTTGATGTCGGAGTCAGCCGTGTTGACGGCAAGATCGCGGGGGACGTCGCCGAGGGTGTTGAAAAGAAGGCTGCCTGGATCAGTCCGAACCCGGGTGGGGTCGGGCCCATGACCAGGGCCATGCTGCTCTCAAACGTCGTGGAGATCGCAGAGTCGTCCTAGTGGACTAGGTCTTCGTGGCCTGCGTGCTCACGCGAGTCAATCTGTAAGGTGACGTGATTCAGGTCGACCGGCAGGCCACGGAGCGAGTCCTGCAGCTGGTGCAGGACTTCCACGGTCTGCCCGTGTTCCACACAGTTGTCCTTCACCACAACGTGCGCCGTAAGGGCGTTGACCCCGGTTGCGATAGTGGACGCGTGCAGGTCGTGGATCGCACTGACGTTCGGGTTCGCAAGCAGGCGCCGCCTGACTTCGTCCAGGTCCAGGCCTTCAGGCACAGACTCCATTAAGATCCGCACCGATTGCCGTAGCACGAACACGGCGCGGAAACCGATCAGGATTGCAATGGCGAGAGATGCGACCGAGTCGGCGTAGGGCCACCCTGTGAGCCACAGAACAAGCGCGGCAAAAAGAACGGCGATGGAACCGAGCGCGTCCGAGGCAACTTCAAGGAACGCCGCCTTCATGTTCAGGGAGTCGTTGCGATTCCCGGCAAGAATGAACATCGAAATCAGGTTTCCAAGTAGCCCGACCCCACCCATCACCAGCATCGGGCCCACGATCACCAGGCTCGGCTCGAAGAGCCTTTGAATGGACTCGTATGCAATGAAAAGGCTGAGGCCGATCAGGATTCCGGCCTGAAGGCCCGCCGAAAGCACTTCAGCCCGTGCGAACCCCCAGGTGCGTCGGTTCGATCGGGGTTTCGTCATCAGGTGCGCGGCGACGAGTGCAATGACCAGACCCATCGAGTCCACGAGCATGTGGCCTGCGTCGGCCAGCAGCGCGAGTGATCCCGACAGCCACGCCCCAACGATCTCAGCGATCATCACTGTCGCGGTCACACCGAGCGCCAGTGCAAGGCGGTTCCTGGACGCGTTAGCGTGCGAATGGCTATGGAGGGCGCCGGGTCCGTCGCTCACAGATATCTTCTTTCACTAGCGGGGTGGGCATACTTGGGGAGTGAACTCATCGACTGTCTTTAGGGTAACGACCGTGAACTTGAACGGCATCCGCGCTGCTGTTCGGCGTGGCTTTCTGGAATGGCTCGCGGAAGAATCGCCTGACGTTCTGCTGTTGCAGGAGGTCCGCGCTGAAGAGGAGCTGGCCCAGACACTTCTTGGAGACGCTTGGGATGCCCACTTCAATGCCTCAGAGTTGAAGGGGCGAGCCGGGGTGGGGATAGCGGTCCGAAAGGACTCCTCGCAAGTGGCCTTGAACTCCGGGGAAGTGAAGAAAGGTCTTGAACAGGCAGAGCCCGACTGGCACTCCGGGCGCTGGATCGAAACCGAGGTCGAAACCGCGGGGGGAGCGACGGTGCGGCTCGCGTCCGCCTACTTCCATGCGGGTCAGGTCGGGACGGAGAAACAGGATCGAAAGATGGAACACCTGGATGCGCTCACGGTCCGGCTCTCCCAGATGCTCGCCGACTCTCTTGAAAGCTGCGGACCCCACGCTCTGGTCGGTGGAGATTTCAACGTGGTGCGTGGTCAGTCCGATCTAAAGAACTTCAAGCCGAACCACAACAAGCGTTCAGGTGTCCTCGACTCCGAAATGGTTTATCTGAACGACTGGGTGGAGCAAGGGTGGGTGGACACGGTTAGGGAACTCGCCGGAGAAGTCCAGGGGCCCTATTCGTGGTGGTCGTGGCGGGGGAAGGCATTCGACAACGACGCCGGCTGGAGGATCGACTACCACTACGCCACACCGACGCTTGGTGCCGGCGCGCAAAACTACTCCATCTTCCGTGCGCCCTCGTGGGATGCCCGTTTCTCTGACCACGCCCCAGTGACAGTCACCTACAGGATTTAGTCTTGCTTCAGCTCTTCGCGGCCTTCCTTTGTTTGGTCTAAGACCTCCTGGTCGTGGGCGGTCTGCTCGGCTGCGAGTTCATCCGGGCTCCACTGGGTGGTCCACGTTGCTGACTCAGGGCCGAAGGCTGTGGGCGGCGAGAGTGGGTTGAGCGTGTCGGGGGAAGGCTGCTCCACCCCCTCTGGATCGCTTCCGTCTTCTTCCATCGCAGGGATCAGGTCCCCGGAGATCGGGTGGAACGGCCACTGTAGCGTTGCCGGGTCGCTCAGTGAGATGTAGTTCGGTACCGACTTCGTGTACACGTCCTCGGGCGCGACTTTCGCGACAACTGCCGGTGGGTTCGCCATCCACGCGGAGATCATTAGTGCCAAGCGAGCCAAGATGTTCAGCCACAAGAGCAGGGTCCCAACGGTTGCAGCCGCGGCGATGACCGGGTCTTTGCTGGCTCCCACGACGACGGAACCCAGCTGTGTCAAAACGCCCACGCTTGTAGCGAAGGCTGCCGACCCCAGCAACAGGGACCTATGCGGGACGCGAATCCCCGCAATGTAGCGGATGAAAAGCGGAAACACAGCAAAGTTCACCAGGATGGGAACCAGGACCGCCACCACATCGAAGGTGACGGATCTTCTGATGACTTCCAGCGCGGGGATTGCCGTGATGAAGAAGTCCTCAAGCCAGCTCAGAGCGATCGAAAGGCCTGCGTTCGCAAGCACGGACAAGGTTAAGAGTCCAAGGCCTAGGAAGAAGCGCGGGTAAACCCTGATGAAGCTCTCAGGAAAGGGCAAAAGCCCAAACATTGAGCGGATCCCATCGCGGATGTAGCGAACAATGCGAGACGCGGAGAAGAGTGCCACAACCAGGGCGATGATGCCGGTTATGAAGTTCCCCTTTGAGATTTCAACCTTGCTTGGGTCAACCAGTCCGGGCTCGCCCGTGACCGGGTCGGTCATGATTCCGGGGAGCAGCGAGTTGACGGCCTTCACCACAGACTCTTGGAACACAGGGTTAGCGGCGAAGAGGTGAGCCAAAAGTGTCCATGCCACCGTGACAGCGGCAGCAATCGAAAAGAGGGCCATGAAAGAG
Organism: uncultured Actinomyces sp.; assembly: GCA_964345565.1. GTDB lineage: Bacteria > Actinomycetota > Actinomycetes > Actinomycetales > Actinomycetaceae > Scrofimicrobium. The sequence continues at coordinate 34,820 of CAYFRO010000003.1, forward strand.
ATCCCGCCGGCCAGAATGCGGCCGCGCTGGTAGTTGTATCGGTCAAGGGACCGCCCGATCCGCGAATGCCTGTAGATCTGCGTGAAGGCTGCGATCTTCTTAACCAATGTGTCCTGGTGCCACGCAGCACTAAAGTCAGCTCTGTTTATTCGCCACTGGTCTTCGGTTACGACTTCATAGGCGACGTCTTCTGAGGCGTCAGCGTTCATCCCCCGATTATGCCGGTGTAGTGCCTCAGCTGCCTAGGCACCGGTCGTTGAGAAGTCAAACAGGGCAGTTGAGGTGTAGCTGCCGTCAGCTTCGACCCTGTCGACGCGGAATCCTTGGACCATCCACTCAGCATGGAAGTCTGCACCGAGTTCCAGAGCCACAGCGAGTGCGTCCGAAGGAAGCTTCTGCGCCAGAGTCACGTGTGCGTGATAGGGGAAACGTAGTGAGTAGTCGAGCGGGCCGCTCCGGATGTCCTCGGCCAACTGGGCGCACTGCTTTGCGCCTTTGGCCACGTTAAGGAACGACACGGGAGAGACTGGCTCGAAGGAGCCGGACCCCGCGAGCCCCACACGGAATGGTTTCGAGGTAGAAGCGACGCGTCGCAGGTGCTCGAACACACGCTCGCGCATCGTCTGGTCGACGGTCAAAGGGGGCATAAGAGTGATGTGAGGGGGCACACTGAGTGCCATTGGGTCGCCGATTGCCTGCCGGATTTCGGTGATCTGAGTGTTCCAGGGTTCCGGCACCGCAATGACTACACCCAGCCACTCTTCGCCTGCGGCGCGGTCGGGTAGAAACATTTGGCTCCAACTCCCAATCGACTCCGACCCGCTAGATCGGGCTTAGAGCATTCTACAGTCGCCACGCGCCTCGGTAAGCTTGACTGAGCTGCAGGTGATGCGGAGGAAGATGACTGATAAGCACTGGCTGGTCGTAGGGCTCGGCAACCCCGGGTCCCGTTACCAGGACACCCGACACAATGTGGGTCGAGCCACCGTCGAATTGCTGGCGAGGGAAGGCGGCTCTAAGTTCAAAATGGACCGTAGCCAGACCATGGTAGCCAGGATTAAAGTGGGTCCTCCCGGTTCCCAGGTGCCGCTGACTCTTGCCTACGCGCGTTCATTCATGAATGTTTGCGGACCTGCAGTTGCGGGTCTTGCCGCTAGAGAGAAGGTGGCGGCTTCGAACCTGCTGATCGTTCACGACGACTTGGATTTGCCCGCCCACGCACTCCGGCTGAAGCTGGGTGGGGGAAGCGGTGGTCACAACGGGCTCAAGTCCGTTAGCTCGGCGCTCAAGAGCCAGGACTACGCCCGGCTACGGATCGGTGTTGGTCGCCCACCCGGCAGCATGGACCCCGCCGCGTTCGTGTTAGCTCCGATTCGGGGGAAACAGCTAGAGGAGTGGCAGGTGACCTACCAGCAGGCTGCGGATGTCATCGTGAGCGTGGTCTTGCAGGGGTTCACAAAAGCGCAAATGGAGTTGCACTCGAGGGACACGCGTTGAAACCTCTTGCACCGCTTCTTCCTCTGCTGAGCGCAGACCCCGCGTTGGCGGCGGCACTCCCTGAGATGGAGGACGCTGGGTCTGGCACGTTGGTATGTCCGCCTGGGTTGCGTCCCGCCGTGGTCTCTTTAGCGAGAGAGCGTCGAGAACCGGGCTCCGGACCGGTTGTGGTCGTGACCGCGTCGGGTCGAAAAGCGGAGCAGCTAGCCGCATCTTTGGAGTCGTGGACGGACGCGGTTGAAGTCTTCCCGTCCTGGGAGACGCTACCCCACGAGCGACTCTCTCCACAGGTGGACACCATGGCTCGTCGCGCCGCCGTGTTGCGCCGGCTCGCAAACCCGGATCCTTCCGCCCCTGGCGGAGGCCCGATTTCTGTGCTTGTTGTGCCCCTTCGTGCCTTTATGCAACCGGTCATTAGCGGCTTGGCTGACATCGCTCCGGCGCTCGCACGTGTCGGGGATGAACTTGACCGCGACGACCTGGTGAACCACCTAATCGAACTCGGGTACACCCCAGTGGACCTGGTTGAGTCCCGCGGGCAAGTCGCCGTTCGTGGCGCGATCGTCGACGTGTTCGTTCCGACCGCCTCCCACCCGATGCGCATCGAGTTCTTCGGAGACCAGGTGGACGATGTCCGCTGGTTCAACGTTTCTGACCAGCGCACCACCCAGACTGCGGAGCTGGGGCTCTGGGCTCCTCCAGCTCGCGAACTGCTACTCACCAAAGACGTCCGTGAAAGGGCCTCGGAAGTGGGCCGGCAGTACCCGGCAGCCTCCGAACTGTTCGAGCTGGCATCTGAGGGGATTTACGCTCCCGGCCTTGAGTCTTTGTCCCCCCTGCTGGCTGACGGCATGGAGCGGCTGACCGCACTTCTTCCGGAAGACACCCTCTATTTCCTGGATGAATCAGAGCAGGTGTGGGCGCGCAGCGAGGATCTGATCACCACGGCGGAGGAGTTCCTGCAGGCGGCGTGGGGAAGCGCTGCTGACGGAGGTAAGGCCCCGATCGACCTGAAGGAAGGGTCTTTCGTTCCACTCAGCGAACTCTGGGGTGCCCCAGGCGGTTCGTGGTGGTCTTTGACGACTTTGCCGCCGCCTGAGTTGGCGGACGCTGAAGAGATCACGGCGCAGGGAGCAGACCCAGGTGGTCTAGCGGAGGAAAGCGCGCCCTCGCCCGCCCGCATCGCTTCACCTGAACTGGTGCAAGTTGGCGCTCGCGACGTCCGGCCTTATCGAGGAAACCTCGATAAAGCTGCGGCCGACTTAGGCCAACTTTCGGCAGCCGGTTGGGAACTGGTGGTGACCGTCCCCGCTCGTGGCGCAGGTCGGCGCATCGTCACGGTTCTGGGAGAGGCCGACGTTGCCGCGAAGCTCACCGACTCGGCCCTGCCTAACGCCACTTCCGTGGTTTCTGTGGTTCCCGCTACGGCCAGCAGCGGTTTCGTGATGACGGACCTGAGGTTAGCCGTGCTCACCGAGACGGACTTGACCGGCCGGGTAGGAAGCTCGACGAAAGACATGCGCAAGATGCCCTCAAAGCGGCGTGCGCGGATCGACCCACTAACCCTGCACCCAGGCGACCACATAGTGCACGAGCAGCACGGTATTGGGAAGTTCGTGGAGATGACCACGCGGAGCACGCCCGACGCGAATGGTGTCCAGGTTCAACGCGACTACCTGGTAATCGAATACCTACCTTCGAGGAAGGGGCAATCGCCAGACCGACTGTACGTGCCGACGTCGTCGCTGGATCAGGTTTCTCGCTACACGGGCTCGGATACGCCGCGTTTGTCAAAGATGGGTGGGACAGACTGGGCGAAAGCTAAGCAGAAGGCCCGAAAAGCCGTTCGTGAGATCGCTGCCGAACTTGTCCGCCTGTACGCTGCACGCACGGCGACCAAGGGTTACGCCTTCCCGCCGGACACGCCGTGGCAGCGTGAACTCGAGGACGCGTTTGAGTGCGTGGAGACACCCGACCAGTTGGCGACGATGGACGAGGTCAAGGCGGACATGGAAGCACCCGTCCCCATGGACCGACTCCTCACCGGCGACGTCGGGTACGGCAAGACAGAGATTGCGGTCCGCGCGGCGTTCAAGGCCGTGCAGGACGGTAAACAGGTCGCGGTTTTGGTCCCGACAACGCTACTTGCTGAACAGCACTACGACACTTTCACCCAGCGCTACGCGGGCTTTCCCGTCACGGTGGCGACCCTGTCCCGTTTCTCCAGTAAAAAGGAGGCCGAGAAGGTCAGGCAGGGCCTCAGCGATGGCACTATCGACGTCGTCATCGGCACCCACACCCTGCTCACGGGGACTGTCCAGTTCAAGGATCTTGGGCTGGTCGTGGTGGACGAGGAACAGAGGTTCGGGGTCGAACACAAAGAAACCTTGAAGGCGCTTCGAACGGATGTCGACGTTCTTTCAATGTCGGCGACGCCGATACCGCGCACCCTTGAAATGGCTGTCGCTGGGATTAGGGAAATGTCGGTTCTTCAGACTCCTCCCGAAGAACGACAGCCGGTCCTCACCTACGTTGGTGCTCACCAGGATGCGCAGGTTGCGGCCGCGATCAGACGCGAGATGCTCCGGGATGGCCAAGTGTTCTACGTTCACAACCGGGTGGAGTCCATAAATGGGGTGGCCGCTCACCTGCAAGAACTGGTCCCGGACGCGCGTGTACGGGTCGCGCACGGAAAGCTCTCGGAAGCCGAGCTGGAGAGCGTCATCATCGACTTCTGGAACCACGAATTCGATGTGCTTGTCTCCACGACCATCATTGAGACGGGCCTCGACATTTCGAACGCGAACACCCTGATCGTCGACCGCGCTGATGCTTTTGGTCTATCTCAGCTCCACCAGTTGCGTGGCCGCGTGGGAAGGGGCTCGGAGCGCGCGTACGCCTACTTTTTCTACAGGCCGGACAAGGTTCTTTCGGAGACCGCAATCGAGCGTTTGCGGACCATCGCCACTAACTCGGACCTGGGCGCGGGTCTGGCGGTGGCCCAGAAGGACCTGGAGATCCGGGGCGCAGGAAATCTGCTTGGAGGCGCCCAGTCGGGTCACATTGACGGGGTTGGCTTCGACCTTTACGTCAGGATGGTGTCCGAGGCCGTGGCTGCCTTCCGCGGGGAAACTTCAGAGGACACGGCTGACGTGCGGGTCGAGATCGCAGTCGATGCTCATATCCCAGAAGACTACATTTCCGGCGAGCGGCTCCGTCTTGAAACGTATGGCAGGATCGCCGCGACCACGAGCGACGGCGAGGAAGCTGACTTACGCGAAGAACTCACGGACCGATACGGTCCGATTCCAGCTCAAGTCGACTTGCTCCTTGAGGTTGCAAGGCTTCGAAGGAAGCTCCGCGCGCGGGGGATACGCGAAGTCATCACCCAGGGGAACTACCTGAGAATCGCTCCCATCCAACTGAAAGAGTCTCAGGCCATGCGGCTGCAGCGCCTGTATCCAGGTTCTGTCATCAAGCCTGCTGTGCGCCAGGTCCTGGTCCCGCTCTCCAGGCCAGGCAGGCTCGCACAACCTGTGCCAAGCGACCGCGACCTGCTCCAGTGGATCCAGCGTCTGCTGGATGGAGCCCTCGCCACAGGCTAAACCGAGGGAGGACCCCCGCGTCGCTGCCCCCGCCCCCCTCTTGGTTCGGCCGCGAGTTAGGACCCAATAAGGGCCGATTTGAGCTGGTTTTGCGACTCTAACTCGCGGCCGAACCGTTCTACTTGACCCGCCCGCGTAGGACTGGAAAAGTGCAGTAGAATAGCCCTGGTCGACCAATTCCCAAGGAGTGCCTGTGCCTAAGACTCGACGTTTCCCACGTGCCTTTGTGACTCGAGTCGGAGCCCTTGTGGGCGCGCTTGCACTCAGCTTTTCTCTCACAGCCTGTCAGGGTGAGACGCACCCAGGGGTGGCGGCAATCGTGGCTGGACAAGAGATCTCAGAAACTGACGTAACCCGGGCGATCGATGAACTTCAGCCCCTGATGGGACAAGGGGTCTCCAGGATCGCGATGGTTAACGGCCTGGTCGCTTCCATGATGTACATGGACGCGGCGTCCGAACTCGGAATCGAAATCACGGATGAAGAGTTTGAGCAGCAGATGGGCCCGGACATCGAAGCCTACGGGGGCAACGTAGATGAACTTGGGGCCGCTAGCCGGCTGATCTTCGAACCCGGAATGGTCATGGAGATTGCAGCCATGGCGGGCGCGGAACAGACGCTGGCTGAGCTTGCGGCGCAGGTTCCCTTTGAGATCAACCCCCGCTACGGTTCAGGGAACCCCCTGATAGAGGGCATGTCGGCAGCGGAACCACTCGCCGACAGCTTTCGGTAGCCCCAGCCAAAACACTTAGAAAACCACAACAACCAACCAAGGAGTAACACCGTGGCAATGATCGAAGAAATCCTGGCACGCGAGATCCTGGACTCTCGCGGCAACCCGACTGTGGAAGTTGAAGTGGTCCTGGATGACGGTACGGCTGCCCGTGCTGCTGTCCCCTCGGGCGCGTCAACCGGAGCGTTCGAAGCTGTCGAGCGCCGCGACGGTGACAAGGGGCGCTACATGGGCAAAGGTGTCCAGGACGCGGTGGACGCGGTTGTAAACGTCCTGGCTCCAGAGATCGTTGGAATGGATGCCAGGGACCAGCGCGCAGTGGACCGCGCAATGCTCACTGTCGACGGGACTCCCAACAAGGGCAATGTTGGCGCCAACGCGATCCTCGGCGTCTCTTTGGCCGTAGCGAAGGCCGCCGCTACCTCCTCGGACCTCGCCTTCTACGAATACCTCGGCGGGCCGAACGCGCATATCCTGCCTGTCCCCATGATGAACATCCTGAACGGCGGATCGCACGCAGACACGAACGTTGACATCCAAGAGTTCATGATTGCTCCGCTTGGCGCGCCCACGTTTAAAGAGGCGCTACGCATTGGTGCGGAGGTTTACCACACGCTGAAGGACGTCATCAAGGAACGCGGCCTCTCAACCGGCCTTGGCGACGAAGGTGGGTTCGCACCCAACCTTGACTCCAACCAGGCAGCCCTGGACCTCATCGTTGAGGCGATCAAGCGTGCTGGCTACGAGCCCGGCAAGGACGTCGCACTGGCACTGGACGTTGCTGCGAGCGAATTCTTCGAAGACGGCGCCTACATGTTCGAAGGTGAGCCCCGCTCCACGGACTACATGATCCAGTACTACGAGAAGCTGATCACGGACTACCCGCTGGTTTCCATCGAAGACCCGCTGTCCGAAGACGAATGGGACGCTTGGAAGAAACTGACGGAAGCTGTCGGTGACCGCGTGCAGCTGGTGGGCGACGATCTGTTCGTCACGAACCCCTCACGCCTTGAGAAGGGAATCAAGGAGGGCATCGCGAACGCGCTACTGGTCAAGGTGAACCAGATCGGGACCCTCACGGAGACCCTGGACGCGATCGAGGCCGCGCACCGCGCCGGCTACCGCACCATGACCAGCCACCGTAGTGGTGAGACCGGCGACACGACAATCGCTGACCTGTCGGTCGCCACGAACTCTGGCCAGATCAAGACGGGAGCACCGGCTCGCTCGGAGCGGGTTGAGAAGTACAACCAGCTTCTCCGCATCGAAGAGAAGCTCGGTGAAGACGCAACTTACGCCGGGACTGACGCGTTCCCACGCGCCAACTTCTAGCATGCACCTCAGCTGAAAGCTGAGGAACCGGTGAAGGTCGTTCCTAGCGGGGCGGCCTTCACCGCAATTTAGGGGCCGATCAGCGTGCCCGGGAGCCTCTGGACGGGGGATTGGACCACACTGGGAAACATGACTAAGCCTGCTGAGCCGCGCGCGCCAAAGCGCCCCCAGCCAAGGTCGGGCGCATTCGCCTCTCAGAAAGTGGTGGCGGACGCACGCCCGCCATCCTTGGCTCCACGTGCCAACGCGCCTAGGCCCGTGCGCGGGGCGGGAAGGGCGAAACAGCAGGCTCCGTTAGCTTCATCAACTTCGCCTACCAAAGCCGAGCGGAACACCCCGCGTCAGCGCTCTCCACTAACGTTCAAACAGTTACTGGCCTCCGGTTCTGGTAGGAAGCGCAGTGCCGACCCTCAAGGGCGCTCCAGGGGAGGTTTCGGGTTAAAGGGCCTCTCCCTTTCCGTCCGTCTAATCGCGGTTGTAACAGTCGTTGCATTTCTAGGTTTGAACCTGATCCCAATCGGGTTGCAGTGGTATCAACAGCAACGGGAACAGCGGGCGATAGCAGCGCAAATCGAGCAGGCTCGCGGACGTAACGCTGAGCTGCAGGACACACTTTCGGCGTGGGAGGACCCGGACTACATCGCGACGCAGGCGCGAAAGCGTCTTGGTTTCGCCTGGCCCGGAGAAGTCCAGTACACAGTGGTTGGTGTGCCCGAGGATGAGGCAGGGAAGGACTCGGGCGACCCATTCGCCAGGCAGGGGCAGGAACGCAAACCATGGCCCAGTATGATCATGCAGTCGATGGTGGATGCGGACGCACCTGCCGCGTCCAGCAGTCTGGCTGACCTTATCGCGGGGGACGAAAGCCAGTAGCCCGATTGGAGTGGTTCGATGGAGCAGCGGAGCCCAAGCGCAAAGTGGACAAGACGCGACCACCAGTTGGTCACAGCTGACCTTGGTAGGGAGCCCCGCGGGGTGGTTGAGGTTGCCGCGAGGTGCGCTTGCGGGCATCCCCTGGTGGTGCTCACCGAACCCCGCCTGCCTGACGGGACGCCGTTTCCGACCACCTATTACCTGACGGACGCGGACCTTGTGGCCATGTGTTCCAGGCTCGAAGCGGATTTGGTGATGGCAGACTACAACGAGCGTCTTGCGGCGAACCCTGACCTCGCGGAGCATTATCGCGCGGCCCACGAACACTATCTTGCGGACCGCGCCAAGCTGGGGGACATTGAAGAAATCAGAGACGTTTCTGCGGGTGGCATGCCGGGGCGCGTAAAGTGTCTGCATGCACTTGTCGCGCACTCCCTCGCTGCAGGTCCCGGAGTGAACCCCATCGGGGACTTGGCCCTGCAAGAGCTTCACGATCGAGGTCAGTGGGACGCCCAGACCTGTTCGGGTCACGCGCGGGCTGGGAGCAGTAAAAAAGTTGCGGCCATCGACTGCGGAACCAACTCAATCAGGCTTTTGATTGCGGAGGTTGGGCCCGGTTTTCTGCATGACGTAGCCCGCGAGATGGTGATCACGCGGCTTGGGCAAGACGTTGATCGCACGGGTGTTTTGAATCCTCTAGCGATCGAGCGGACACTTGACGCTGCGCGGATCTATGCTGCTCAGATCCAGGATGCCGGTGTGGAGGCAGCACGGTTTGTCACCACCTCTGCCTCACGGGACGCGGCGAACCGAGATGAGTTCTTGGTACCGATACAGGAGATTACTGGGTTGGTCCCGCAGGTGTTGAGCGGGACTGAGGAGGCCGAACTTTCCTTCAGGGGCGCGCTCTCCGCCCTTCCGGAAGGTTTGGAAGCTCCCTACCTGCTGGTCGACATAGGTGGAGGCTCAACAGAGTTTGTGGTTGGGACAAGCCACGCGGAGCAAGCGGTGTCGATCGACATGGGGTCTGTCCGGGTCACCGAACGATTTGGGGGCGAACCCTGGACTGAGGAAAAGGTCCGCCTGGCCAGGGAGTGGATCAAAGAGCAGATTGACCAAGCCGCCCGGGTTGTGGATTTTGATGCCGTGCGCACCATTGTCGGAGTGGCGGGAACAGTCACCACCATCGGGGCCCTCATCGCGGGGGTAGAGCAATACGACCCGGCTAAGGTCCACGGGCTCCTGCCGACTGAGCCCGACTGGCTTGAGTCATTGGACTTCATGGTTGCCCGCCCCGTCGCTGACAAGGCGGCCCTGCCGTTCATGCCAGAGGGCAGAGCGGATGTGATCGCGGGTGGTGCTTTGATTTGGGAGCAGATCCTGGATCGCTTTGGCGTTCTTGACTCCGCCCGCGCTAGCTCTGGGGCTTCTGACTCCGCCCGTTCTTCAGGAGTGGCAGTCGTCATTTCGGAGCACGACATCCTGGACGGGCTTGCACTTTCCTTGGCGTAGCACCACGCTACCGTTGGTAGCATTGGCTCTTGAGGTAGGCGCAAGCCACTGGAAGCGCCCCCATAGCCCAACGGTAGAGGCAGTCGACTTAAAATCGATAAAGTGTGGGTTCGAATCCCACTGGGGGTACCAATGGTGGTGCCGCTGGGGTACCCGCGGGGGCACAACGCGGGACTGTGGCCACTCAAAACCTGAGAGTGCAGCTGGGGTGTCAAGAGTGTACGTGGGGAGGCCTCCCGCGATGCACTCTTATTACCCGCGATGCACTTTCATCTCTGTGGTCACTACCCGTTGCGTAGCAGCAAGTGGGGGCTCTGGCTGTCGGTGCTGAGTGAGGGCTGTGGCTGTCAGCGCTAAGCGAAGCGTGGAGATCGTAGCCGTCAGCGCTAAGCGAAGCGCGAAGTGGCCAAGCTATGCTGGATCAAGAACCAGTATCCGAAGCGCTTTCTGCCCCCCGGGGGAAGCACCGCCCGAACGGAGAAGAACGTGAGCAACCCGGTTTTCAACAAACTCGAGAAACAGTGGAAGCAGCCTGCGCAAAGCCAGGCCGGCCCCACCCAAAGCGGACCCGCGTACGACCAACGTGCTTTCCAGGCAGCTCAAGCTGCCTACCAAGCTCCATCGGCGGACGCCGTGGACACGGGGCGCATGACATACGACGACGTGATCGTGAAGACGACACTCTCCCTGGTGACAGCGTTCCTATTTGCCGCTGTTTCCTGGTGGGTGACGGCCGCCAACCCCGAGCTGGGTGGAGTCCTGATGACTGTTGGGATCATCGCAGGCCTGGTGCTGGCGATGGTAAACATCTTCTCAAAGAAGATCCGGCCACTCGCGGTGCTTGCCTACTCCGCACTTGAAGGTGTCGCCCTAGGCGCTTTGTCTTACCTGGTGAACGCGTACCTTCCGGGGGTTGTGCTTCAGGCAGTCGTCGCAACCTTTGCAGTATTTGCGGTTACCTTGGCCTTGTTCGCTTCGGGAAAGGTGCGCAACTCACCGAAGCTTCAAAGGTTCGCTTTGATTTCGTTGCTGGGGCTCATCTTCTCCAGGCTCTTCATCTGGATGTTTGGTTTGATTGGGCTACCCATTTCCGGTGTCGGCGACGTAACCGTGCTAGGGATTCCGCTGGCAGTTTTCGTGTCTGTCTTTGCTGTCGTCATCGGGGCGATCTGCCTGATTTCCGACTTCGACCAGGTCAGGGTCGGCGTCGAGCGTGGCGTGCCAGCCAAGTACGCTTGGGCCAGTGCTTTTGGCATCATGGTCACCCTGATCTGGCTTTACGTGGAAATCCTCAACATCCTGTCCCGCATGAACTCACGCTAGTCTTAAGCGGCCGTGCACCGAGTGCCAGGAAGGAAAACTCATGGAGAACATTGAAGTAGCAGGCGAAATGGGTGAAAAGCCCACCCTCACATTCGCCTCGGCTGTGGCCTCGCCAGAGCTCCAGGTGGAAGTGTTGGTGGAAGGCGATGGGCCCGTGGTGGAGCCCGGCGACCAGATCATCTGTAACTACCTGGGTCAGGTCTGGAACGGGAACGTCTTCGACAACTCCTACGATCGTGGAGCTCCTCTAGACTTCCAGATCGGCGTCGGCATGGTTATCCGCGGCTGGGACGACGGTCTTGTCGGGCAACGTGTGGGTTCGAGAGTGTTGCTCTCTATACCCTCCGATCTGGGTTACGGCGACCTTGGAGTACCCCAGGCGGGTATCAGAGGCGGCGACACACTGGTTTTTGTCACGGACATCCTGGGAATCAAGTAGCGGCAGGGGCGGGGCACTTGACCCCGTTGAAACCGTGGTTGCAGTAGCCCCCAGGATTCTTCTCCAGGTATCGCTGGTGGTAGTCCTCGGCTAGATGGAAGGGCGGCGCCGGTGGCGGATGAACTTCCGTCACAACGGTGCCGTACCCGCGCCTAAGAAGTTCTTGCTGGTAGGCGGCGCGTGTCGCTAATGCTTCGCGGTATTGCGAGGGCAGCGTTGTCCAGATTGCGGAGCGGTACTGGGTGCCGCGATCCCCTCCCTGCCTGTTCAGCGTCGTCGGGTCGTGGTTCTCAAAGAACGTCGCTAAGAGTTCTTCTGCGCCGACGACGTCTGGGTCGTAGGTGACCCGAACTGTCTCGGCGTGTCCGGTGTGCCCGGAACAAACGAGCGCGTAGTTGGGATTCTCAGACTGTCCCCCCATGTAGCCGACCGCGGTAGACACGACCCCCTTGATCTGCCAGAAGATTCGTTCTAGCCCCCAGAAGCATCCCCCAGCCAGATAAAGCGTCTGTTCTTGCCGGTCCGTGCCGTTTGCTGCTTCGGTCATGCTGAGTCCTTTCCCAGGTCACCCGAGTCTAGGGCTGGGTTCCAGCTTTGAAAAGGGGAGAACTTCCGCTTGAGAACGGACAGAAGGCAGCACTAAGGCGGAGTGTTCCAACTAGAGTTGAAAGGACTCAAGATGCCGGGGGGAAACGTGAAGGCAGAAGAAAAGAGACCTCCAGCTGACTCTCCGGATGCGAGCGATTCTAGTTCGGTGAGAAACCTGGCTGTTGCGAAGGTGACTCTGCCCGTGCGCGTTGCTGCCGCCTGGTCGTGGCGCCTGCTGTTGATTGTGGCTGCGATCGGCGCTCTGGTTTACCTGATGTCCTACGTTTCGCTGCTGGTCATTTCTTTCTTCGTTGCCATACTGTTTGCAGCTCTTCTGGAACCTGTTGCCTCATTCCTAAAGAGGTCATGGCACATGGGAAGAACCGGGGCCGCAGCTGTTGGGCTCCTGTTTGGGTTGCTGATTCTGGTAGCGCTTCTAGCCATCGCTCTGACACAGCTAATCCGTCAGCTTCCCGTGCTCCTGGGAGAAACCGCTGACGGTTTTGACGCCCTTCTAGGGTGGATCGCTGAAGGACCGCTAGCAGCCGAGTCGGCATCTCTTCAAGAGTGGCTGACGGATCTGCAGGGCTCGCTTGCGTACCTGTTCCAAACCTACGGTTCAAGCATTGCTACGGGCGCGTTCAGATTGGCATCCGGCACGATGACGGTGCTGATGGGTTCCCTCCTCATGCTCTTCACACTGTTCTTCCTGCTCCGCGACGGGAGACAAATGTGGATCGTCGCAGTCCGGTCACTACCCAAGGCGTGGCGCAACCCTGTGAACGAAGCTGCGATCCGCGGCTGGGTCACCCTTGGCGAGTACGTGCGCACGCAGTCAAAGGTGGCTGCGATTGACGCCATCGGGATCGGAATTGGAGCGTTCGCCCTGGGGGTTCCACTCGCCATTCCCATCACCGTCATGGTTTTCCTGTTCGCCTTTATCCCCGTTGTTGGAGCCTTCGCTTCAGGCGCGATCGCCGTCATGATCGCGCTAGTCAACAACGGCGTGAAGGCGGCGATCATCATGTTCGTGATCGTGCTTGCCGTCCAGCAGATCGAGAGCAACGTGTTGCACCCGTGGATGATGGCCCACGCCGTTTCACTTCACCCGGTCGCTGTTGTGTTCGCGGTCGTAGGCGGTGGGGCCGTTGGCGGGATCGCTGGTGCGGTATTTGCAGTCCCACTGCTAGCGTTCTTGAACGTGGCTTTCATGTATCTGCATGGGCACGATCCTTACCCCGGACTTGCGGAGAATCCCGACCGTCCCGGCGGTCCTCCCGGTTCTTTAGGGAAGCAGATCAAAGCGTCCTACCGCGTCTACTCAAGGACTGTTGTCGATGAGTCGCGAGTCGCAAAGAAAGTCCGCGCAAAAGCTCAGGCCAGAGCCGAAGTCAAGGGGCACGTTCTAGTCGGACCGGGCGCTGACGCGGGCGGCCCCTGCGTCGAACAGGAGCAGGACTCAGCGTCCCCAGACGCTAGCCAGTGAACGGCTTGGCAGAGACGATGGTCACCTCAAGGACTTTCCCGTTGGGGGTCTTGTAAGAAACCGTTTCGCCTTCGCGGGCGCCCAGGATTGCTTTGCCCAGAGGAGCACTGGGCGGGTAGACGTGGATTCCCAGGTTCTTGCCGGCGTCCCGCGCGCCCAGCAGGAATTCTTCGCGGTCGCCTGCAATGTCGGCCACGATAACCATTCCTTGCTCGACTACGCCGTCATCCGCTGGGGTCTCCCCAACCTCAACGGCGCGGAGCAAGTCTTCAAGCTGAAGGATTCGCGTTTCGTTCATGGACTGCTCTTCACGAGCGGCTTGATACCCGCCGTTTTCGCTAAGATCGCCTTCTTGGCGGGCGGCTTCGATCAGGTGAGCGATACGAGGGCGCCGCACCTTGGTGCGTTCTTCAAGTTCACCCTTCAGAGCGTCGAATTGGGACTGAGTCAACCAGGTTTTGCTAGTCATGACCTGATACTAGTCCCGCTTTTACAGGACAGCGAGGTAAGTAGCCACGCACTGGCAAGCCCAAGCCAGAACGGTAAACAAGTGGAAAACCTCGTGGAAGCCGAACCAGCCTGGAACCAGGTTCGGCTTCTTCAGTGCGTACGCAACAGCGCCGATTGTGTACAGGACGCCGCCCGCCAAGAGCAGCAGGACAACGGCGGGGCCGCCAGAAGCCCAGAGTGCAGGCAGGTAGAAAATGGCGGTCCAACCCAGGATGACGTAGATCAAGGTGTTGACCCAGCGAGGGGCGTTAGGCCAAAACAGCGAGATCAGAATCCCTAGGACCGCGCCAGTCCAGATGACGACCAGCAGGGAAGTACGTTTGCCGCCCTCAAGCAGGCCAACAGCCAGGGGAGTGTAAGTGCCGGCGATGAGCAGGAAGATGTTGGCGTGGTCCATGCGCTGCAGGACTCTCTCGAAACTGGGACGCCAGTAAAACAGGTGGTACGCAGCAGAAACGCCAAACAGGATGAACGAGGCAGCTAAGTAGACTGCGCTGGCCCACTTCAAGGGAGTAGTCGGGGCAAGCGCAACCAGGACGATGGCGGCGGCTAGAGAGAGCGGAGCTGCCACGAAGTGGATCCACCCGCGAAGACGCGGCTTTCGGGTCACGGGCTGCCCCGGGATCCAGGCTATTGGCTTCCTTGATGCAACACGCATAAGACCTCTTTCCGCACCCAACGGTACACCTTTGCGAGCGCGCTAAGAACCCAGGCACTTGCTTAGCGAAGCAGTGTAAGCGGTCTTGTGTACGCCACCTCGTGATCAGCAGTACCCTAAGGGAAGGTAGGGGGCTGTGTGAGCGGGAATCTGCTTTACGAGATGTACGAATACCGCTTGGCGCGTTCGTTGCCTCGCGAGAAAATCCCAAGGCACATCGGCGTGATCCTAGACGGGAACCGAAGGTGGGCTAAGTCGGAAGGTTCGCCGGCCAGCGAAGGACACCGCGTTGGCGCGTCCAAGGTCCTTGAGTTTTTGCAATGGGCGCAGGAGATGGGTGTGCAGATCGTTACGCTCTGGATGCTCTCGACCGACAACATGGCGCGCGACAAAGCAGAGGTTGACCAGCTACTAGAGATCATCGGCGCGACAGTAGACCAACTGGCTGCGGAGGGACGCTACCAGATTCGAATCGTAGGAGACAAGGCGCTGTTCCCGGAAGAATTCGTCCAGCGAATCGACAACGCGGTTCTGCGAACCAAGAACCTTGACACGAAGATGGTCGTGAACGTTGCGGTTGGTTACGGTGGAAGGAAAGAGCTTGTCGACGCGGTCCGCTCTTTCCTCCGCGAGGCTGGTGAGCAGGGGAAATCCATCACTGACGTTGCACGTGACCTTAGCGACCAGGACATCACCGAGCATCTTTACACCAGGGGCCAGCCGGACCCGGACCTCATAATCCGAACCTCGGGTGAGCAAAGACTCTCAGGGTTCATGATGTGGCAGTCAGCGCACTCCGAGTACTACTTCAGTGACGTCTACTGGCCCGACTTTCGCCGCGTGGACTTCCTCCGCGCGCTTCGTTCCTTCACACAAAGGGAACGTCGCTTGGGTAAGTGATGCCCTGTCGGCTTAGCTGTCAGTCGGACTCAAAAGACTCGTGGTCTCCTTCAAGATCCCTTAAGAAGTGCTTTGCCCAATCATCGATGGTGTTGCCCCAGACCTGCCGCTGAAGGGCGCGCATGCGTTTTGCCCTCTCCGCGTACGGGTCCGTGACCGCCTGCATGATCACTTCCTTCATCCCATCCAAGTCATAGGGGTTCACAAGATATGCGCGTTTTAGTTCGCGCGCGGCACCAGCGAACTCCGACAGCACCAAGGCCCCGGCTCTTCCCGGATGGCACGCGATGTACTCTTTCGCCACCAGGTTCATTCCGTCACGCAGGGGCGTCACCAGCATTACAGAGGCGATGCGGTAGAGCGCAGCCATCGTCTGCCTTGAGAACCCGATGTGTCTGTAGGAAATAGCGGGGCGTCCCACTCCGCCCACCTGAGAGTTGATCCGCCCAACCAACTGGTCGATGTCGTCGCGTAGCACCTTGTATTGCTCGACGTCTTCTCTGGAAGGCGTTGCTACTTGCAGGAACACGGTGTCGTCAGGGTCTAGCTGTCCGGACTCAAACAGTTCGCCCACGGCGCGGATCCTTTGACGCAGACCCTTTGTGTAGTCCAGGCGGTCCGCGCCAAGCAGAAGATTCTTGGGGCGTCCCAACTCTTCGTAGAGCGCTTCAGCTTCAGCTTTCACCTCTGGCGTTTCGGACAGTTCGTGGAAACCTTCCACGTCGATTGAGATCGGGTAGGCCTTTGCCTTACAGAGGTGTTGGTCGGACACTAAGACCGTGTGACGGTCTACTTTCCGGTCGGTCAGCTTCCGCACCAACCTCAGGAAGTTTTTCGCGCCGGCGGGTGTTTGGAAACCTGCTAGGTCGGCTCCAAGGATTCCCTCCACGATTTGTTTCCGCCAAGGGATCTGTTCAAAGAGTTCCTCAGGTGGAAAGGGGATGTGCAAAAAGAAGCCGATTCTAAGGTCCGGGCGCAGTTCACGTAGCATTCGTGGGACCAGTTGTAGCTGATAGTCCTGAACCCAGACGGTCGCACCTTCGCCCGCGACTTTCGCTGCAGCGGTCGCAAACCTCTCATTGACCTTCTTGTAGGACTCCCACCACTCGCGGTGAAACTCAGGGAAGGCGACCGAGTCGTGGTACAGGGGCCACAGCGTCGAGTTGGAAAACCCTTCGTAGTACTCCTCCACCTCCTGTTCACTGAGCTCCACCGGGACAATCTGGTAGCCGTCGTGTTCGAAGGGCATCAGTTTTTCATCGGGTGCGCCAATCCACCCGACCCAGGCTCCCCCCTTGCTTCGCATAAGGGGTTCCAGTGCGGTGACAAGGCCCCCGGGGGCTGTGCGCCAGGCCGTGCGGCCGTCGTCATCAGTTGTGCGGTCGACCGGTAAGCGGTTCGCCACCACTACGAAACTCGGATCGGATTTGCGGGACCTTGACAAGGGAACTCCTCAGTTTGACTGTTTTCACGCTACCTGGTTTGCCCGAAAGCGTCACGTTCTCGCTATAACTGCTTCTTGCTGGCACAGTGGAAGCATGAAGACGAAGTGGCAGGCCACAGCTAATTCGGCCGAAGAATTTGCGACTTTCATCAACTCCGCCCCTGAGCAGGCGCTATTGGTGTTTGATTTCGATGGGACTTTGTCCGAGATAGTCCCAAACCCGCCAGATGCCCGGATAGTTGAGGCTTCCGCGGAAGCGATCGACAGGCTTGCTGCCCGCGGCGTCCGTGTCGCCGTGATTTCCGGACGGCCAGCCACCACTCTGCTGGAGCTGTCAGGCGCTCGCGGACGGCCCGGTTTCAGTCGCGCGATCATCTTTGGTCACTATGGCGCGGAAAGAGTCGACTTGGAAACCGGGATCGAGTCCTTCCCCGCCCCTCCTGAGGGGGTTGGGCAGGCCAGGGATGCTCTAGCTCCGATTGCGAAGCGGTATCCGGGGGCTCACCTCGAAGACAAGGGGCTCGCGGTAGCGCTACACCTTCGCCAAAGCGAGAATCCGGCGGAGGCTTTCAAGGAAGTTGAAAGCGAAGTGCGCGAGATCGCGCAGAACGCGGGCCTGGACGTTGAGCCCGGACGCTACGTCTGGGAGTTGCGGGCCGCGGACGCGGACAAGGGGCAGGCACTCACCACTCTTCTGGATGAGCTCCGCCCAGAAGCCGTCATGTTCGCAGGGGACGACCTGGGCGATCTACCGGCGTTTCGCGCGTTGCAGGAAAGCTCCATCCCGGCCGTGAAGTGCGCAGTCGTTTCAGCTTCCTCTGAGGCTCTTGAGCTACACGACCTCGCTGACGTTCTTTGTGAGGGGCCCAGGGGTGTAGCGTCTTGGTTGTGGCACCTAGCGAACAAAGTGGAGGATTAGACCACTTTCCTGTTGCATTGTGGCTGGAGTTCCCCATATGGTTACGCCGTCCTAACCCCGATGGGATGCTCTAAGTTTAAGCATCGTCACGCCCGTTAGGGCGTTAGTGTCCGCGCGCCACCAGCAGGCGCCCAACCCAACCTGGACAGAGGCTGACCGACTTGAGTGCGAAAAATGAGGCCCTCCACAACGATTCTTCGGAACGCCGTCTCCTTTCGTGGCAGCGTGGCGAAACGTCAAGGCCACGCTTCAGACGCAGCGTGCCGATTGACGCCTTGTCGTGGGTGGTTGCGATTTTCCTTGCAACGATGCTGAGGTTCGACTTCAACATGTCCGCGGTGGACTGGGGAGGTGCCGCTTGGCTTGCGCTCCTTGCAGTGGTCCTTCAAGTCCTGTTCGCTTGGCTTTTCTATGCCTACCGCGGCGCTCATCCCTGGGCCTCGTTTGAGGGCACGTTAGATCTTGCTCTTGTCATGGTCTTGGTCGGCGCGATCAGTTTCCTTGCTGTGCTTATCTGGCAGGTGCCGTTTAACGTTCCCCGTAGCGTTCCTGTCATCGCCACGCTACTGGTGTTGCTCCTGGCAACGGGCTACAGGATGCTGAGTCGTCTGCTGGCTGGGCGCCGTCCACGTTCTTCGGTCAAGAAGACGCCGGTGATCATCTATGGTGCTGGCTATGTGGGCGATCACCTGGCCCGACTGCTCACCACAGACACCGAGACGCACCTCGATCCGGT
Organism: uncultured Actinomyces sp.; assembly: GCA_964345565.1. GTDB lineage: Bacteria > Actinomycetota > Actinomycetes > Actinomycetales > Actinomycetaceae > Scrofimicrobium. The sequence continues at coordinate 53,375 of CAYFRO010000003.1, forward strand.
TGCGTTCCTGGATGACGACCCCCAGAAGGCACGGTTCCGTAGGCACAGTGTCCCTGTTGTCGGTGAGTTGAAGGACCTCCCGGAAGTCAGGCTGCGTACCGGTGCACAAACGCTGATCGTTGCGATCGGGAACCCTGAGAAGGAACTGCTGAACCGGGTACAGGATGCAGCGGGACCGCTTGGCATGAAAGTCCAGGTGATGCCCCCAACGGAAGAGATGCTGCGTTCTGGCGTCCAGACCTCGGGTCTACGGGACCTTGCTGTTGAGGACCTTTTGGGGCGTCCCGTCGTCGACACGAACGTTTCTCAAATCGCCAGCTATCTGAACGGAAAACGGGTGCTGGTGACTGGCGCGGGCGGCTCCATCGGGGAGCAACTCTGCGTTGAGATCCAAAAGCACGGGCCGAAGAAACTGATCCTTCTTGACAGGGACGAAACCGGCTTGCAGCAGGCGGAGATCAGGGTGCGTGGCTATGGGCTGTTCAACACGGATGGCACAGTGCTTGCGGACATTCGCGACAAAGAAGCTCTGGATGCGGCGTTCAAGGAACATCAGCCTGAGGTTGTTTTCCACGCCGCGGCACTAAAGCACCTGCCAGCGTTGGAACGCTACCCCGATGAAGCCTGGAAAACCAACGTGCAGGGCACGGAAAACGTGATCGAGGCGTGCCAGGCAAACGGTGTCAAGACTCTGGTGAACATATCGACCGATAAGGCCGCCAACCCCACATCGATTTTGGGGCTGTCTAAGCGTTTGGCTGAGCGCCTGGTGGCGTCAGCCGAGATGGGGGACGGCTGCCGGTTCCTGTCTGTTCGCTTCGGAAACGTGATCGGTTCGCGCGGTTCGATGCTGCCAACGTTCTACCAGCTGATTGAGGAAGGTCGTGACATCACGGTCACTCACCCTGACGTGACCCGCTACTTCATGACGATCCCTGAGGCCTGCCAACTGGTCCTGCAGGCCGGGGCGATTGGTCGGAAGGGCGAGGTTTTGATTCTGGACATGGGCGAGCCTGTGCGGATTCTGGACATCGCGAATAAGATGATCTCGCTTTCCGGTAAAGACCTCAAAGTGCGTTTCACCGGTCTTCGGGAAGGCGAGAAGCTACGCGAGGACTTGCATGCGGCGAACGAGGCCCACGACACCCCGTTCCACGACAAGATCTCTCACTCCTCGGTGAACATGATCGCAGTCGACGGACTCACTAAGGACATCTGGGACGCTCTTGTAGTCATTGACCCTGACGACAGGGCCGCTATAGCTGCTGAGAGCATGCAACGCTTGCAAGAACAGCTGGTGGACAGCACCCCCGGGAATCAGGCCGACTAGCCTACCTTCCGAGCTCTGCGGCCCACGGCGGGTTCGCGCCCTGGCGTTGAACTACGATGTCGGCGAGTTCAGCGGCTTCTTGCAAGACATGCCTTAGGTCGTCTTCTGTCAGATGACTCAGCTTTTGCCGACCTTCGGCCCCGCGAATTCCCCTACGCCACAGTGCATCGATCAGGCCTCCCATGAACGTGTCGCCGGCTCCGACGGTGTCGACAACTTTCACTGGCGCTGGAGCAACGCTGGAGCGAACCTCTGAGCCAAGGTAAGCCATAGGTCCCTGCTTACCGCGCGTCACCACAATCAGAGGAAGGTCGAAGCGTTCGATCCAGTCGAGCGCGGCCTGTTCAGCGGTGCTTCCGGGATACAGCCATTCAAGGTCTTCATCCGACGCTTTCACGACGTCGGCGCGCGAAACGACCGCTTCAACTGCCCCGACTGTTTCACTGGGTGATCCCATCAGTTGCGGGCGCGCGTTCGGGTCGTAGGTCACTAAAGCCTGCCCTTTGGTGGCGTCGATTGCGTCTAGGATCGCTTCGGCTCCTGGTTGAAGGACCGCTGCGATGGACCCGGTGTGCAGGATTTGGGCGTCTTCAAAATCCTGGAGAGGCTCCGGTGCCCATTCGACGTCGAAGACGTAGGTTGCTGCCCCAAGTTTGTCGAGCTTAGCGATGGCAGTGGAGGTCTTGTCTGCGGCAAGTGAGGGCTCGCGGACTATGACCCCCGAGTCCCCCAGGTGTTCGTGGATCGCGGTTCCAAGTGTGTCTTTGCCGATCCAGGTGACGAGTTCGACCGGGACACCCAGCCGCCCCAATGCAAGGGCGACGTTAGCGGGGGAGCCGCCGGGAACCGCGGCAGCTTCGTCGGCTTCCGCGTCGTGTTGGACTACCAGGTCCATCAGTGCTTCGCCGATTACAAGAACGAAGGGCTCATCTGGTGTTGAAGGTTGGGTGGGCTTAGCGGTCATGGCGACTCTTGGTGCAGGGCTGCGAAGGTCTTAACCCCATTTTGCCATCCCAAGGCCCGAAAGCGTGGTGTTTCAGCGACCCGCTAGTCGGCCACGACCGCGGTCATCTCCACAGACTCGGCTTGCTCCAGCTGAGCTGCAGCCTGGTCCAGGATTTGTTTGCACCTGGAGGCAAGGGCTTCGCCCCGTTTCCAAAGCTTGAGCGTGTCCTCTAGCGGAATCGACCCCGACTCCAGGGACTGGATAACGACTCGCAGTTCGTTTTTCGCCTGTTCGTAGGTCAGTAGCTGAGGGTCCGTCTGTTCTGTTGGTTCGCGGTGTTCTGGCATCGCCTTCTACCCTTTCCGTTCGTGTGCGTGGTCTTGAGAGTCCTCTTGGACGAAGCTGCCCTCCGGGTTCGTTCCGACAACTTGCGCCACGAAGGTTCCCTTCCCCAGCATGGCTTCCACAAGCGAGCCCTTGGTGAGCGCTGAAGTGTCACGGACGATACTGCCGTCCGGTAGGCGGATGATCGAGTACCCGCGCTCTAGGGTTCCCGCGGGTGACAGGGCTCGAAGCGTTCCAGAAAGCTCAGCGATCTCAGATCGCTCCCGCGCAAGTTTATGGTTCACGAGCCCCTCTAACCTCAACCACGCTTGCTCTAAACCCGCGCGTTCTTGCTTGATCACTCCGGTTGGCGCTTGAAGAACAGGCCTTGAGGTCAGCAGGCTCAAGAGCTCCACCTCCCTGCTGATGATTTTTCGCGTAGCCCCGCGAAGAGCGGCCTGACCGGCAGAGATTGAGCGCTGTTCTTCCCGGAAGTCGGGGACGATTCGCCGGGCCGCGTCGGTCGGGGTGGAGGCGCGGTAGTCAGCAACAAAGTCCAGTAGGGGAGCATCCCCTTCGTGGCCAATGGCGGAGACGATCGGGGTCTTGGCCGCAGCTGCAGCCCGGACCAGGCGTTCGTCAGAGAAGGGCAACAGGTCTTCCGTCGACCCGCCGCCCCGAGCCACGACAATGACATCGACCCCGGGCAATGCGTCTAGCTCTGCGATTGCCGCGCTCACTTGCTGCGCCGCTGAGGGACCTTGCACCAAGACTTCACGGATCTCAAAGTCGACGCTGGGCCAACGTAGGCCAGCGTTGACCAACACGTCATCCTTTGCCTTCGCATCCTTGCCGCAGATCAGGCCGACGCGGACAGGGAAGGGGGGTAGCGGTTTCTTCAGGTCCTCCCGGAACAATCCTTCGGTTGCAAGCTTTTTTCGAAGCTGTTCGATCTGTGCCAACAGCGAACCCAGGCCAGCAACCCTGATTTCGTTTGCCCGTAGGCTCATCTGCCCACTGCGCTCGAAGTAGGTTGGTTTCACCTTGGCAACAACACGGACGCCCTCGTCAAACCCCGGCCCAGCACCATCGAGCACCCCTGCGAACGTGGTCGCGCGCATAGAGACGTCAATGTCAGAGTCGCGGAGCGTGAAGAATGACATCTGCGTTGCCCCGCGGCGCTTGAACTGCACCACTTGGCCTTCAACCCAGGTCTCCGGAGCCCGTTCCACGTGCGTCTTCAGCTTCGAGGACAGCACACGTAGAGGCCAGGGGTTCTCAGCAGAGGTCTCCCCAGCGGTCGCCGGAAGGTTTAGTTTTTCCACCCGCCAAGTCTGACACCGCACGCCGACAAAATCACCCGCACACGGAAGCGAGCCCGCGCACGCTTGGTGGCGCACATCTCCGGGGACCGCAATCGCGCCGCGCTATCTTTAAAGCATGACCGCCGCGACAGATGACCCAGCATCGGCCCAGCAGCCCGCAGGCCGCCAGATTCTCCTTGCCGCCCCCCGCGGATACTGCGCTGGCGTTGACCGGGCAGTGGAGGTTGTTGAACGCGCCCTTCAGCTTCACGGCGCCCCCGTCTACGTCCGCAAAGAGATCGTTCACAACAAGTTTGTCGTAGAGACCCTGACGGAGCGGGGAGCCATTTTCGTAGAAGAGGTGGACGAGATCCCGGAGGGGGAGCTGGTTGTTTTCTCCGCTCACGGCATCTCTCCCCAGGTCCTCGCCGACGCGAAAGCTCGGAACCTGCGAACTATCGACGCGACTTGCCCCTTGGTCACCAAAGTCCACCGTGAAGCGACCCGTTTCGCCCGCGACGACTACGACATCATCCTGATCGGTCACGTCGGGCACGAAGAAGTTGAGGGCACTTTCGGTCACGCCCCCGATCACATCCAGATTGTCGACGGCCCAGCCGACGTAGACAAAGTCGTGGTCCGCGACCCTGACCGCGTCGTTTGGCTCTCGCAGACCACGCTCTCTGTTGACGAAACCATGGAGACCGTAGCGAAGCTGCGGGAGCGTTTTCCAAACCTTTCCAACCCGCCCTCGGACGACATTTGCTACGCGACGCAGAACCGCCAGGCCGCGGTGAAGGCGATCGCTCCGTCGGCGGACGTGGTGGTCGTGGTAGGGAGTGAGAACTCCTCAAACTCCGTCCGCCTTGTTGAGGTCGCCCTGGAATCGGGCGCGAAAGCCGCCTACCGCGTCGACTACGCCAGCGAACTGAAGCCAGAATGGTTCCAAAAGGCAGAGACCATTGGCATCACCTCCGGTGCCTCCGTCCCCGAGGTCCTGGTCCAGGACGTCGTTGCCTGGCTTGAAGAACGCGGTCTCTCAGACAGGGTCGAAGAGGTCACGACCGAGGTTGAGACAACCACTTTCGCCCTACCTCGCAACCTCAAGAAGGATCTGATCGAGAAGGGAATCCTGGCAGAAAACGTCCGCGGTCGCCAGCGTCCCGAGGGACACACCCAGTAGCATCGGGCATTAGCAGCAGAGCGACTACCTCACACCGGTTAGGGCGGCCCGCTCCCGCAATCTAGACTGGCCCTTGTGTCTCTAACGATTGGTATCGCTGGCCTGCCCAACGTCGGCAAGTCCACGCTCTTCAACGCCCTCACCCGCGCCACGGTTCTTGCCGCTAACTACCCGTTCGCGACGATCGAACCGAACATCGGTGTGGTTCCCCTTCCCGACCCGCGCCTGGATCGCCTTGCCGAACTCTTCGATTCGGAGAAGATCACGCCCGCCGTCGTTTCGTTCGTCGACATCGCGGGGATCGTGAAGGGAGCGTCCGAGGGGGAGGGCCTTGGCAACCAGTTCCTAGCCAACATCCGCGAAGCCGACGCCATCTGCCTGGTAACCCGCGTGTTCGCGGACGAGGACGTGGTTCACGTTGACGGTCGCGTTGATCCCGAAGATGACATTGAGACCATCACGACTGAGCTGATGCTGGCCGACCTGCAGACCATTGAGAAGCACGTCGTCCGCCTCGACAAAGAGGTGAAGGGGAAGAAGACCCCCAAGGAAGTTCTAGACACGGCGCTTGCAGCCCAAAAGCTACTTGGTGAAGGCAGACTTCTAACGCCTGAGAACACCAAGGGGCTTGACCCTGACATCCTGCGTTCTTTCCAACTGATGAGTTCCAAGCCTTTCATCTACGTCTTCAACATGGATGAAGCCGGCATGGCCGACCAGGACTTGAAGGACAAACTGACGGAGATGGTCGCACCAGCTTCCGCCATCTTTATGGATGCTCAGTTTGAAGCGGAACTGGTTGAACTTGATGAAGAGGGAGCGGCTGAACTCCTTGCAGAATCAGGCCAAGAAGAGTCCGGCCTGGATCAGCTGGCTCGCGTCGGCTTTGACACCCTTGGCCTGCAGACGTACCTGACAGCCGGCCCGAAGGAATCCAGAGCCTGGACCATCCACAAGGGCGACACCGCCCCAGAAGCAGCCGGCGTCATCCACACCGACTTCCAAAAGGGCTTCATCAAGGCCGAAGTCGTCAGCTTTGATGAGCTTGACGAGTTCGGCTCAATGGCCGAAGCGAAAGCGAAGGGGCGCGTCCGTATGGAAGGCAAGGACTACGTCATGGCCGACGGTGACGTGGTTGAATTTCGCTTCAATGTGTAGCGCGGGTGCTACACTGATGGTATGAATCTGGTCGAGCCTCATGTTGAGAGCCTGTCGCAGCGCGAACTGCGCAATGAGTCGGGGCGTGTTCTTCGAGCTGTAGGTGAGGGCCAGTCGTTCGTGCTGACCAACCGTGGTGTCCCTGTCGGTCGGGTTGTCCCGCTTGACGCGCCGCCGGCCTTATTGCCGATTGCGCGGGCCGCGAAGCGCACCGGTGGGTGGGCGGCGCTGGCTCCGCAGCCTTCCGACGGCGATCGTCCGATGTCGCGGATTGTGGACGAGCTTCGAGAGGATCGGGTGTGAGCGCCGCTCCCCGCGTCTACGTTGACACCTCCGCGTTGGGGGCGCTTCTGGTTTGGCAACAAGAGACCGAGGCGCTGGTCGAGTGGCTTGAGGAGGCCGACGTCGACCTCGTGTCGAGCGATCTGCTCGAGACTGAGTTACGTCGCATGGCTGTGAGGGAGGGGCGAGACCAGGCCCGGGTCAGCGCGATGCTCAACGGTGTCTCGCTTGCAGCGCTCGACCGCGCTGTCTACCGCTCGGCAGGCTTCCTGCCTATGCCGTATCTGCGGACTCTGGATGCCCTTCACTTGGAGGCGGCGATGCGTCTTGATGTCGACGCGGTCCTCACCTACGACCACCGGCTCGCCGAGGCTGCGGTCGCCGTCGGCCTCAGTGTCGTCGCCCCAAGGCCCTAAGGCCGTGTGGTGAGTTCCGACCTCGGTCTGGCGCTGCGCTACGGGGGCCGCTCCCGCGCCGAGATGTTGTCGATGCTGTCTGCGGCGGGAGTTTGCACCAACGAGTTCGCCGAGGTGCTACTCGCGAGCGAAGCGTTTGATCGGCCAGCGGAGGGCTTCGTCCGCGTCGTGGGTCGGAGCGTGAACGACACCGAGCGCACTCCCACCTACGGCGTCGGCTTCCAAGCAGCCGTCCGTCGAG
>CAYFRO010000004.1:0-11253 GCA_964345565.1 uncultured Actinomyces sp.
GCGTTGCTGCTCGATCCAGACACGTACGTCGGAGACGGCGAACTTCAGGTGTTTGCCGAAGCGGTACGCGGGCGGGCCGAGGCCGCGGGTGCGCCAGTCGTAGATCGTCGAGACCGGGATGCCCAAGTATGTGGCCAGCTCGCCGACATCGATCAGGGGCTCCAGGCCCCACGGGGTGGGTTGTGCTTCGGTGTCCATGACGAACAGGTGCACGGCGCGCATCGCAGCTGACCGTACACAACCGGGGCGGTCGAGGCCCTGCCGGGCGGCATCCACCCGAATGCCCGCTCGGCGTGTCAAAAAGATGGGTTTGTGATGACCGGATCAAATCTCACCAACGAAAAAATCGCGGAAACCGTTGAGTTTCCGCGATTTTTTGGTCGGGCTGACAGGATTTGAACCTGCGACCCCTTGACCCCCAGTCAAGTGCGCTACCAAGCTGCGCCACAGCCCGTTACCTTTCGGCGTTCCAACTATAAGGCAAAAGTTTGCTGATCTTGCGTCCGGAGTGCCACCGCCGGGGGATTGTTACAGCTCTCTCATTTGAGGCGCGCTGAACACCTCAGGTTCGCTCGACGGCTCGGGTTCGCTGGGTGGCTCGGGACCGCCGCGGGGTTGCTGCGGCTCTCTCAGCGGGGCGGCGCTGGCCGCGAAACGCAAGAGGTTCCAGGTGGCTCAGGTTCCCTGGCCGATTCACTCAACTTCGGCGTAACGCTTCCAGCCCGCCCGCATACGCTCCTTGTCAACAACCGAGACAGCTGCCAGCGGAATGCTAGCCGGGCACGCAATCGCGCACTCCCCGTAGTTCGAGCAGGGGCCAAAGAACTCATCCGCCAACGCCACCATAGACCTGGCGCGTTTCGCACGCTCCAGTTCAGCAAGCGGCAACAGGGACAAATGCCGCAACTTCGCACCCAAGAACAAGTTTGCCGAGCCGTTAGGGCACGCCGCAACACAAGCCCCACAGCTAAGGCACGCAGCAAAGTCCAAGGCCTCAGCAGCCTGCTTATGTCCAACTGGCACAGTGTTCGCTGGGGGAGCGGTGCCCGCATCGATGTCGACGTGGCCCCCAATGGCAATCAACGCGTCCAGCGCGCTCCGGTCCACCGCCAGGTCGCTCAGGACCGGAAACGCGCCCGCGCGCAGAGGTTCAAGGCGCACAGTTTGCCCCGAATGGAACGACCACAAACGCTGGTGGCAGGTCGGAGTGTTCCGAATGGGTCCCTGCGCCTGCCCATCGATCGTGATCCCGCAGGCGCCACAAACGCCCTCTCGACAGTCCGAGTCAAAAACAATCCCCGGCTTGCCTTCCGCGACCAGCTGCAGATTCAGCTGGTCAAGCACTTCAAGAACACTCATGGAAGGTTCCAAGCCGTCCAGCTCGTGGAATTCCCAGCGTCCGGGCGAGTCCGTGGTCTCTTGGCGCCAAACCTGCAAAGTCAGTTTCACTTGTAGCTCCTTGTCGCCATTGGAACAGCGTCGAACTTAAGCTTTTCGCGGTGCTCCTGGAAAGCCGTCCGCCCATCGCCCCCGACTTTCGATTCCCATGCGGAAACATGCGCCCAGCTCTTGTCGTTGCGTTTAGCTTCGCCCTGCTCTTGGTGTTCGGCCCTAAAGTGAGCCCCTGCGGATTCCTCCCTGTTCAGTGCGTCAACCAGCATGAGCTCAGCAAGATCAATGAAGTCCTTGACCCTGCCAGCTTTTTCCAGGGTCAAGTTCATCTGTTTCCCCGACCCCGGCACAGACACATCCACACGGAAACGCGACCGAAGCGCACGCACCTCTCCAAGCGCGCGCTGCAGCGACTCCTTAGATCTCTGAACGCCGCAACCCCGGTACAGGATGTCCCCAAGTTCTCGGTGAAAGATCCCCGGAGGCGTCGAACCGCGGACTTCCAAGAGCCGCTCCACGCGTGCGTCAACGTCTTGCCGCGCCTTCTTGAACGCGGGGGAGTCCACGGAAGGTAGCGGCGTCAACCCCTGCTCTGCGAGGTAGTTCGGAACCGTTGCCGGAAGCACGAACCATCCGTCGACAGAAGCGGACAATAGCGAGTTAGCCCCCAACCGGTTCGCCCCGTGGTAGGCAACCGAGGCTTCGCCCCCAACGAACAGTCCCTTGATGTTGCTCATCGCGTTGTAGTCGGTCCACAGCCCACCCATCGTAAAGTGAGCACCCGGAGCGATCCGCATCGGGACCTCATAGGGGTCCTCACCCGTTGCTCGCGTGTACATCGTGAACAGGTTCCCGTACTTCTCTTTCAGCGCTTTCTTCCCCTGCTTCGCCTGAGCGTCACTGAAGTCCAGGTAGACGGAGTTCTTGAGCGGCCCGACCCCCTTGCCAGCCTGCAACTGCTCTTGCGCGGCACGCGATGCAATGTCACGCGGGGAGAGGTTCCCGAACGAGGGGTACTTACGTTCCAGGTAATAGTCCCGTTCATCTTCAGGAATGTCCGCAGCGGCGCGGGTGTCGCCGGCCTTCTTCGGAACCCAGATCCGCCCGTCGTTCCTAAGCGACTCGCTCATAAGAATCGTCTTCGACTGGGCTTCCGACCCGATCGGGAGGGTGGTCGGGTGGAACTGCACGAACGAGGGATTTGCCAGGTAAGCCCCGCGTTTGTGAGCACGCCAAGCGGCCGTTGCGTTCGAGGAAAGGGCAAGTGTCGAATAGTAGTAGACGCTCCCGTAACCACCGGTGGCAAGCACGACGGCATGGGCGGGCAGGGCAGTAACCTCGCCCGTGACCAAGTTGCGGAGAATGACTCCCCGGGCCGTACCGTCTTCCACGACCAGGTCAAGCATCTCGGTTCGAGTGTGCAACTTGACGGTCCCGCGTTGCACCTGGCGCATCAGCGCCTGAGTCGTTGCGATCTGGAGCTGCTGCCCGGTTTGGCCCCTGGAATAGAAAGTGCGGGAAACCTGCACCCCTCCGAATGAGCGAGTCGCGAGCGTGCCCCCGTACTCGCGGTCGAACGGTGTGCCGATCGCGTTCAACTGGTCGATCACGCGCATGGACTCTTGCCCAAGCCGGTAGACCTCGGATTCACGGGCACGGAAGTCCCCGCCCTTCACGGTGTCCTTGACGAACCGGTCGATGGAGTCGGTGTCCGAGGCTCCTTCGCGAGCCCCATTAATGCCGCCCTGGGCCGCAACCGAGTGAGCGCGCCTGGGGCTGTCGTGGTAGGTCACGGAGTGGACGTCGAAGCCCAGTTCACCCAAGACGGCTGCGGTGGCGCCGCCCGCCAGGCCGGTCCCTACAACGACTACGCGGTACTTCGAGCGCTGCCCCGGGCCCACAATCTTGTATCCGGCTTTGGCTCGTTCCCAAGCGGTTTTCGGATCCCCCGCAGGAATCTTGGGGTCCAATCCGCCCTCAAGTCCCGGACCCTTCGGGGGGAGCACCCTGCGCGTCAACCGTTCCAACAGATTCACGAAAGCACCCCCATCTGAACCAGCAACGGGATCGCGCCGTTCCCAACCAAAATGGCGAGGGCACAAAGGCCCGCAACCCAAGCAACGACTTGCCTTGGGCGCCTGCCTATCACACCCAGATCAGAGCTAGCGGTTTCGACCCCGTGAAGGACGTGAAGTGAAAGCAGCGCCATCACCGCCATGTAGAAAAGCGCAACCCAAGGACGTTCAAAGGAAGCGATGAGGTTCTGGTAAGCACTTGAGGCAGAGGCTGTGGCAGCCGCGAAATCTGTCGTTGCTACCGGTCTTGTCCCGGTCGTGAGATCCATGATGTGGAAGGGCAGGAAGACCAGGATCAGTATTCCCGTGAAGGGCATCAGTGCGGTTGACAGGGCTTGGATGTTTCCCCGCCCATTTCCAGCTTTCACCCAGAGGGCCCGGCGAGTCCGCCTTGAACCCGCGGCTCGACCCCGCAGCCACAGCGTCGCGGCGCAGATCACGTGCGTCAGAAGAGCCGCAACCAGGATGATGCGCATCAGCCAGAGGACGGACTCTTTGGGAAGGAAGGGGTAGAAGGCTTCGCGGAGCCAGAGTGCGTAGGCGTTGTAAGATGCGGCGCCCCCAAAGATCTTCAGGTTGCCGAACAAATGGATCAGGACGAACAGCACCCAGATGATCCCAGTCACGGCCATGGTGACCTTGAGAGACCAGGTCGCGGCCAGTTTCCGAGGGCGGGCCTGCATGGTTTTCTGTGTCGTGCTCACCGCCACCTCCCTCTTTCTAACCTACCCGAACGGGGGGACAAAAAGGTGAGCACGGCCTCAAGTTTTGCAGTCGGAACCGGTCAGAGCACGCCGGGGCTATGGGAGGTGAGGGCCTTCCCAGAGTAGGTTTCCGTCCTGGTCACGGATCGCCACTTGAGCCGCCGGCTCCAGCTGGACCCGGGTTTCTACGAACTGTCCGTCCGGACCGTGGGTGCGATACGCCATGGCCTTGTTGGCCACATCTAGGATTTCAACCTTGCCCTGGAACAGATAGGGGTGCCTGCGGCGAAGCCCAATCAGTTGTTGATGGGCGCGAAGGTGGGGCTGTCCGTACGGGAGCAGATCGCCGGGCGTCGTTGGGAGGGGCGGGCGGATCGCGTCGTCCCCGCTGAAATCCTCGACCTTCTCGCCTGTAAAACCCTGTTCGTCTCCGTAGTAAACGCTGGGTACACCCGGCAAGGTCATTAGCGCGGCGAACGCAACAAGAGACTCTTCAGCGCCCACCTTTGTGGCGATGCGCGTCACGTCGTGGTTGCCCACAAACGTGTTCGGAAGAAAGACATCTAGAAGCTCATTGTTGCGGCGAACAGTCCAGTCGAGCTCGAAAAGGTTCTCATCACGAAGGGCCGACCAAATGGCCTTCCATAGTTCGTATTGGGTGACCGAGTTGACCCCCGACTCTTCAACGAACTTGGCGTAGTCACCATGGATGACTTCACCGAGGATCCAGCAGTCGGGGAAATCGTTGCGAACGTCGGCAAGGACCTGGTGCCAAAACTCGGTCGGGACCGAATAGGCGGCGTCCAGACGCCAGCCATCGATGCCTTTTTCCAACCAGAACTTCATGACGGAAGCAACAAACTCCCGGGTTTCGTGAGCAGAGTGCTTGAAACGCACCAGGTTCCCATGGCCTTCCCAAACCTGAAGCTTCGGGTTCGCGGGATCCGAGTAGTCAACGTCAAACAGTGCCGCTTCTTTTGAGCCTTCTCCGCTGGTGAGCGCGGACTCCAAGAGTGGGTTTTCGGACCCAACGTGTGAGAAGACTCCGTCCAGCAGAATCCGGATGCCTCTCTCTTTGCACGCTGCGACCAGGTCGTCAAAGTCGGTGTTGTCGCCCAGACGCGGATCGATCTTGAAATAGTCTGTGGTGTCGTATCCGTGCGAGGTGGATTGGAAGATTGGTCCCAGCAAAATCCCGTTGCATCCGAGCTCGACAGCGTAATCCAGCCAGTTCATTAGCTGTGGGAGTCGAACGGCTTCCCACGGCCGGTCGCCGTGATCTTCGACGCGGATGGGGGCTCCTGTGAAGCCCAAGGGATAAACGTGCCACCAGATGGCCTGGTCAGTCCAGTTCATGACCCCACACTACCAACGCCGCGCTGCAGGCAACGCCGGATCAGGATTGACCAAACGGGTGTCTGATGTTGTTCTTTTGCCCCATACTGTTCGGGTGACACAGGCGCAAAACTCGGTTAGTACCGGGAAACAAAAGACACTCGCATGGGGCGTGCACGCCCTGACGCTCAGCGGACTGGTTTGGGCCAGCTTCGCGATGGTCGCACTCTCCGCAGGCCGGGCAAAAGAAATGTTCCTATTCCTGGGCATAGCGGCCGTAACGGACGCCCTGGATGGGCCGCTGGCTCGGAAGTTCAAGGTGAAGGAGCACGCGCCGGGGTTCGATGGGGCGATCCTAGACAACATCATTGACTACCTCACATGGACGTTCATCCCCGCGTACTTCCTCTCCGTCTTTGGGTACCTGGGCCCACCTCCGGTCGCGGCAGTCCTGTTTATTTTGATCCTGGTCTCCTCAACGTTCTGCTACGCAAACGTCTCGCTGAAGACCGCAGAATGGTATTTCACTGGGTTCCCGGCTGCGTGGAACATCGTGGCCGTCTACTTTTTCGTGCTAAACCCGCCCCTTTGGCTGAACATCGCGGTCACTATCTACCTTTCAGCAATCACGATTGTTCCAATCACCTTCCTGCATCCGTTCAGGGTCAAGCGACTAAGGGTCTTCAACGTCGTCGCCACGACCCTGTGGCTGGGTAGCAGCGTCACACTGGTAGCCCTGGCCCCACTGATCCCGGTTTCCGTGTCGATCATCTGGTGGGTTAGCGGCGTCTGGATTATCGCGTCGGGCCTTTTGGGAGGGCTGATCTACGCCAAGCGGGCCAGAGCAGCGCGGATGGACGAGGCGAGGTCAACCTAGTCCGATGGCTCGCCGATAGTGCTTTTCTAGGTTCCGCTCCTGCAGATACTTGACCAGCTCACTTGAAATCGTAAACAGGGTTAGAGCCGCGATGACCAAAGGGACGTAAAGGGGATAGTCGGTCCCGTGCGTCCAGAAATAGACGTAGGGCGCCACGAAGGTTACGACCGTCGTGAGGGCTGCGACCAGTCGCAGCCACATCTTGCTACCGAACAGCATGGTGAGAACGCCCCACGTGTAGGGGATGGCCGTCAGCAGGTCAAGCGACCAGAACAGCAGAAGCGAGCCGTGAAACTCTTTGACGAAAGAGACCGGGAGGGCTCTCAGAGCGGAGTAGACAAAGACCGCGACGTACACCAGAAACTGCGGGTGGCGCACCAGCCTGCGAAGGGCCGAGTCACGCTGTGTTCGCACCCCGGTTTCCCGGAGCTTCTTTGCGGTAGCCCGGTCGAGTTTCCCAGAGTCCATGCCATCGAAAACCCTGTGGCTGGCCGGATTGTCTGCGAGTTCTGCGTGGAACAATTCCGTGGGCCGCACAGCCAGCAGAGGCAGGTAGGAACCACCTTCGCGACGTTTTGGCCCCGGCCCGGTCGCGCTCGAAACCAGGTGCAGGTCTTCCCCAAAGCATGCCTGTAAGTCGGCGATTTCTTCAGGCGAGCTTGGCTGCACAAACCAAAGCAGTTCCTTGCGTTGGACCCCCGCGCGTAGCAGCGACCAGAAAGCTGCCTGATCTAAGAGGGCGGTGCCTGGGAGGATCCTTGTGTTGCCGGGGCCCAGTTCCGCCAGGCGTTGCACTCCTGCCACTTTCCGCACGACAGCGGGTTCTAGCCTGTACCGAGTAAGAGGGCCAGACGCAACAACCTTCCGAGGCTGCACCAACAGGGAGTCCCTCAGTTTGCTAAGCCACGTCACCCGCTAAGCCTAGAGGAATCTCTAGGTCCACCAGTGTCCTCGACCCGTGGAGTGGTGGCCTCTGGCCCGGATTCAACATAGTCTGAGAACCGGACTATGGGGTTCTGATTTCTAAGGCACGCGGAGGCGCAAGTGTCGTTCCAAGAAGCGAAACGATTGGTCGAGGGACTGACACTGGACGAAAAGGCACGGCTGGTGTCTGGGGACGGCCCATGGCACACGGCAGACCTGAGTGAAAAGGGCATCCCCCCCAATCCTTGTGACCGATGGACCCGGGGGTCTGCGCCAGCAGAAGGACACCGGCGCGACGGGGGACGTCACGGACTCAGACGTTGCGACTTGCTTCCCGCCTGCGGTTGCACTTGCCTCGACCTGGGACCCAGGGGTTGTTGAGGGCGTCGGCGCAGCCATCGGTGAAGAAGCCCGCCACGCCGGTGTTGCCGTTGTCCTGGGCCCGGGCGTCAACCTCAAGCGTTCGATCCGGTGCGGGCGCAACTTCGAGTACTACTCCGAAGACCCCCTTCTATCGGGGCGTATGGGTGGCGCGTGGGTTTACGGTGTCCAGTCAAAAGGGGTCGGCTCATCGCTGAAGCACTTTGCCGCGAACAACCAAGAGACCGACCGGATGAGGGTGAACGTCAACGTTGACCCCAGAACCGTTCACGAAATGTACTTGCGCTCGTTCCGTTGTCTCCCACGACGCCGGCGCAAGACCTGGTTGTGATCGGCGCGTTCGCCAAGCAACCTCGCTACCAGGGCGCAGGCAGTTCGCAGATTGTCCCCTGGAAAGTCAGCGACGCGCTGTCCGCCATCCAGAAACGAGTCGGCGAGGTCCATTACGAGCCCGGCTTTCGGCTCGATGGGGAAGAGGATCGAGACCTGGAAGAGAGCGCGATCAGAGCCGCCGCAGCCGCGAAAGTTGCGATCGTGTTCCTTGGCCTGCCAGCGCAGGAAGAGTCCGAGGGCTTCGACCGGGAACACATCGATCTACCCGAAAATCAAGTAGAGCTACTGGATCAGGTAATGGGAGTGAACGATAACGTCGTTGTTGTCCTCTCAAATGGCGGAGTCGTCACGGTAACGCCGTGGGCGAAGGACGTGGCCGCGCTGCTGGAAGGATGGCTGCTTGGTCAGGGCGGGGGCGAAGCCACAGCCCAGGTGTTGTTCGGGGACGTTAGTCCCTCCGGGCGCCTGGCAGAAACCATTCCGCACCGTCTTGAGGACACCTGCGACTATGTCAACTTCCCAGGTGACGACCGACAGGTCATCTACGGAGAACGGCACTTCGTGGGATACCGCTGGTACGACGAGCTACTCCTAGAAGTTGCCTACCCGTTCGGGCACGGCCTGACGTATTCGACGTTTGAATACTCCGGCCTGGAAGTGAGCACGGACGGGAACCAGGTCACCGTGTCATTCGACCTTGCCAACACAGGGGACCGGGATGCTGCTGAGGTTGCCCAGGTCTACTTCTCCAAGGCGGACTCCGCGTTCAGCCGCGCACCCTTTGAGTTGAGGTCGTTCGCGAAGGTGTTCTTGGAAGCGGGGGAGAAGACACGCGTCGAGTTGGTCATTGGTGAAGACGACATGGAGCATTACAGCGCGGCGTCCCAGGCCTGGCTTATCGAAGGCGGCAACTACCAGGTGATGGTGGGCGCCTCGGTCCGCGACGGGCGACTGCACGGTGAGTTCTCGATCCCTGGGAACGAACCCCCGGTGACCCTCAAGATGGACGATCTGCTTGGGGACTGGATGGACAACCCCGTCGCGGGGCCATTCCTGACACAGGTGGTCAGGTCGCAAGGCGTCGACCCCGACGGGACCCTCATGGTTTTTGCGAAAGAGATGCCGGTGACCAAGTTTGCGGACTTCGTTCCGAACCAGAACACGGCAGGCATGCTTGCTGCCCTGGCGGATGCTGTGAACGGGGGTGCCAACCTGGAATCCTTGCAGCAGATGTTCTCTTGAGAATCCTGTTCCCGATCATTGCCTAGGATCGGAGGATGAACGAAGCTGAACCCAAAGAGCTGTTGCGCGCCGCAAGACGACTTGTGGTCAAGGTCGGGTCGTCATCTCTAACAAGGCCCGACGGGCACCTGAGTGTTGCCAGGCTGAACACTCTGGTGGAGTCCTTGGCTGAGTACAGGGCTGCGGGACACCAGATTTTGCTTGTTTCTTCCGGGGCTCAGGCCGCAGGGATGCGTCCCCTGAAGCTGAAGCACAAACCCCGCAAGCTGGCGGAAGCGCAGGCGGCAGCAAGTGTTGGTCAAGGGCTCCTGATAGCGCAGTACACGGCTGCGTTCGGTGCGTTTGGCTTGAAGGTTGGGCAAGTGTTGCTCACGGCCGAGGACGTGATTCGCCGAGCCCAGTACGAAAACGCGCGGCGAGCGCTGGAAGAGCTCCTTCGCCTGGGCGTGGTCCCCGTGATCAACGAGAACGATACTGTTGCGACCGACGAGATTCGGTTCGGGGACAATGACAGGCTCGCTGCCCTGGTCGCGCACCTTGCGTCTGCGGATGGCCTGGTCCTGCTCACCGACGTTGATGGTCTCTACACTGCCAAGCCGTCAACGCCCGGGGCCAAGCGAGTCCCGCGAGTCCGTAGCTTCGATGAGGTCGAAAAGTTCGAGATCAGCTCGCGTGGTTCCGACTTGGGAACCGGAGGAATGGCTAGCAAGGTAGCTGCCGCGGCCGTGGCCACCAGCTCTGGGATACCCGTCTTGCTCACCTCTGCCGAAGCGCTCCCCGTGGCGCTGAAAGGTGAAGACACCGGAACATGGTTCGACGTGACGGGCACACGCCTGCCCCCACGCCACCTCTGGCTTGCCTACGCGGCCGATGTGAACGGACAGATCGTTGTGGACCAGGGGGCGGCCGCTGCAATCACTCGCCGCGACGCATCCCTGCTCCCCGCAGGCGTCGTTGGAGGAATCGGGGAGTTCGACTCGGGAGACGTGGTCGAGATCGTAAGTGAGCAAGGAAAAGTGTTAGCCCGCGGAAGGACGGGGTTCTCAGGCACACGCCTCGCGCAGGTTCGGGGATTAGCGATCAGCCAGATTGAGGCACGCTTCGGCCCCGAGTTCGCACACGAAGCCGTGCACCGGGACGAACTCGTAGTGATGGCTAGGCACAGACGTTCGAAGGAATCCTCAGGTCTTTCCTGTCCGGAAGCTGGTTTGTGACGGTAAGAACTTATCGGTTGCCTTAGGTTGGCGATATGAACGCAGAGGTTACGAACACGGTCCACGACATCGCACGCAGTGCCCGCACCGCTTCCCGCGTCCTTGCAGCTGCCTCGTCAGGCATCAAGAACCGGGCCCTATACGCAATGGCGGACGCCCTGATCGACGCAACCCCCGTCATCCTGGACGCAAACTCAAGGGATCTTGAGATCGGGGTTGAAAGAGGTTTGCCGGGGGGCCTGCTGGACAGGCTCGAACTGAACCCGGAACGCGTTCAGGGAATCGCAGATGCTCTCCGCGACCTCGCAGCCCTCCCGGACCCTGTTGGCCAAGTGGTTCGGGGCTCGACACTCGAAAACGGCTTGCGGCTCACCCAGGTACAGGTTCCCATGGGGGTCGTCGGGATGATTTATGAAGCCCGGCCGAACGTGACCGTTGATGCTGCTGGTATCGCGCTCAAGGCAGGTAACGCCGCGATCCTGCGCGGCGGTTCCGCAGCTCTGCAAAGCAACCTCGCACTTGTTGAAACGCTTCGCGGAGCACTTGAGAGTGTTGGACTTCCCGCCGACCTCATCCAAACCATCGATCCACTTGGACGCGAGGGAGCCGTTGCCTTGATGCAGGCCCGGGGCCTGGTCGATGTCCTGATCCCGCGTGGCGGAGCGGGCCTCATCCAGACCGTTGTCCGTGAAGCACAGGTCCCCGTCATCGAAACCGGGGTTGGAAACTGCCACGTTTACGTTGATGCTTCTGCCGACCTCGATATGGCTGTTGAG
>CAYFRO010000004.1:11263-59210 GCA_964345565.1 uncultured Actinomyces sp.
CGTGAATCAAGAGCAGGCCCTCGCCATCGTTGTCAACTCAAAGACCCATCGGGACAGCGTTTGTAACGCAGCCGAGACGCTCCTCGTCCACAAAGACGTGGCCGAGGAGTTCATCCCGAAAGTACTGAAGAAACTTGGTGAGTCCGGCGTTCTGATCCACGCGGATGACACGGTTTACGAACTCACCCCGGGTGGCGTTCAGGTTGAACCTGCAACTGAAGAGGACTGGGAAACGGAGTACCTGGGCGCCGAACTGGCGGTCGGGGTCGTGGACAGCCTTGACGCTGCGATCCACCACATTGAGAAGTGGTCGTCGGGACACACCGACGCGATCTGCACGACGTCCCTTGAGGCTTCAGACCAGTTCACCTCGCGGGTTGACTCAGCTGTTGTGAACGTGAACGCTTCAACCAGGTTCACCGACGGGGGGCAGTTTGGACTGGGTGCGGAGATCGGGATCTCCACTCAGAAGCTGCACGCCAGAGGCCCAATGGGCCTGGGTGAATTGACGACGACCAAGTGGGTTGTACATGGGGACGGTCAGATCCGCTAGTCCGGCATTCGGACACCGGGCCCAACGTGGACCTTGGCAGTTAGCCTCGTTCTATGTGGTCCAAGCGAATGTGCCGTTGAGTCCCAGCCCCTGGCTACCGACAGGCTTTCTCGCACCACCTTGTAAGAACACCCCTTGACTTTTGGCCCGACCGGCCGGTGGGAGTTTCAAGAAGCGAAGCCCGACAGTTGCCCGGCGCCCCTCGCTCGGTGCCTCTTGACTCAAGGCCAAAACGTAGATTCCGATGCGAGCCACCTTCAAAAACTCGTAAGGAAAAACCGTGACCAAAGACCAAAAGTTCGAAACCAAACAGATCCACGCAGGGCAAGTGCCGGATCCCAGCACCGGATCCAGGGCCCTGCCTATCCACCAAACTACGGCCTTCGTTTTCGATAGCGCCGAACAGGCCGCCGATCGCTTTGCACTAAAAGAGCTTGGCCCGATCTACACCCGCCTGAACAACCCGACGACAGAAGTTGTCGAAGAGCGCATTGCGGCCCTGGAAGGCGGGGTGGGGGCGCTCTTAGTCGCGTCCGGACAGTCCGCGACGACGCTGGCACTGTTGAACCTGGCGAATGCGGGTGACCACGTCGTCGCCAGTGCTTCCCTATACGGGGGGACTCACAACCTTCTTACCCACACCCTGGCAAAACTGGGAATCGAAGTGACCCTTGTCGAGGATGCGAATAATCCTGACGCATGGCTTGCCGCAGCCAAGCCGAACACGAAAGCGTTCTTCGGTGAGTCAATCCCCAATCCGAAGGGAGACGTGCTGGACATTGAGTCGATCGCTCAGGCTGCCCACTCTTTCGGTGTTCCGTTCATCGTCGACAACACCATCGCGACCCCCTACCTGATCCGCCCTCTTGAGTGGGGAGCGGACATCGTCGTCCACTCGGCAACCAAGTATCTTGGCGGACACGGAACCGCCATGGGTGGGGCGATCGTCGACGGAGGGACCTTCGACTACTCGACCTACCCGGAGCGGTTCCCTGGCTTTAACGAGCCAGACCCGACCTACAACGACATTGTTTACGCAAGAGACCTTGGTGCAGGCACGTTTGGGGCCAACCTGTCTTACGTCCTAAAAGCGCGCGTTCAACTGCTGCGCGACCTGGGGCCCTCCATATCTCCGCTCAACTCGTTCCTGCTGGCGCTGGGGATCGAGACCCTCTCGCTTCGCATGGATCGACACGTCCAGAACACCCAGGATGTCGCGGAGTACCTTGCCGCGCGTCCGGACGTGTTAGAGGTGACGTACGCGGGCTTGCCCGACAGCCCTTACCACGAGCTTGCGAACAAGTACGCGCCGAAGGGGCCCGGCGCAGTTCTGACCTTTGAAATAAAAGGTGGCGAAGAGGCTGGAAAAGCTTTCGTGTCAGGTCTGAAGTTGCACTCCAACGTTGCAAACATTGGGGATGTGCGCTCGCTGGTGGTGCATCCCGCCTCCACTACTCACTCCCAGCTGACCCCGGAAGAACAGCGGAAAGCTGGTGCGGCGCCCGGCCTGGTGCGCCTTTCAGTCGGCCTGGAGCATATCGACGACATCCTGGCGGACCTCGACCTTGGCTTCGCGGCTGCGGCGGCCGCGATCGAAGAAGGCTGACCCCGATGAGCGAGTTTCCGGTCAGTGGGGCGTGGCGCGAAGGCGATCCGCCGGGGGAACGAAAGTTTTTCCGTGGGGGACGCCTGGAACTGGAGGCAGGAGGGGTCTTCGATGAGTACACGATTGCGTACGAAACCTGGGGAAGTCTGAACCCTGCGAAAGACAACGCGATCCTGGTACTACACGCCCTGACCGGGGACTCGCACATTGTCGGGGACGCTGGTCCGGGGCATCCCACCGCCGGATGGTGGACCGAGCTAATAGGTCCCGGAGCACCGCTCGACACCGACAAGTACTTTGTTGTCGCCCCCAATGTTCTTGGCGGATGCATGGGCTCGACAGGGCCCGCGTCCATCGGTCCGGACGGAAAACCGTGGGGATCCCGCTTCCCCTTCATCACTATCCGGGACACCGTTGCGGCAGAGCTACCTCTAGCTGACCACCTGGGGATTGACGCCTGGGCAGCGGTGATCGGGGGCTCCCTCGGCGGCATGCGAGCCCTCGAGTGGGCGGCGATGGAACCGGATCGGGTCAAGCGACTGCTGCCAGTGGCGACTACCGCACAGACCAGTGCCGACCAGATTGCCTGGGCCCACTCTCAACTCTCAGTGATCGAAGCCGACCCGAGCTTCCGCGGCGGCGACTACTACGAATCTGAAACGGGCCCCCACGTGGGCCTTTCGATCGCTCGGCAGATCGCTCACACTACGTACCGTAGCGCCTATGAGCTGGCCACAAGGTTCGGGCAGGGCGCCCAGGACCACGAGGATCCTTGGAAGGGCGGCCGCTACGCTGTCCAGTCCTACCTGGAACACCAGGGCACGAAATTCGTGAAACGGTTTGACGCAGGATCCTACAAAGCCCTCACGAAGGCGTTCATGGCTCACGACCTGGGGCGGGGACGTGGGGGAGTAGGGGAAGCGCTTTCCCGCATCACCGCCGAAACTCTTGTCGTGGCTGTTGACACAGACCGGCTCTGTTTGCCGGCAGAAGCCGAACTGATAGCTGCGGCGGTTCCGGGCACAGGCAAAGTGGAGTGGGTAACGTCGCATTCGGGGCATGACGGTTTCCTGCTTGAGTTTGACCAGTTTGGCCCGCTTGTTGAGGCCCTGGTTTCGCGGCCCGTCCGCCCGCCTATTCCGAGTGAAGGGACACGGTAATGCTCCTGAATCGAGACGTACCCGTCATGTGAGACCCGGGGGCTACCCTCGCATGTTTTGCTAATACCCACAGCGGCATTAGGGGTAGGCTGAGCATGCTACGTCATTGGCTTCAAAGGAGAGTGTTCATGGCGGACGTTGTCGTGTTAGGGGCGGGGGTGTCGGGGCACACCGCGGCTCTACACCTTCGCCGAATGTTGGGGAGGGGGCACAACATCACAGTTGTGACTCCTAACCGGGATTACAACTGGATCCCCTCGAACATCTGGGTTGGCGTTGGGACGATGCCGGAAGAAAAGGTGGTTTTCCCACTGGCCCCGATCTACAAGCGCAAGGGCATCAATCTGGTGCGGGCAAAAGCTACTGAGATCCACCCGAACGGAGGTAAGGATGGCGACAGGCCCTACGTGGTTGTCGAGGGCACCGGTGATGACAATGCCGGGAAAGTCAGCCAAATCAGCTATGACTACCTCATAAACGGGACTGGTCCGCAGCTTCGGTTCAACGCGACAGAAGGGCTGGGTCCGGACGACGGCTACACGGTCTCGGTCTGCACCGCGGACCACGCCACCCACGCTGCGCATGAGCTCGACAAGCTCATCGAGCGAGCCCGGGAAGGAGAAAAGGTCACGGCCGTTGTCGGCACGGGTCACGGAACCTGCACGTGTGAGGGCGCAGCCTTCGAGTACGTGTTCAACGTCGATGACCGGCTGAAGAAAGAAGGCGTGCGGGACAACGTTCGGCTCATCTTCTTGACGAACGAGGCCGAGCTGGGCGACTTTGGTGTCGGGGGCATGGTCTTCGTCGAACGGGGCTTCCAAACAACTTCTGAAATCTGGACCGCGTCCCTTTTCAGGGAACGCGGGGTAGAAGCCATCGTCGGCACCCACGTGAACCGCATCGAACCCGGTGTCATCGAGTACGAAACCATTGATGGTTCCAAGTACAAGCTGGGCTTCGACTTCGCGATGCTGCTACCTCCCTTCGGCGGCCAACCGCTCAAAGCCTTTGACAAGTCGGGTAAGGACATCACTTCTGAGATGTTCGCGCCTTCTGGCTTCATGAAGGTTGATGCTGACTACACGAAGAAGCCCTACGACGAGTGGCGTGCGTCGGACTGGCCCAGCACGTACGAGTGCCCTGGCTTCCCGAACGTGTTCGGCGTGGGGATCGCCTTTGCGCCACCGCACGGCATCTCCAAGCCTTACACCACCCCGAACGGCACACTCATTGCACCCGCACCACCACGGACCGGCATGCCTTCCGGCGTGATGGGTAAAGCTGTTGCGATCACGATCAAGAACCGGATCAAGAAAGGGCCGGATGCCCCGGCTGAGAAGGCATCGATGGCTGACATGGGCGCGGCGTGCGTGGCCTCCTCGGGCACCGGTCTTGCGACCGGCTCTGCCGCTGCCATGACGATGATGCCTGTGGTGCCTGACAAGCGCCGCTACCCAACGGGAAGGGATGCCAAGAACACCCGTGGTGACATTGGCCTTTCTGGGCACTGGGTGAAGCTGATGCTCCACTACCTGTTCATCTATAAGGCAAAGGCCTTGCCTTTCTGGTTCATGATTCCGGAGTGATTCTTGATGGCTAAAAACAATTCTGCAGCTTCCCCTAGCGAAGACTTGAGGGGCGGTCCGATTGCTGATCTCAGCAACGCGCCTCTGCCCACGAAAGCGACCTTGCGTTCTCGCAAGGCGCTGATCCGGCAGTTCATCAAGTTCGTTTCGTTCGACCTGACGATCATGGCCATGGTTATCCGCGGCCACAACCCCAAGGACTGAGGTAACAGCCAGCATCTCCGGTTTGGCCGCCAGGTGACTCGCGGCCGAACTGTTTTGGCGGGGTATGGTTGACCCCGAACTGTCGACTGGAGGAGCGCAGAGACGCGGATCGTAGTTGTGGGCGGGGTAGCTGCAGGAATGAGCGCGGCAGCCAGAGCTCGAAGGCTTGACGAAGAAGCCGAGATCATCGTTTTGGAGCGGGGAGCCTACGTTTCGTTCGCAAACTGCGGCCTGCCCTACTACGTGGGTGGGGAGATCGAAAAGAGCGACGACCTGGTCCTTCAGACCGCCGACTCTATGCACGACGCTCTCACAGTAGACGTAAAGGTGGGACAAGAGGTCATTGGTCTGGACGGCGATGCCAAGACCGTCCGGGTGAAAACAGCAACGAAAGAGTTCGACCTCCCCTACGACGCCCTAGTCCTTGCTCCCGGCGCGGACGCCATCCGCCCTCCCATCCCCGGCATCGACCATTCGCCCCGGGTCCTTACGCTCCGCACGGTCCACGACGCTGTCCAAATGCGCGCAATGGTTGACCAGGGAGCTAAGACGGCCGTTGTTCTTGGCGCAGGCTTCATTGGTCTAGAAGCCGCGGAGGGCCTTCGTGACCAAGGGCTTGACGTCACCTTTGTCGAACTGGGCAATCACATACTTCCTCCGTTTGAGGCCGAGCTGACCCCCATGATGCGCGCAGAGCTTGAACGCCTGGGCATGGACCTTGCCGACGCGATGGAGAACTGCCTGATCCTTGATACTCGTCGTCCCGATGAGTACGCAGGCGGGCACCTTCCCGGCGCCCTGAACGTTCCTCACACCCAGATTCGAGAGCGGCTCGATGAGATTCGTGTTGCTGCTGACGGTCGGCCCATCCGAGTCCACTGTCGCTCCGGCGCCCGTTCCTACATCGCCGAGCGCGTTTTGAGGCAGGAAGGGTTCGAGGTCAAGAACTTGTCGGGCGGAATGCTCACACTTAAGGAAGCTATTGCCGGAGGTCTGGCGCCGTCTGTCAAACTAGTCTTTGGCGACGCGCGGCAGTAGTCGCCAGATCCTCGGAAGGAAGCAACAAAGGTATGTGCTCACCAGTGAAATGCAGGACCTGTGGGAAGACCACTTGGAGCGGTTGCGGCATGCACGTGGACCAGGTCATGCAGAACGTCCCTGAAGACCAGCGTTGCCCTGGCCACGGCACGCAGAAGAGAGGCTTTGCGGGCTTCTTCGGACGCTGAGGTATCCGAAGGAACTAGGGCATCTGGTCGATCTCAACGATCAGGTCGTCCCTGGCCCGTTGGGCCGTTTGGCGCACCGTCTTTTGGGCCTGTCCGATCCGCACAGCCTGCACGACCTGCCAGATTCCTAGGATCAGGAAGGATAGGCCGAAGAGCCAGCGAAGGAACGTGAAGCCGAACATCGGGGTGAACATTGACAAGATCCCCGCAGCGATAGCAAGGACCGCGAAAGCGATGGTCCAAGGGTTCGTGTCCGAATCACGCATGCCGATCATCAGGGTGATGATTCCCTGAGCGAGCCACGCTGCGCCCACCGAAAAGCCAAGGACCATGGTGAGGACGTTCGTGGTCGTGTTCATGTAAACGAATGCCAGTATCCCTATCGTGATCAGCACTGCTCCTAACAGGATCCGACCCACTTGAGAAGCCGTCGACTGCTGTTTTCCGAAGATGCCAATGCCCAAAAAGATGACGCCAGCGATGATCGCGTAAGAACCGATGATGATTGCGATGACGCTGAGGACTACAGAGGGCCAAAGCAGAATCAGCAAGCCGGCCACGATCGCTCCCAGCCCAGCAATAGCAAAGCCCAGTCGGTACTTCTGAAGGGCCTGCTCGATCCGGTTTGCGGCTGGTGTGAAGTCTGACATTCTGGGCCTCCGACTGCTCTGTGCCCCGGGCTCTCCCGACGCGGGCGCTACTTAAAGACTACCTGAGCTGACCCGTGTCAGCCGCAGATAATCGCGGGTCTTGCCGCTTTGGTTTGCCTTACCTTTGTTGAAATGGCGCGGATTCTGTCCCAGGATGGAGTCATGAGCAAGCTAGGCACCTTCGCAAAGCGCTACCCGTTCGTTTTCACAACCCTGCTGGTTGGTGCGGTTGTACTGGGCCTTTGGCTTGGAGAGCTGCGTCTTGCCGCGCAGGTAACCGCAACCATCTACGTCTCACTCTTCATTGCGTGGACTGCGGTGGGAATGGTGAAGGACATTCTGCGGGGAAACTTTGGCCTGGACATCCTCGCAGTCGTCGCGATGGGGGCCACATTGGCAGTCGGCGAGTACGGTGCCTCCCTGGTGGTCGTCCTGATGCTTTCTGGTGGGGAAGCGCTCGAAGACTACGCGGCCAACCGGGCCCGGATGGAGCTATCGTCCCTTGTCAGTCGCGTTCCCCAAACTGCTCATCTGGTTTTGAACCCCGGAGAGAGCCCTCCTGAGTTTAAGGACGTGCCGGCAGACGACGTGGTGGTCGGCGACCAGCTTCTGGTGCGACCCGGCGAAGTCGTGCCAGTCGACGCGCAGCTGCTCACTGATGAAGCGTCGTTCGACGAGTCGTCCATAACGGGAGAGTCCCTGCCAGCGCAGAGGGTTGCGGGCGAAGAGGTTCTTTCAGGTGCAGTAAACGGTGAGACAGCCTGCATTCTGCGTGCCGTGCGCCCAGCTTCTGAGTCCCAGTACCAGCAGATCGTGTCGCTTGTGCAAGAAGCCGAGCAACAGAAGGCTCCAGCAGTCCGCGTCGCCGATCGATTCGCTGTCCCGTTCACGATCGTTTCACTTGCCATTGCAGCAGTCGCTTGGATCGTGAGTAAAGACCCTGTCCGTTTTGCCGAGGTCCTTGTCCTTGCGACCCCCTGCCCGCTACTGATCGCCGCCCCCGTTGCTTTCATGGGGGGCATGTCGAGAGCCGCGAAAAACGGCATCATTGTGAAGGGTGGCGCCGTCCTGGAATCCCTGGCGAGGGTCCGGAGCGCGGGATTCGACAAGACCGGGACAGTAACGCTGGGACGCCCGAACGTGACCTCGGTTACTACCGCAGCAGGCTTTGACAAAGATCAGCTACTAGTCCTGGCCGCGTCGGTCGAGCAGTATTCCTCGCACGTCCTCGGTGAAGCTATCGTCCGCGCAACCCGCACGAAGAACGCTGACCTGCTTCACGCCACTTCGGTGCGGGAGCTGCCAGGTGCTGGGATCGAAGGGACAGTCAGCGGGCACGTCATCAGCGTTTCAAACGCGAAGTACCTGGAGGCAACAGGGGCGAAAGACGTGCCACGGTTGCGGACCGACCACGGGGTGGTCTCCTACGTTGTCGTGGATGGTCGCTACGCCGGAACCATCGTGCTAGATGATGAGATCCGGCCCGACTCAGCAAGTGTCGTCGAATGGCTACGGGCGGAAGGCGTTCAGACGATCGCGATGTTCACGGGCGACAACGAACACGCGGCACAGCTGATCGCCGCCCAAGCAGGGATCACCGAGGTTTGGGCAGACCTAAAACCACGTGAGAAGGTCAAGCTGGTCGCAGAACTGGAACCTAAACCATCCATGATGGTTGGGGACGGAGTCAATGACGCCCCAGCTCTTGCTGCCGCTGACGTTGGAATCGCGATGGGCGCAAGGGGTGCAACGGCTGCGGGAGAAGCGGCTGACGCCGTGATCATGGCAGACCAAATCAGTAAGGTCGCGGACGCCGTGTCGATCTCTAAGCACACGTTGCAGATCGGCCTAACAGCGATTTGGCTGGGAGTGATTCTGAGTGTTGCGCTGATGCTCATCGCCACAACCGGGGTGATCCCAGCGATGGCTGGAGCGCTTACGCAAGAGTTCGTTGATCTTGCGGCCATCCTCTACGCGTTGCGCGCCCTGGGTGGAAAGCTACCGGTCCTTCGGAAAAGGGTCGGCTAGATAGCCAGCGCCACGATGCCGATGACCAGTGCGGCAATCGCAACGGCGGCCGCCGAAGTGGCCACGGAAAAAGCTGCAATGGCCCACTTCCGGGTGACCCCATCGGTCAGGCTGGGGGAGTACTCTCCGTTTTCCAACGTTTCCCCGGCCCCTTCCAGGAGCTCCAGGAACGCGGATTCTTCACCCTCTTTGATCCCGGAGATGGCGTACGGCACGCGTCCTCCCAGGTTTTCCACAAAGTCCGCAGCCGCCCTTGGCGACCTAAATGCGATTTCTGCATCGTCCGAGGAGAAGACCACCTCTGCGGGGAGGCCCTCCGCCATGGCAAGGATTTCCTTGTCAGACAGCACGATTTCGGCAGGTGGTTGAGCTGGCTTGAAACTTCTTGGGACTGTGATGCGCATTGATCCTCACTCGCTTTCGTCGCCAGACTACGCCAGGCGAACTTCGCTCCGCCTTCCAGGCGCCCTGGTGAACAGGTTATCGGCTTGGGGCAGGGGACGGTAGAATCGAGCCGGTCTACAAGCGGCGCACGTGCGCCGGAACACGGGGGAGCGGTGGCGCACACAGTTGCAGTTGCAGGAGCGTCAGGCTACGCGGGTGGCGAGTTGTTGCGGTTGCTTAGCGGTCACCCGGACGTAGATATCCAGACCATGACGGCCCATTCGCAGGCTGGGGCGCGCGTCAGTGACGTCCATCCTCACCTGGCATCTTTGGGAGAGCGATCTTTCGAAACAACCGACCCGGCGTTGCTGGCCCAGGCGGACGTCGTCTTCTTTGCTTTGCCGCACGGCCAATCAGCAGAGCTCGCAGCGCAGGTCGCGGAACTGAACCCAGACGCTCTCCTAGTTGACTGTGGGGCAGATCACCGGCTCGAGTCCCCCGCGGACTGGGAACAGTTTTACGGTGGGGACCATCCCGGTACCTGGACTTACGGTGTGCCGGAACTCCCCTTCGGTACGACTCGGCAACGAAGCCGGCTACCCGGGTCGAAACGGGTTGCGGCTCCAGGCTGCAACGCTTCAACTGTCGCGCTTGGCTTAGCTCCGGGGGTTCGTGATGGCTTGATCGACCCGTCCGACATCGTTGCAACACTGGCGGTTGGACCTTCCGGTGCCGGGCGCGCGTTGAAGCCCCACCTGCTAGCTTCTGAACTGCTTGGAAACGCGCGACCTTACTCGGTGGCGGGAACACACAGGCACATCCCTGAGATCAAGCAGGCATTGGGGTGGGCAAAGGAAGCGGGGGAACCGGGTCCTCTCAACTTTGGGCTCGCCTTCACTCCGGTGCTGGTCCCCGTGCCCCGCGGGATCCTGGCGGTGATCTCGGTTCCGTTTGTTGGGTCACCCAGTTTGGAGCAACTGCACAAAGCCTGGGCGGATTGGTACCGAGACGAGCCATTCGTTCGGGTCCTGCCCGCCGGGGAAGTTCCACAACTTAGCAGCGTCCTTGGATCCAACAGAGTTGACATCGGGATCGCCAAAGACGAGCCCGCTGGCCGCGCTCTTATCGTTGTCGCAGTCGACAACCTGGTGAAGGGCACTGCCGGCGCAGCAATCCAATCAATGAACCTTGCGCTGGGACTTCCGGAGTCCGCCGGCCTCGAAACGAATGGAGTAGCACCGTGACGATCACAACACCCTTGGGATTTCGGGCCGCAGGCGTGAAAGCAGGGCTAAAAGCCCGTGGCGCCCGTGACCTTGCCCTTGTGGTGAACGACGGCCCCCTTGACATTGCGTCTGCCACGTTCACAACGAATCGCGCCAAAGCCAACCCGATCCTTTGGTCCATGGAAGCGATCCAAGCGGGCTCAACCAAGGCGATTCTGCTGAACTCTGGGGGCGCAAACTGTTTCACCGGAACCTACGGGTACGAAACAACTGTCCTGAGCGCACAGATGGTAGCGGACCTGCTGGGATGCGACCCGACCCAGGTCCAAGTCTGTTCAACCGGGATGATCGGTGAGGGCGGCGAAGAGTTTCGGGCAAAAATCTTGGGTGCAATCCCAAAGGCAGTTGACTCCCTGTCCCTGGCCGGAGGCACGCGGGCTGCCGGTGCGATCCTCACAACGGACAGCTACCCCAAGACCTCCAGGTTCCGCGGCGAGGGATGGGATGTCGCTGGCATGGCGAAGGGAGCCGGCATGCTGGCACCCGCAATGGCAACCATGCTGTGCGTCATGACAACAGACGCTGTAGTCAGCCAGGAAGTGGCCGACCGCTGCCTGCGAAAAGTTGTCGACAGCACCTTCAACCGCTTGGATTCAGACGGTTGCACGTCAACTAACGACCAGGTGACCCTGATGGTCTCTGGCGGTTCGGGGGCCGAAGTCAGTGAAGAGGAGTTCCAGGACGCCCTGTACCAGGTTGCCTATGACCTCACCATGCAGTTGCTTTCGGACGCGGAGGGCTCCACGCACGACATTGCGATCCGCGTAAAGAACGCGGGAACCACCGAAGACGCGGTCGAGGTCGGGAGGGCCGTGGCGCGCAACTCCCTTTTCAAGGCCGCGGTCTTTGGAAACGACCCCAACTGGGGCAGAATCCTGGCGGCGGTCGGGACCACGGACGCACCCTTTGACCCCTACAAGATCGACGTCTGGATGAACGGCGTGCGCGTCTGTTCTGATGGCGAGGGAGACCGCGATCGCTCGCTGGTCAACATGTCCGGGCGCGACGTAGAGGTCATGATCGACTTGAAAGCTGGGGACCGGGAAGCGACCGTTTGGACCTCTGACCTAACGACAGATTACGTGCTGGAAAACAGCGCGTACTCCTCGTAGAAAGACGAAGTAAATGCCTACTAGGAGACGGGCTTGCGACACTATTGGACTGCTGCACCGCGAAGGCGAGCAGAAGGGTGCCGCTAAGGCCAGAGCTCTTATTGAGTCGTTGCCCTGGGTTAAAGAGTTGGCTGGGACTGTAGTCGTTGTGAAGTTTGGTGGAAACGCCATGACGGATGACTCTTTGATGAAGTCCTTCGGAAAAGACATCGCCTACCTCCGCTACGTGGGGATCCGTCCCGTTGTTGTGCATGGGGGAGGCCCTCAGATCTCCGCGATGCTTGAACGCCTCTCAATCGACAGCGAGTTCCGGGCGGGACACCGTGTCACTTCGACTCAAGCGATCCCTGTCGTTCGCATGGTGTTGACAGGTGAGGTGAACCCGGAGGTTGTTGCGTCAATCAACGCGGAAGGCCCGCTCGCCATGGGGATGAGCGGGGAAGACGCAGGGATTTTCTCCGCAGTCCGCAAAGGCATCGTGGTGGACGGTGAGGACGTGGACCTGGGGTTCGTAGGGGAGGTCGTTGACGTGGACCCAACTCCGGTTGTTGACCAGCTACGGGCAGGCAGAATCCCCGTTGTTTCCTCGATTGCTCCCGACCGCGACAACCCGGGAAACACCCTGAATGTGAATGCCGACACCGCTGCAGCTTCCCTAGCTGTCGCCCTGAATGCAACAAAACTGCTACTGCTTACCGACGTGCCAGGGCTTTACAGCGACTGGCCAGACCCAAGTTCTCTGATTGCCCGCCTCACTACCCAGGATCTGCGGACCCTACTCCCAGATCTTGAGTCGGGCATGATTCCCAAAATGGATGCTTGCCTGACGGCGGTCGAGGGCGGGGTTGGAACGGCGGCCATCATTGATGGACGCGTGCCTCACTCGATCTTGGTGGAGCTCTTCACCGATGATGGCATCGGCACTCAGGTGGTGGCGGGCTAGTGGCACAGCAGGACTTGAGCGGCGTGTTCGGCACCCCGCAGGCGACGCTGGTGCGCGGTGAGGGGTGTTACGTCTTCGCCGAAACCGGGAAGGAATACCTGGACTTCCTGGGTGGGATCGCGGTCAACGCGCTAGGTCACGCCCATTCTGCCTTGGCAGAGGCCCTTTCCGAGCAGGCACACACCCTCATCCACATTTCCAACTTTTTCGTCAGCGACGTTCAGCTGGAGCTGGCCGGCAAGCTAGTTCAGCTGGCGGACCTTGGTAAAGGCAGTGAGGTTTTCTTAGCCAACTCAGGCACAGAGGCGAACGAGGCCGCGTTCAAAGTCGTGCGCTTGCACGGCAACCAGAGGAACAAGAAACGCATCGTCGCTCTTGAAGGTGCATTCCACGGTCGGACCCTGGGCTCCTTAGCGCTCACGTCCAAAGAAGCCTACCGGGCGCCATTCGAGCCGCTACCGGGGCCCGTCACGTTCATCCCAGCTGATGCCGAAATGCTAAAGCGTGAGCTAGCAACTGGCGACGTGGCCGCGGTGTTTTTAGAGCCGATCCAGGGGGAGCTGGGGGTCCGGCCCCTTCCTGAAGGGTTCTTGAAAACGGCGCGCGACCTGACCTTGAAGGCTGACTCTCTACTGGTTATCGACGAGGTTCAGACGGGGATAGGGCGCACCGGGACTTGGCTAGCCCACCACGAGTTGGACGGTGGAGGAGTCCGGGCCGACGTCGTGACGCTTGCGAAGGGCTTGGGGGGCGGAGTCCCGATCGGCGCTACAATCACTGGGCCGCGTGCCAGCGGCCTGCTTTACCCGGGCTCGCACGGCAGTACTTTTGGGGGGAACCCGCTGGCAGCCAGGGCCGCCCTGACAGTCTTGGACGCGATCCGCGATCAGGACCTGCTCGCAAGAGCCCAACGGATGGGACAGCTTCTAAGAGAAGCGATTCTGAACCTAAACGACCCCAGGATCAGCCACGTCACGGGTGCGGGACTACTGTTAGGTATCCAACTCAGCGTCCCAATTGCTAGCCAGATCGTGAAAGAGGCCTTAGAACTTGGTTTGATTGTCAATGCGCCAGCTCCTGCCACGGTCCGGTTGGCGCCGCCCTTGATCGTGGGCGAACCAGAGATAGTGAGTTTTCAAGAGAGGTTCACCAGGGCCCTTGAAGCAATCAAAGACTGAGGAGTGAATGAAGATGAGTGAGCAAGATAAAGACCTTACGGTAGCTGTCGTCGGCGCGAGCGGACAGGTTGGCTCAGTCATCCTGGACCTGCTGGCGGAACGCAAGTTCCCAGCGACAAAGCTCCGCCTTTTCGCCTCGCCGCGTTCGGCCGGGAAGACGATCCCGTGGGGCGACCAGCAGTTGACCATCGAGGATGTTTCGAAGGCTACGGAAGAAGACTTGGCGGGGATCGACATCGCACTTTTCAGTGCGGGAGGTCAGGCTTCCAAAGATTACGCTCCCGTGTTCGCCCGGGCGGGCGCGGTCGTCATTGACAACTCCTCAGCGTGGCGAAAGAACCCTGAGGTTCCGCTTGTCGTGGCTGAGGTGAACCCCAGGGACGCGCTGGAACGTCCCTTGGGAATCATCGCAAACCCGAACTGCACCACCATGGCGGCCATGCCTGCGATGAAGGCTTTGGACCAGTTGGCCGGGTTGCAGGCGCTTCGGGTCACTACCTTCCAGGCAGTCTCGGGCAGCGGTCTTGCAGGTGTCCAGGAACTGGCGGGGCAAATCAGTAGCGTGGGCGACCAGGACCCGGCACAGCTGGCGCTGGACGGTGAGGCTCTCGAGCTTGCTGAGCCCAATGTTTACGCTGCTCCCATCGCGTTCAACGTCGTTGCTCAAGCCGGGTCGTTCGTCCAGGATGGCAGTGGGGAAACGGACGAGGAACAGAAGCTTCGTGACGAATCCCGGCGAATCTTGCACCTGCCGAACCTTGCAGTCAGTGCAACTTGCGTGCGCGTTCCCGTCTTCACCGGGCACTCACTGGCGGTTCACGCCGAGTTCGAAAAGCCTGTGACCGTCAATCAGGCGGTGGCAGCTCTTATGAATCAGGACGGTGTCCACCTGTCCGCTCTTCCGAACCCGCTGGAAGCGGCGGGCAACGACCCGACGTACGTCGGTCGAGTCCGTCAGGACCAGTCTGTTCCAGGTGGCAGGGGACTGGTCATGTTCATCGCTGCGGACAACCTTCGTAAGGGCGCAGCGCTGAACGCGGTTCAGCTCGCTGAAGTTGTTGCGGCCGAACGGGACCTACCACTGCGCTAAAGCTGCTTCGGCCGAACGGGACCGAACGGGACCTACAAAAGTTCCAAACCCCTGCCCGGCCTGACCATGCGGACCTGGAACCCCTCTGCCTCAGGAAGGCTCTGGACCGCGCGCGTCAGGGCGGGGGAATCCGACTCATGGTGAAGCACCAGGACCGTCGGCCCCGCACCGGACACCAGTGCCGCGAAGCCCTGCTCACGCAACGCGCTCATCAGAGCGTGGGACGCGGGAGCGAGGCTCTTCCTATAGTCCTGGTGCAACCTGTCTGCAGTTGCTTCAAGGAGCAGGCCTGGGTCGTCCGCCATCGCGTGAACCAAAAGTGCTGACCTGGCCACGTTGGCGATGGCGTCGCTCAGTGGAACCTCTGCCGGAAGAGCGCCACGCGCGCTATCGGTAAGGAGTTCTTCAGAGGGGATTAGCGCGAGAGCCCGAACATCATCCCGAACCAGGCTGGTCCGGCTTTCAGGTAGCCCGTTCATGCCGGGGGCAGAACTTGGCCAGGTAATCGTGAAACCGCCCAGCACGGCAGGTCCCACGTTGTCGCCATGTCCTTCGATTTTGTACGCGGCTTCAAACGTAGCCTGCCGGTCGATCGGGACGCCCGGCCTCGCGAGTGCCCAGGCAAGGCCGAGGCCGGCAACGACCGCCGCGGAGCTGGACCCAAGTCCTCGTGCAAGGGGAATGGAGAGCTCGGAACGGAAGAACAATCCCGGTGCCTGGAACCCGAACTTGGCCAGTGCGCCCTTCAGCGTGTGAATGATCAGGTGGGAGTCGTCTCGTGGAAGCGTGCTTGAGCCCGGGCCCGTTAGGTCAAAGGCAAGCCCACTTGGAGTGACCTCCACAAAATAGTCGTCGTACCAATCGAGTGCTAAGCCCAGAGAATCAAACCCTGGCCCAAGGTTCGCGCTAGTTGCCGGGACTCGAACGCTTGCCGTCCTGCCAACGGGGAGAAGCGGAAGGTCGCTCACGCTAGGTCCAGAGCCTCTGCAACCGCCCGGACATCGTTTTCGACAATCGTCGCGTCAAACTGGCGATCTTTCAAAGCCGTGTCGATGTCTTTGAGCCCATTGCCCGTGACCGTGATGACAATCTGCTGCCCGGAAGGCAATTGGCCGGCGGCATGGGCCTTGAGCATCCCTGCGACGCCCGCTGCTGAGGCGGGCTCTACGAAGATCCCTTCTTTTTCCGCCAGGAGGGCCTGCGCGTCCAGGATTTCGCGGTCGCTCACAGCTTCGATTCGGCCGCCAGATTCGTCGCGCGCAGCGATTGCAAAGTCAGCCGACGCCGGGTTCCCAATGCGGATCGCGGTCGCCACTGTCTCTGGGTTCAAGACGGGGTGGCCCAGCACCAGGGGCGCGGCGCCCTTTGCTTGAAAGCCCCACATTTGCGGTCGGGTCTTTGCAATTCCAGCATCGAAGTACTCGTTGTAGCCCAGCCAGTAGGCCGTTATGTTCCCGGCGTTCCCAACAGGCAACATGTGGATATCCGGCGCCTTTCCAAGCGCGTCAACGATCTCGAACGAGGCGGTCTTCTGTCCCTGGATCCGGTTGGGGTTTAGCGAGTTCACCAGCGCGATCGGGTAGTCTTCGTCGAGTTTGCGTGCGATCGTCAGGCAGTCGTCAAAGTTTCCGTCAACCTGGACAATCTTCGCCCCGTAGACGATTGACTGCGCCAGCTTCCCCTGCGCGATTTTGCCGGCAGGAAGCAGGACAACTGGAAGCATGCCGGCACGAACCGCGTAGGCGGCCGCCGAAGCAGACGTGTTCCCCGTCGAGGCCGCGACAACGGCGTTTGACCCCTGGGCAGCCGCGACGCTAACAGCAACTGTCATGCCTCGGTCCTTGAAGGAGCCCGTGGGGTTAGCGCCTTCGACCTTCACCCAGACTTCGCCATCCACCGTCGCAGACAGGTTGGGAGCGTAGACCAGGGGAGTCCCACCCTCCCCTAAAGAAACGATGTTCTCGCTGGCGCTCTTCGGCAACCAGTCGCTATAACGGCCGATCAGGGATTGTTGGACTGCCGATGGACTCAAGGTCCCTCCAAGAAACTAAGGGGTAGATGACGCAAGCCAATCTTGCACAATCCGCCGCAGGTTTGCCCCGCCCCCCATCATGCGGACTGAGATTGTAGGGGTGCTAAGCAGGGGCGTTAGCGACGCGTCCGACACCGATCGCGGTATTGGCGCCGAACTTGGGAGCTTTCGCGATCACTTCTTCTTTCGCTTGGATCGCACTCGCACCGAAAGCTGGATGGGACTGCCCACGAAGCCAAACTCTTCCCGCAGCCTGCGTTCGATGAACCGGCGGTAAGTCGGGTCGAGGAATCCTGATGCAAAGATCACGAAACGTGGGGGAGCGGTGGATGCCTGCGTGGCAAACAAGATGCGTGGCTGCTTACCCGAGCGTACGGGGTGCGGATTCGCGGCTTGGAGCTTACCCAGGAAAGAGTTCAGCTTTCCCGTTGAGACCCGGGTCTCCCACCCTTCCAAAGCGTCGTCCAAAGCCCGGGGTAGGCGGTTTAGGTGCCAGGTGGTGCGCGCTGACAGGTTGATGCGCGGGGCCCACTCCACCTGACCTAAATCCTTGGCTTCTTCCTTCAAGAGCGCACCGCGGCGGTCGTCATCGACAAGGTCCCACTTGTTGTTGACTATTACCAGGGCGCGACCCGCATCCACCACCTGCTGGACCACCCGAACGTCCTGTTCGGTGAATGGGACAGAGGCATCAACGATGACCAAGCCAACTTCTGCGCGCTCTAGCGCGGCCTGGGTTCGGATCGAAGAGTAGTAGTCGGCTCCGCTCACGCGGTGCAACCGGCGCTTAACCCCAGCGGTGTCAATGAACTCCCACTCGCGCCCGTCAATTTCGATCATCTCATCGACAGGGTCGCGAGTGGTTCCCGCCAAGTCATGGACGACCGCGCGCTCTTCGCGGGCAAGCGCGTTCAACAAAGACGACTTTCCTACGTTCGGTCGGCCAACAAGTGCCACTCGCCGGGCAGGCCCAGACGACTTGCTGTATCCAGTTGCGGTCTGCTCAGGCAACTTTTCCATGATCGCGTCAAGGAGGTCGCCAGAGCCTCGGCCGTGTAGCGCTGAAACGGGGTAGGGCTCGCCAAGCCCAAGCGACCAAAGCGCCGCGGCCTCGGCCTCTTGCATGGCAGAATCCGCCTTGTTCGCCGCCAGGATCACAGGCTTTCCTGACTGGCGTAGCACCCGGACCACGCGCTCGTCTGTTGCCGTCGCCCCCACCGTGGTGTCCACGACGAACACGACTGCATCGGCAAGGCCGATAGCAAGTTCAGCCTGGTCGGCTATTTGCCGATCGAGGCCTCGCACGTCAACTTCCCAGCCGCCCGTGTCCACCACGATGAACTGGCGCCCGGCCCACTCGGCGTCGTACAGGACGCGGTCGCGAGTGACGCCTGGTGTGTCCTGTACGACTGCTTCGCGGCGTCCCAGGATCCGGTTCACCAGCGTTGATTTACCAACGTTCGGCCGCCCGATAACGGCAAGGACGGGCGGAGCTGGAGCCTCGATAAGCAGGGGTTCTTGGCCAGGAACCTCGGCAAGAAGCTCAAGGTCCTCACCCTCTAAGTCGTACGCATCAAGGGAAGCCCGCATCAACTCCGCACGGCGCGCGTCCTGGTCTTCCTGATCGCCGGTCGGCGGGATTTGTTCCGAGGGGTCAGACATTGCTTTCCTTACTCTGTTGGTTCCTGTAGCCGGCGGCAGCAAACGCGGCAGCCGCGACGTCTGGGTCATAGAAGTCCACGGGTCCACTTGCCCACTCCTGGACTCTCTCTGCTCCCTTACCTGTGATCAGAACTAGGTCTCCGGGCTCACCCAGCTCAATACCCTTCCGGATTGCGGCGGCGCGGCCCTCCGTCACCTCAACCGCGTCCTCAAGGTTTGGTCGGCGGTTCCGCACGCCCGTCAGCAACTGGGCGCGAATCGCAGCCGGGTCCTCGCCCCTGGGGTTCTCATCCGTGATCACCAGAACGTCTGCCCGGTCAGCGAACGTCTCCGCAAGAGGGACCCGTTTGGACGCGTCGCGATCACCATCGGTTCCAAAGACGGCGATGATCCGGCCCGCGACTGTGGGACGCAGTGTTTCAATCAGGACTTCTATGGCTTCGGGCGTGTGCCCTGAGTCCACCAAGACTGAAGGTGCTGTTGTCGACGGCCTGCCGATCCAGTGGACTCTTCCGGGGACCGGGGGAGCGGCGGCCAACGCGGGAACACTCTCGCTAAGCGGGACCCCCAGCTGTTCCCCTGCCACCAGCGAAAGCGCGGCATCCTGCACGTTCGCCGCCCCGGGAAGCGGGCATTCACAAGCCACCCGGATCCCCTCTGGGCTGGTGAGGGTGAAGGTTGCGCCACCTGTATCAGGGTTCGCGAGGATCTCCGTGACCCGCCACACCGGAAAGTCGGTCTCCAGCGGGTCATCAGTTAGCACCTGCACCCCTGTCACGGGGATCTGGAGACTGGTCGCCAGTTTGCGTCCGTAGGCGTCATCGAGGGCAATCACGGCTTGTTTCGTGCGTGCAGAATCAAAGAGCTTGGCCTTGGCGGCAAGGTAGGAATCCATGTCCCCGTGAAAATCCAGGTGATCGTGCTGCAAGTTGGTGAAGATACTCAGGTCAAAATCGATTCCCTGCACCCGGCCGAGCTCCAGAGCGTGGGACGACACCTCGACAACCGCGGCCTTGCTGCCCTCTTGCGCTGCGAGCGCCAGTGCGCGCTGAACCACTGGGACCTCGTGCGTCGTCCGGTCCGCGTACACCATTGTCTTGCCCGCGTTGATTTCGATGGTTCCAAGTAGCGCCGTCTGTCCAAGACCCGCCTGCAAGACTGCCTTCACGAAGTAGGTGGTCGTTGTCTTTCCGTTTGTTCCCGTGACGCCGACTTTTACCATTTCCTGATGCTCTGGGCCGTAGAACTCGCCAGCTAGGATCGCAGCGGCCTCCCGGGGGTCCCCGGTCACAACAACTGGGAGTCCACTCGCAAAGGCCCGGTCCCGTCCTTCAGGATCAGTGAGGATCGCAGCTGCCCCTGCCTGCTTCGCCGCGCCCGAATAGGCCGCGCCGTGAGAGCGCTCCCCGGGTGAAGCCACGAACAACCAGCCGGGTTCCAGGTCGTCCGTCGCGATGCTGACCCCGGTGATCGGGGTGTCTGCGTGGGCACCCGCCAGCTCTGCGTCAGGGATGAGGTCCGGAACCCGCGAAAGCTTGATGGAGTTCGTGACGGGGCGTATTCGGGCAAGGTTTGACATGCTCCCATCCTAGAGTGCAGTGGCCCAGGGCGGGCCAAGGGTACGGTTGTTTGCAAGGGGGTGAAATGGACCAGCGAAAGCACAGCCAGGGCGTGGGGTGGGAGTCGCCAACTATGCCCCTCCTTGCCCGAATCACTGCTGCTTCACTCGACCCCTCGTACCTTGCCTACCGTGAAAGTGGAAAAGCTAAGTCGGGGCCAATCGCGAAGGGGACAGTCTTCCTGATTTGCGTTTTGCTCGCGTTTTCAACGGTTGCCGCTATCCGCCAGCTACAGGCAGACAACGCAGCTGCAGAATCAACAACCGAAGCTCTTACCAGTGCTGTCGAGACAAGACAGAACGAGGTCGACCAGCTTGAGACCGAGACAGCTGGGCTGGAGCGGTCCCTTGAAAAGTTGCGCGGCGAAGCGCAGGCTGTCCCCGGTCTTGATGAGGCACTGTCAGTAGCAGCCAGTTCAAGAAGGGTGAGTGGGCAGGGTCTTGCCGTGACGGTTACCGAGGCCGTAACGACGGGCACCAGCCCCGTGGTGGGCGACAGCGATCTTCGGGAAGTTGTCAACGCACTGTGGGCGGGCGGGGCTGAGGCAGTTGGCGTAAACGGGCAGCGCGTCGGGCCACAAACAAACATCCGCCTGGCAGGCTCGGCGGTCCTAGTAAACCTGAAGGCCGTACAGAGCCCATACGTCATTGAAGCGATTGGGGACCCGACTAAGCTCGCTGAGAGCGTGGAGCATCTCAGTGGGACTCTTGCCCAGAAGCAAGGTGTGTCCATTAGCTGGAAAACGTCCCAGCGGCTGATACTGGGCCCGGTAGGTACCAGCCAGACCTGGTTCGTCGCACCTGGCCAAGAAGGGATCGGATAGGGATGATTGCAGCAATCGGCCTGGTCTTAGGGATAGTGCTCGGCGTCTTGTTTGACCCCGTCCTGCCAGAGTTCTTGGCGCCTTATCTCCCCGTCGCAATCGTGGCTGCTCTTGACGCGCTGTTCGGCGCGTTGCGTGCTTCTCTGGAAGGAATGTTCTCTGACCGCGTTTTCGTCACCTCGTTTTTCTGGAACGTCGTCGTCGCCTGTCTGCTGGTTTTCCTGGGTGTTCAGCTGGGGGTGGGCTCAGCCATGACAACAGCCGTGGTTGTCGTTTTGGGCATCCGCATCTTCACGAATGCTGCCTCTATCCGCAGGCTCATCTTCGGGGCGTAGACCATGCCACAGGGAACCCGAAAGAGGGGGCGGCACCAGGAGGAACCGCCCGATCACAGGACGCCGGGGGAGAGGCTCCGCGGCGTTTGGACAGAGCGTCCCCGCCCCACCCACTTGCTAGTCATGCTCCTCTGTCTGATTCTGGGGTTTGCATTGTCAACTCAGATACGTTCCCAGAACGCTGATCGCCTGGCAAAGCTGAGCGAGCCGGAGCTGGTGAGCCTTTTGGACGGCTTGGAAGAACGCGAAGACCAGCTACGTGCCGCGCGGACCGATCTGAGGGAACAGGTGAGAGAACTGGAGGACGCGGCAACCTCAGCCGAGGCCGCGAGTGAAGCTTCTCGCAAAGCTCTCGTTGACGCGCAGATAATCGCTGGGGAGATTCCCGTGGAGGGTCCCGGGGTCGTCTACCGGATTACAGCTGAACCCGGGACTCTTCCGGCTTCGCTGTTCGTCACAACGCTCGCAGAGCTGAGAAACGCCGGGGCCGAAGCCATTGAGTTGAACGGGATCCGGCTCAGTGGGCGCTCTTGGTTCGGTACCGATGGGGGACAGATAATCCTGGACGGAGCGCTGGTGGACTCTCCCTACGTTTGGACCGCGATCGGAGATTCCCATACGCTCTCAACTGCCCTGGACATCCGGGGTGGTTCTAGTGCCCAGTTCCGCGCCTACGGGGCAGAGGTCTCGCTCACTGAAACAAGACTCTTGGAGATCACCTCGACGGCAGACTGGCCTGAGCCAAGCTGGGCCTCGGTTACCGAGGTTGAATAGTGCTTGCTTCCCGATTCCGCGGCGTGGGAGGCTCCCGAATCGGATAGCCTAGGGTAGTAGTTCGCAGACGAAAAGGGGAGAGAGTGAGCGAAGCGTTCGATCCAACAAGGACAGCAGTATTCGGCACCGGAGCCGAAAGCGCTGTCGAGCCCGTCGCCATCCCGCTTTCCAAAGGCGACACAGAAGCCGTTGCTGCCCTGCCACCGGGCTCCGCCTTGCTGATCGTGCAGCGTGGTCCGAACACGGGTGCTCGGTTTCTGCTTGACCGGGAGGTGACGAACGCGGGGCGTTCCGCGTCCTCGGATATCTTCCTTGACGATGTCACCGTTTCCCGTAAGCACTGCCAGTTCATCAGAAAGAACGGGCGCCACCTGATCCGTGACTCCGGAGCCCTGAACGGAACCTACGTGAACCGGGAGCGGGCCGACCAGGTCGTGCTGAACGCCGGTGATGAGGTTCAAATCGGCAAATACAGGATGACCTACCACCCCTCACCGAACGAATAATGGGGAGTCCAGCGAGACCACTGAGCACAGGGGAGCGCAAGGCTGTTCGCAGCCTTGCCACTTCCTGGCCTCATGACATCTCGCACGAACCTGCCTTTGCGATAGGGGCGGTCGTTAAGATTCTGGCCCGTGACTTTCCGGCCACGACGGTCTCCAAGGTGCGGTTCCTGGAGGAAAAGGGACTTGTTTCTCCTCACAGGAGCGCATCTGGCTACCGGAAGTATTCGCTCTCAGACATCGAGCGAATCCGCTATATCCTCACTGAACAACGCGATTCGTATGCGCCGCTTCGAGTTATCCATGAGAATCTGCAAGCGCTCGATGCTGGGCATGATGCCGATCCGATCCGCCGCACCCAGATCGTAACCAACGACGGGAAAAGCATCGTCCCTAGTGGGCGCTCGACAATCTCAACTAGAGAGCTCTCGGACCTCACCGGAACATCTAGGGAGACCCTGGAAGAGTACGTGAAGCTTGGGCTTATTACGCCCGACCTCGGCGGACACTTCCGGGCTAAGACGGTAAACGTCGTCTCTTTGATCAACCGTCTGGCTGCTGCAGGCACCCCCGTCCGTAACCTCCGGTCAGTGAAGAATGGTGCCGACCGTTCAGCGGACATTGTCGACCAGATGACGCTCGGTGTTGCGCGCCGTGACAGGCCTGGAGATCGGGAGCGTGCCGCAGCCAGAGCTTCCGAGCTTGCCGAACTTTTTTCAGAACTTCATTCCGAATACCTGCACGCGGCACTTGCTGCCGTGAGCGAGTAACCGACACGAAAGACACTCACCCTCAAGTTGAGCCTGAAGGTTGATTTGGCGGGGTAGAGTCTACATATCTGGCCGAAGGCTAAGCGACAAGGAGTCCTAATGGGCGTCGGAAACCGTGAGAGCACACCCGAGGTGCGTCAGAGCATGCTTTTCGGCGACACACTCGCAGAGATCGATGTGGATGCGGGGTACAGGGGACCTGTCGCCTGCGGGGCCGCCGGGATTACCTACAGGCAACTCGACTACTGGGCCCGAACCGGACTCGTGGTTCCTTCCCTACGTAGCGCGCAGGGTTCCGGCTCACAGAGGCTCTACTCTTTCAGGGACATCTTGGTCTTGAAAGTTGTGAAGCGACTTTTGGACGCTGGCGTGTCCCTGCAGCAAGTACGAACCGTGATTGCCCAACTGGAAGGCCGGGGTGTAGATGACCTGGCCTCTATCACATTAATGAGCGATGGAGCTTCCGTCTACGAGTGCACGTCTGCCGACGAAATAGTCGACTTGCTCCAGGGCGGCCAGGGGGTCTTTGGAATCGCCGTTGGTCGCGTGTGGCGCGAAGTCGAAGGCACTTTGGCGGAACTCCCAGTGGACGGGGGAGAAGGCGTGATTGGCATGAACGAACTAGAGGCTCGCAGGCGAGCTCGAAACGCGTCCTAGACTGGCTTGAACCATGAGCGACCAGCACCAGAAAAGAGCCATTAGAGGCAGAATCGATGGCGCGGTCCAAGGTGTCGGTTTCCGTTACCGCTGTAAGTGGCAGGCAGAGAACCTGAACCTGGATGGTTGGGTCCGCAATAACTCGGATGGTTCTGTCACGCTTCACCTGCAGGGAATGGGATACCGAATCGACGCCTTCCAAGGGTGGTTACGCGGCGGGGTACAGGGCCTGATGATCTCCCGGCTGGAGTGCCAGGCAGCGGAGCCCGAGGACCTGGACGGTTTTGAGATCAGGTACTAGTAGTCTGACGCAGATCGGGAGGCGATCTGACATAATGTACATTATCGGAGCTTGGCGGTTTCCTGCGCCGTTGGCGCAATCTGGGCTACGCCGTCGCCCGGGCTCTATAATGGTTGGTTGCAGGCTACAAAGAACTTAGGAGCAGCACATGGCGGATCGCGCACTTCGTGGGATGCAAATCGGATCAAAGTCCCTGGAGTCTGAAGAAGGTGTTGTCTTCGCTGAGCGCTTCCCAGTTGTCTACGCTTGCACCCGCGGCCACGAGTTCGAAATCATGTTCGCGAACGAAGCCGAACCGCCTTCTACGTGGGAGTGCCGTTGCGGAGCCGTTGGCGACATTGTGTCGGACGTCCAGACTGGTGAGGATCCTAAGCCGCCGAAACAGCAGCGCACGCACTGGGACATGCTCCTTGAGCGCCGTTCGCTTGAAGAACTTGCCACGTTGCTTGATGAGCAGCTTGAGGCCTACCGTAGCGGTGAGTTAGAACTCGACGTCGCCTACCGAAACGGCTAAAGCCTCTTCCCACTATCTGCACTGCCTTGGCACTTCTTGGCCGCAGTCTTTTTTAGCTGTCGGCGTGCTTGGCCGCTGCCTTCGTAAGGCTCCGGCCATAGATGTACGCCCCCAAACTGGTGAGCGCAAGGATCCCACCGCCAGCCATAGCAAGCATCGTCGGCCACTCCCCCAACTTCGCGGACGGTGTCATGACAGTACGAAGAGGGACCGTGGCCTCCAGGAAAGCAG
Source organism: uncultured Actinomyces sp. (assembly GCA_964345565.1). GTDB lineage: Bacteria > Actinomycetota > Actinomycetes > Actinomycetales > Actinomycetaceae > Scrofimicrobium. The sequence continues at coordinate 36,491 of CAYFRO010000004.1, forward strand.
CCTCCTGAGTCCCAGTGGCCTCGTAGATCGTCCCGTCTGGCCGCACGATCGCAGAGACCCCATTCGTCGAAACCTGAAGCGCCGTACGCGAGAACTCAGCGGCCCTGAACTGGCCCATCTGCAACTGCTGCACCGACTCTGCCGAGTCACGAAAGTGAGCGTTATTCGTCGGAATGTAGATCAACTGCCCACCGAGCTCAACCCCTTCGCGGATGATGGGTTCGTAGGCAACCTCAAAACAGATTCCCACCGCAATCGGGAGGATCCGGCCGTCATTCAGTTCCACCGTCATGTAGCCCGGGTTGTCGACAGGAAACATGTCTACCGAAACCTGGGCAGCGGCTGTCGCAAGCCACAGGGTTAGTTTCCGCATCGGAATGTACTCACCCCACGGGACCGGATGCTGCTTGCCGTACATCTCCAGGTCTAGCCCAGTCTCCGGATACCAGACACCAATCCAGTTGTAGCGCCCTCCCCTGTTGTACTCCATCAAACCGAAAACCAGGGGTACCCCCGTCGCATCCGTCGCCTGCTGGACCAGCTCGGCAGTTTCAGGATCTTGCCTAGGGTCGATGTCCGTAGCGTTTTCCCCCCAAAACACCACGTCGGGCTCGGCTTGCTCTGCCAAGATCAGGGTCTGATCAACGTGGTTGCCGGTGATCTTACGAGGGATCGAGAAGGTTTCCTCCATCGGGATCTCAACGTTCCCCTGAACCAGGGCAACCCTCAGGTTTCCAGCCTGCTCAGCATTCGGAAGACGAACCATAAACGGCCCAAACACGATGGCGATTGAGAGAGCCAAGGCTCCGATGCGGGCCCATCCGGGGTCACCCAGCACCGCGGGGCCAATGGCCCTACGGAGACAAACCGCAGCCACAAACACCAGGAAAGACACCAGGACCTCACCCCCAAGAGGGGCGTAGGCAACCATTGGAGAATCAACCTGCGGGTAGGACACGTTTCCCCAGGGGAAACCACCGAACGGCACTCGGGAGCGCAACTGTTCGAAAGCGACCCACAACAACCCACCACCCAGGGCCTGGCCCCACAGGGTCCTTGACCACTTCCAGCTGCCAAGAGCTGAGAAGCTCAGCCCCCACAGGTAGATGAAAAACGCTTCAGCGCCAGCTAGTGCGACCCAAGCACCCCACGTTTTATTAGTGGCGACCTGTATCCACGAGATGTGGGGCATGAAGAAGACCATCGTCCAAAGCGCCGCGTAAGCCCCCGCCCGCCAGGGTGAAACCCGGTCAACCAAACCGATCAGTAACGCCAGTGAGGGGACCACAAGATACCACAGCGACAGGGCTGGGAAAGCCGCCCACATCGCGGCACCAGAGAGCGCAACCAAGGCCAGGTCAAGCCAGGTTGACCCGGTCGCCGACGACTTAGCTTTAGCCGGCGACTTGACCGTCACAGATCGTCGCTCCAGGCCACCACTCCGCGCAACAGGTCCTGGTAAGCGATTCGCGCAGCGTCCCTCAGTCTTGTTCCCGGAACCCGGCGGATCTGCTGCAGCATGTCCAGAACCTGGCGCATCCAGCGCACAAAGTCGCCGCCAGAAAGCTCACTGTGTTCCAAGACCTGCGCAAGAGTTGCTCCGCGCGCCCACCTGTAAGTCATGTCCACAAGTTCAGGGCTCAGGTCTGCTGTCCGCTCAAGGCCCGCCTTCTTCTCAGCCTTGCGAATATCAGTAGCGATCTGCTCCGTGGCCTCCCACGCCTGCTGCAGTGCCGGGGTGGGAATATACGCGTGTCCGGCCGCGTCCGCGCGAGGTTCGTACACAACCGCAGAGACGATCGCGGCAAGCTCTACAGGCGTAAGTTCTTCCCAGACACCCTGGTTGATGGCCTCGGCAACCACCAGGTCACGCTCACCGTAGATGCGCCGCAACGACTGGCCACGTTCACTGACCCTGTCACCTTCCAGGAATCCAAGGTCCCGCAGCACCTGACAAACCTGGTCAAACTCGCCAACAATACGCGCGGTGCGCGACTCGATCTGCTTCGACAGCTGGTCTTGACGCCGAAGCAGGCGCGCGTACTGGTGTCCCAGAACCGCGTGGGATTCCCGATCTGGGCACGAATGGACAGGGTGCGCCTCTAGCTCAGCCTCAAGGCGCTCAGCCCGATCCAGCAGTTTCGTAACCCTGGGGTCGGTCGGGACTTTCTTTCCACCCTGATATGTGGGCCTGAAGTCCCGGACGTCCCGGGCGATGTACTGCCGGTCCCTTGACCGCCTTGCACCTCCGTGAGGCACGTGCATGCGCCCCAAAACCTCCAGGTCTTTGCCTGCTTCGCGGGGGCCCAGCTTTCCCAGCTTCCCGTTCTCATCAACAACTCCGACCAGCGGGACCGAGTACCCCTTATCGGCGGGTGAGACCACAACCGCACGCTTCCATCGCCGCCCGCGCTTGAAACGCACGACTTCCCCGGCGCGAAGTTCCGCAAGCAAGCGAATCTTCGCATTCTTTTCGTCTTCCTTGCGAAGCTTCCCCGCCCTTTTCTGCAGCGCAGCGACCTCTTCACGAAGACGGAAATATCCCTTCGCATCTCCGCGCGAACACTGGAGCTCCCCTTCAACTTCGCCGAGTTCCTCCTGTGTCGCCTTCAGCTTTTGCGCCAGGTTAACAACGGCCTCATCGGCCTGGTATTGGGCGAACGAGGATTCCAGGATCGACCTGGCCTCGGACATATCCGAACGGGCCAGCAGGTTGACGGCCATGTTGTACGAGGGGAAGAACGCGCTATCCAGCGGGTAGGACCGTTTGGAGGCGAGTTCGGCGACCTCCTCTGGGGTGATCCCCCGGCTGGCAACAACTACGGCATTGCCCTCTTTATCTATTCCACGCCGACCCGCCCGCCCGGTCAGCTGCGTGTACTCGCGAGGCCCAATCGGCACGTGCTCGGAGCCATCCCACTTTTCAAGGGATTCCAGCACAACTGTTCGCGCGGGCATGTTGATTCCAAGAGCCAGTGTCTCAGTGGCGAAGACGACCTTGATCAGCCCCTTTGAGAACAGCTCCTCGACCGTTTCCTTCATTACCGGAAGCAGTCCCGCGTGGTGTGCTGCGACCCCACTCCTCAGCATCTCTGCCCAGCTGTCCAAGCCGAGTGCAGCATGGTCAGCCGCAGGAACCAAGGCCAGGGCGCGGCTGGTCGCTTCGTCGATCTTGCGACGCTCCTCAGAGTTGGTCAGCCCAAGGTGAGCTTCCGCCACCTGTTTCGCCGCGTCATCGCAGCCCGCACGGGAAAAGATGAAGAAAATGGCGGGCAACAGGTGCTTCGAATCTAGCCGTTCCACGATCACGGGCCTGGGAGCGGGACGAGGGGCCCTGGGCCGGTGCCGCCCCTCCCCCGTCATGGCCTCTTCAAGATCGGGGTTGAGCCGGTGCCAAACACCCGGGTTCTTCGCGGCTTTCCGGGGCGCAGCGAAAAGGTCGTAGAGCCTGTAGCCCGCCATCATGCGCTGGTAAAGCGGCACGGGGCGCACGTCGCTGATCACGACCGTGCAGCTACCCCGCACGCTACTGATCCAGTTTGCGAACTGCTCGTAGTTCGAAACAGTCGCTGAGAGCGCAACGACCTTCGTGGTCTGCGGCAGTTGGATAATGACTTCTTCCCAGACCGGCCCGCGGTATTTGTCAGACAGGTAGTGGACCTCGTCAACCACGACCGTCCCCAGGTTTGAGAGGTCTTTGCCAACGTAGATCATGTTGCGGAGCACTTCGGTCGTCATGACAACCAGCGGCGCGTCGCCATTGATGGAAACGTCCCCCGTCAGCAGACCGACCCTGTCCTCGCCGAAAGCTTTTTGGAAGTCGTGGAACTTCTGATTCGACAGGGCTTTGATGGGCGTGGTGTAAAAGACGCGCTTGCCCTCTTGGAGCGCCAGGAAAGCGGCGCCCTCCCCCACCACGGTCTTTCCCGACCCCGTTGGAGCGCTGACCAGCACGGATTGCCCCAGTGCCACAGCCTCTAGAGCCTCAACTTGGAAGGCATCAGGTGAGAAAGGAAGGGATTCCAAGAACAGTGAGAGCCCCGATTCCTCAATCTTCATGTGTTCGCGGAACTGCTCCATCCGCTCCGCCGGGGACGCGTTGTCTTCTTCAGTCATTCTCTGAGCTTTCTTTAGGGCAGATGGTTTTCCAAGTTTCCAGGGCTTCTTCAGCGTACGCCCGGGCCTCTTCAAGTAGGTACGCCGGGTCGACGCGGCGAACGCAGCGGGATGTCAACAGCAGTTCCGTGCGCATCCAATGCGGATCCCACATTGTAAACTCTGCGGTCAGGCCTCTGGGTGAGCGACGCACGGAAGTCGCGGCGGTTTCATGCGTTAGCCAGCCTGCGTCAGGCGAGAGTTCCACCAGCACCGTCTGCCCCTGGCTATGACCTCCAGAGCTGGCTATGTCCGCGTTGCTGGAAGCATCGGGCGGAAGAACTTCAAGATCATCCATGCGATCCAGCCTGAAGAACCGGGGTGCTCCCGCGTCCAAGCAGATCGAATCCAGCAGCCAACCGTCGCGAGCAAATGACAGACCAGTTGGCGCAACCGTTCGGACTCCACGTTTTCCACTGCCGCTCACGTAGTGGAACCTGACTCGCTGGCCACCCGCGATAGCGCCACGCAACAACTGCAGACGCTCGCTGGTCAGCGGCGTTGAAATCGTGTCGACCAAGGTCTGGTCAAAGGCGGACTCTAGGCCCGAATAGGCTGCGATCTTTTCAAGCACACGTGGGATAGCCTGTGCTTCCGTCTGCGTGAGCATCGGAGCAATCGCCTGCAACCCGTAGGTAAGAAGTGCCAGATCATCTGCGGTCAAAACCGCGGAACGCTGCAATCCCAGCGGACTTCTAAGGGTCAGGGTTTGGTCCGACAGGTAGGCTTCCAGATCGAGTTCTAAAGTACGTCCGGGCAGCAGATCATCGAAACCAGAGTCGATTAGCACCGCAATGTCACGCCGAAGCTGTGCCGGTTTGCGATCGAAGTGGAACGCTACGTCCAGCAAAGGCGTCCCCGGGTTGTCTGCAATGAAGGTGGCCAAAGCAGCCAGGCGCGAAAGTTGCAAAGAGGCGTCCTCAGCCATCGCTCCCCCCAAAACCCGCTGCGGCTTCCAGCGCCTCCATGACCGTCTGAGCCAAGAAATCTGGCTTTAGCACCACCACGTCCGTCGCCTCACGAAGCAGTGAGGCTTCCCAAGCCCCCACGTCTCCCTGAGTGCCCTGCAGGACTTCCCAGCCCTGCGGCAGTTCTGTGTTCTGCGCCGCCGCCGGACCGCTCTTTGCCCGCACCAGGGGCGCCCCACCAACCCTCACGGCAAGCAGTGGGGCAACTAGGAAAGAATCGTGGTCGAACTCCCTGGGGGCCAGGGCACCGATCGGCAAAGTGGCTTGCGACGGGGCGATCATCTCAGGGTCGGACCTAAACCGCGACAGGCGGAAGAGGCGAGGAGCCCACCGGTTCAAGTCAAACCCCCACAGGTACAGGGCGCTCCCCCGGGCGACAAGATTCCAAGGCGCAACCTCTCGGTTCTCAAGCCCATTCTTTGATTCGTAATCAAAGCTGATGGGGCGTGCGTCGGTGATGGCTTCGTGCAGAACAGCTGTGTAGGCACCGCCCTCCAGTGGCAACGCGGTGCGTGCCGGCAGAGCATTCGTGGGTCCATCCGTCACGGCCCGTAGCTTGTTGAGGACGACGCCAGCCTGGGTCCGCGCAAGACCGGTCCATGCCTCGCTACCGCGCCTAAGCAGGCGAAACTCTTCGGAGGTTAGTAGAGGCGGCCCGCCAGCGTCCTTCGTATCGATAAGGTAGCGGGGCGGGAAGGTGGGGAGCGTCTTAACGTTCAACCCAGTTTTCCTGAGAGTCGCTAGATCACACTCAAGCTTCCGTTCAGCGGAGGCTTGTTGCGCAGTGTCGTACCCGGGGACAAGCTCCAAGAGGCGTTTCGCGGAAAGACCGGTGCGGGTGTTCAACAGGTTTAACGTGAGGATCAAGATCCGCCGGGCACCGCCACCTTTTGCTTGGCTCACCGGTCTCCTAACCGCCCTGCTAGCCCAACCGGGACGCAGCAATCTCAGTGACGATGATACCTTTCGCTCCGGCCGAAAGCAGGTCATCCATGGTCTGGTTCATCGATGCGCGCTTAGTCATCACGCGAACCGCTTTCCAGTCGGGTTCGGCAAGGGGTGACACCGTGGGCGAGTCGAGGCCCGGCGCTATCGCGGTAGCAGCGGCCAGGTTCTCTGCGGCAATGTTGTAGTCCAGAAGGACGTGGTCGCGGGCCACAAGCACACCGGAGATCCGTTGCTGCAAGACCGCAAGGGCGGGCAGATCGCAGTGCCGCTCCCCCGTGATCAAGACAGCTTCGGAGCTCATGATCGGTTCCCCGAACACTTCCAGTCCAGCAGCTTTCAGCGTGCTCCCGGTTTCTACAACGTCAGCAATCGCATCAGCGACGCCCAGCTGCACCGAGGATTCCACGGCGCCGTCCAGGTGGATGACTTCCGCCTCGATGCCCCGTTCGTCCAGGTACCCGCGAACCAGGTGGTCGTACGAGGACGCGACGCGTTTCCCCCGTAGTTCTTCGATCCGGTTCATGGTTCCCACAGGGGCCGCGAAACGGAACCGTGAACGTCCGAAACCAAGCCCCATCAGCTCAATGGCATCAGTTCTTGAATCAGCTACCAGGTCGCGGCCAGTGATCCCCGCGTGGACCGTCCCCTGACCTACGTACACCACTATGTCCCTGGGACGGAGGAAGAAGATTTCCGCGTCATTGTCCCTGTCGATCAGGACTAGTTCGCGCCCGCGTCGCCTGGAGCGGTAGCCGGACTCCCCCAACAAGTCGGTCGCAGCTTCTGAGAGAGACCCCTTGTTGGGGACAGCGATTCGTAGCATCGGTTTCCTTACAGGTACTTGTAGAGGTCTTCTAGCGTCAGACCCTTCGCGGCAAGCAGGACCAGCAGGTGGTAGACCAGTTGGGAGGACTCTTCGGCCAGCTCCTGGTCGCTTTCGTATTCAGCGGCCATCCAGACCTCGGCCGCTTCCTCAACGATCTTCTTGCCAATAAAGTGCACGCCGGCGTCCAGTTCAGTCACGGTTCGTGAGCCGTCTGGACGCTCGACCTTACGTTCCAAGATGGTTTGGAACATTTCCTCGATGTTACTCATGAGGCCAGCCTAAAAGAAGCTGAAGCAGGGCGCGGGGGCGTCCGCGCTACTTCGTTTTTGCCGCGAACTCGTTGGTGACCGCCGAGTCCTCCCCCATCTTTTCCAGTGGCAGGTCTAAGATCTCCGCCAAGAAGGGAGCCATCTTCTTCCAGGTCTCCAGGTCCTGTTCAGCAGAGGCCTGCCCGTCTGGCCTTTCCCAAAGCGGGATGGTCCCTGCAAGGAGCGCGGCGGCCGTTTCTCTTGGCGTCCCCTCTGCGATTGACGTGTCCCAAAGCGCCGAGATCTCAAGTGCATGCTGGGGGTTGGCAATGACGCGGTCCATGCCCGCGACGATGGATCCCACCGTGCCTTCTGCCAGGTCCGGATGTGCTTCCATCCACTCGCGCGTGGTCACCATCGTCGCACCGACAAGGGGCACGTCGTAGTCTGCAAGAGGAAGAACGGTGATGTCCTCGCCCATTTCGCGAAGCTGGACCGCGTCCGAGTTGACGAAGCCGATAATGCAGTCAACCTGGTCTGACGCAAGGGACGCGGCCTGCGTGTAACCGATGGAGATCGCGTTAACGTCCTTGACGGTCAGCCCCGCCTGTTCCAGAGCGGCAAGCAGCCCGAACCAGCTGGAACCGAACTCCCCGGGCACCCCGATGCTCTTTCCCTTCAAATCAGCCAGTGTTGAAACAGGCGCTGAGGTCTTCGAGATGATCGCGACCGGGTACTGGTTGTAGTACGAGCCGATCGCCACAAGCTCAAGACCTGCGGCCCGAGCCTGCAAGACCTCGTCCCCACTGGCCACAACAATGTCCTCTTCGCCAGAGGCAAGAGCCGTGAAAAGGCCCTCGTCGTTCCCGTGGTGACGAACAACTGCGCCAATCCCTGCGGCCCGGAAAATCTCGTCGGCGGCTGCGACGTAGACGGGCGCGAACTGGACGTTGGGAACGTAGGTGAGCCCGATGGTGACCTCTTCCCCTCCCCTACCTATTTCAACGGACGAGCCCGCTTCCGAAGGCTCAGACTGCCCGGATTGCTCCGCGGAGTTGTCTGCCGCCGAGCAACCCGCCAGCGCCATGGCGAAAACAGCGGTGCTCACCAACCACTTCGTGGCGCGCGAATGAGATCTCATTTGTTTTCCTTACCTTTGTTTTCCAGGACTGTCAGCGGCGGCTTTCAAGCGCCGCTCAAGTGCATAAACCAGGGAATAGAGTGTCATGGCCAGAAGCGCCAATGTCGCAACCGTCACAAACATTCCCGCGGTGTCTAGGTTGTACTTTTGTTGTGAGAGGACCTGCCCTAAGCCGGTTCCACCCATCACCATTTCTCCAACAATCGCGCCGGTGATCGACAGGGTGAAACCGTTGCGAATGCCGGCAAGCATTACGGGAGCAGCCAGGGGCATTTCCACTGAAAAAACCAGGCGGAACCCGTGCGCGCCATCAAGGGCGGCGGCATCCAGAACGTCCGGGTCCATCCCGCGCAATCCCACGACTGTGGACACCAGGACGGGAAAGAAGACTATCAGTGAGCAGAGCGCGACGATTGCCGTCGTGCCGTGCCCGATCCAAAGGACCAGTAAGGGCGCCAGTGCGACAGCTGGGATTGCCTGTGTCGCCCCCAAGAATGGCTCAAGCGCGGCGCGGACGAAGTTGGATCGGTAAATGCCCCAAGCCAGGGGAACCGCCACCAGCACCCCGATTGCTGAACCAAGAAGGGCCTCAAGAGTTGTTGTCGCGGTCCGCTCCCAGAACCAGGGCTGCGAGAACAGGCTGCGGGCCGCATCCAAAAACTCGGCAGGGGAAGGAAAAACCCACGATGGGACGTCACTGGCTGCGCTTGCGACCCACCACAGGATCAAAAGGCTGCTGCCAAAAAGGAGTGGAGCGGCCCAAGAAAGGACGGCTTTCTCCGTGCGTCTGTGGGTTAGTTTCAAGACCGTCGCCCCTCTTTTCGGGGCGCCGTGGCATCACGAGCATGCCTCTTCCATCCGGACTTTAACCGTCGGTACTGGAGTTGCACCAGTTCAGCCGCTGGGTAGCGGGTCGCGGACTTTCACCGCCGGTTCGGACTTTCACCGACCCCGAAGCACCCCCAGTATGCCATCTAAGCCCGGAGGGGCCCAGGACCCGCCATGGAGCGTGCGGCGATTTCTCTAAGAGCCTCAACCTCTTCGGCAGGATCACTGGACCGGAAGACGGCAGACCCTGCAACGAAAACGTTAGCCCCCGCGTCAGCTGCAAGGCGGATTGTTTGCCTATCGATACCGCCATCGACCTGGATTGCTAAGTCAAGGCCGTCCGCGTCCGCCCTGCTACGAACCGCATTCACCTTCTCAAGTGTTTCAGGAAGAAACACCTGGCCGCCGAAACCCGGCTCAACCGTCATGATCAGCACCATTCCGAATTCGTTCAAGAACGGAAGGTAAGGCTGGACGGACGTGGTGGGCCTAAAGGCGACGCCTGGGCGCACGCCAAGGGATCGCAGCTTGCGGGCCAGGGTCAGGGGCCCCTCTGCGGCCTCGGCGTGGAACGAGACGCTTGCGGCTCCCAGCTTGGCGCAGATGGGTGCCCAATGGTCTGGGTGGTCGACCATCAGGTGAACGTCGGTGGGCAGGACGCCTAGGCCCACAACTCCCTTCACCAGGTCCGGACCACCGGCCAGGTTCGGGACGAAGTGACCGTCCATTATGTCCACATGGACCTCGTCGGCATTTTGCACCGACCTGATCTCTTCGCCCAGGCTCATTGGGTCAGCGGCAAGGATGGACGGGCTGATCACGGGTTTTTGCGCGTTCACTAGTCGTCTGTCCGTTCAAGTAGTGCGATGAACATGGCGTCGGTGCCATGCACGTGAGGCCAAAGCTGGATCGTCTTTTCCAATATGTCCTGGTAGCCGGTTGGAATCACAGGTTCCTCGGTCTGTTCTGGGCGTAAATCGAAGGGGGTCACCAGCTCGGCTACTTTGTGCGCGTCGATAAGCTTCACCGGCAAGTCTTCAAGGGCGTGCGCCACCTGTTCAACCGTCTCATCAGCGTGTGGGGAACACGTCACCCAGGCGATAGCCCCGCCCGGCCTAGTCAGCTCAACACCGGAAGAAAGTAGTTGCCACTGGAGCGGCACCAGCTCATCTAAGTCGGCCCTGCTGTGGCGCCACCTGGATTCGGGCCTACGCCTCAAGGAGCCAAGGCCCAGGCAGGGAGCGTCAACCAGGGTGCGGTCGAAAAGCGTGTCGCTCTTCAGTTTGCGTCCGTCGGCAACCACAACCTCCACGTTGGGTAGGGCTCGCACGGACCGCTCGAGCAGGCGGGCTCTGTGTGGTATTAGTTCGTTTGCGGTGACGGTGGCCCCTCGTTCGCTTCCGATCGAAGCCAAAAGGGCAGCCTTCCCCCCGGGACCAGCGCAAAGGTCAAGCCAGTTGTCATCGGGTGACCCCTTGACGGGGGCCGCAGCCAGCAGTGCTGCGGCAAGCTGCGAACCCTGATCCTGGACACCCGCGTGCCCGGAGCGAATCGATGGCAGGGCTCCCGGGTCGCCGCCCGTGATGATCACGGCCGATTCTGCGATGTTCCCCTGATACGCGGGAGTTCCAAGGATGTCCTCGGCCTCGGCCGTAAGATCGCCGGCTTCAACCAGTGAGGGGCGCGCGGCCAGGGTGACTTGCGCAGCCTGGTTGTTCGCTTCGAGGGCCGCCTCAATCTGCCCTTCCATCCCCCGCAGCCGCAACGACTCGCGGATAGCGTCGACCATCCAGTCCGGGTGGGAGTGCTGAATCCCAAGCGCAGAACGTTCTGACGCTCGCTCCACGGCCCGCTCAATGGCGTCTTCGGAACCTTCACGCAGCAAACTGCGGAGCACGGCGTTCACGGTCTTCGAGGGTCCTTCACCGCACAGCTTTCGCGCAACAGACACCGTCTCTGAGACCGCGGCATGGTCGGGGACGCGCATGTACAGCAGCTGGTAGGCACCCATTCGCAGGCAGACCCGCACCGGCGGGTCCAGCTGGTCCAGGGGACGTTTCGAAAGAGGAGCCAGCACGGCGTCAAGTGTGCGGGTGCGGCGGACCGTCCCATAGACCAGCTCGGACGTGAACGCTGCGTCCTGAGCCGAAAACTTCCGGTTGGAAAGCTGCTCGGACTTAAGCAACTTGGGGAGCACCAGGTTCGCGAACCGACCCTCCTCTTCAACCTGCAGCAGAGCTTCGGCCGCGACCACGCGGGCCGGATCCGGTTCCTTGAAATCTTTCACACTTCACCCTTCCACTTTGGTGCCCAGCCGGGCGTCTTCGCCGACCCGGGCCCCGCGCAACCAGTCGGCTGCGTTCATCCACGTCTTCCCTGCAGGAGCGACCTTCCCAAGGACAATGGCCTGCGTGCCGGTGCCGACCAGCAGTTGCTGTCCGTCCAGGCGCAAGCTCCCAGCGGGCAGGATTTGCTCCGAGAAGCTGGCCTGCGCCACTTTTAGTGGTTTCCCGTTCGGGTCCAGCGTCCAAGCTCCCGGCGCGGGAGAAACGGCTCTGATCCTGTTCAGAGTTCGCTCTGCGCTGTCCCCGAAAGAAACGAACCCGTCTTCGCGCCCCAGTTTGCTCGCCACCTCCAGGTCGGCCTTATGTTCCTGAGGGACGGCAGTCGCGCTACCCGCGTCGATCTGCATCACGGTCTGCACCAGCTGTTCTGCCCCGATGTGGGCAAGCCGGTCAAGGAGCTCTCCGGAAGTTTCTAGGGGAAGGACGCTCACTTCCTGGGTGGAAAGGATGGGGCCCGTGTCCACTCCTTCGTCCAGGTAGAACACGGTTGTTCCAACCACTTCGTCCCCGCGTAGCAGCGCTCTTTGTACGGGCGCTGCACCGCGAAGATCGGGCAGTCTTGAAAAGTGGAGGTTGACCCAACCCAACTTGGGAAGGTTCAGAACGTCAGGTCGAAGTAGTGCCCCGTACGCGACGACGACGCCAAGGTCCGCGTCCAGAGAGCGGATCCATGCGAGCGACTCTGGCTCGCTTGGCCTGGACGTTTCAAACAGGGGCAAGCCGGCGGCCTTCGCGTACTCTGCTACGGGCGAGTCGACAAGCTTTGAGGACCTTCCCTTCCGCGCGGGCGGGCGGGTGATCGCGCCCGCAACGTCAAACCCGGCTTTCACCAGCGCGTCCAGAGAGTCCACCGCTACCAGGGGTGTTCCCGCAAACAAAACCTTCACGGCACAACCCTAGCTGGCTAAGCCACCCCGAGGTCACTTGGGTTGACATCGATTTCTAGCAGGGGCCGGCCAGTCTTTGAAAGTTCGACCTGGAAAGCCCTAAGTCCGCGCATCAAACCGGTGGCGTCCGAGGCCGCTACGCGGACAACCGCGCGGAACAGCTCCGCCTCTCCCGTGGGATGGGGCCGAGCCGCGACCACCACTGCGGGATTCGCGATCGACTCAAGGCAGGCGTCCAGTGTCTCCCTCGACGCGGTAAGCGCCACGACCCAGGCCGCGGGCGGGAACCCCAGCTGGCCGCGAACCTCCAACTCGTAGTTAGCAAGAAGGCTGGGGTCCCACCGAACCAAGGACTGTTCCAAAACTTCCGGTGGCGACCCGATCAGCATCGCTGGCGCTCCGGGGGCAGAAAGCGCGAGCGCACCCATCCAGCGACGTTCCGCCTGGAGCATCGCGTCCAGGAAGTCCCGGTACGCCAGCGAATGCGCGCCAGCAATTACGACTGCCCCGTACCCGGATTCGGGTTCTGGTTCCGCAGAGGCGGTCGCCACTACAATCTGCGGCTCCTTGCCAACGGCAGGCACGATCCCGGCGGTCGAGGAAGAAACACGGACGGCAACGCTAGGAAACGCTTTCCCGAGTTCCTCTGCCAGCCGATCGGAACCAACCCGATACCGGACCGGCTGTACGTGAAAGTCGTCAGAGCACCCTGCGATAGGTGCGTCCCTGGTGCCCTCGCAAACAGGGCAGGTGAACTCGCTCCGGTAGCCAGGCCCGGGAACCTGCACCAAAACCGGCCCGTTCTCTAAGCCCTCCCGGATCACCCCGTAGGCGACGGAAGGCAACAATCCTGCGCCTGCAGCGCCCGCCCGGTCGGATTCCAGCCAGTCGAAAACGCGGAGCTTTGGGACCAACGCTAGGTTCTCTTCTCGCGGCGGCGACGTGTCCCTGGCCCACCCTGAGTTGATCAGCAACTGGTCTTTTACAGACCGCGCGTAACCCAGGCTGAGTAGTGAAACGCCTTCTACGTGGCTGCGTGCAACCGCAATGTCCAACGCGTCTAAGTGGGGGCTCCGGACCTCCCGCAGCCTAGCGTCGCCACTGTCCCACAGGATCAGGGTCCCCCCTTCAGGCAGGGGCATCCAGACCGTTGAACGGGTGCCGACAACAACATCGACTTCCCCGCAAAGCGCCTGGCAGTGCGTGCGGTAGCGGTGGGCCGCAGTGTCTTCTGTCGTTGACTGCGCCACCCGCAGCTCGGGGAAAGCATCGTTCAGCCACCCGGCCACCATGACGGCCTCCGCAGCGGTGGGGAGCGTCACAACACACCGGGGACTTCCCTTGAGTCCCTTGACCGCTGCCAGAAGCGCGTCGCGCATTTGCCGCGGGTACAGGGAGGCAACGGCTCGCGATGGCACGCCGCGGCCCGCCTGCCTCACTTCCTTTCCCTGGAACTCTTTGTCGACGTGAGCGGATCTGGCAGGCAACGCAAAGCTGAGTATCTGCTTGAGGTTCGTTGCGTAGCGGGCCGCCAGATACTGCGCGGTCTTTAGTACGCCTTCGCTCAGTAAAGGAAGGGGTCCGATGGTCCGAAGAATGGGCAGCAGTTTCTTGCCGGAGGTCGCTTCGGGCCCCAGTGACAGGACCCACCCGGTTTTCCTGCGGCCAGCAAACCTGACCTGAACCCTAGAGCCCACGCCCACTGTCCCCTGGAGGTCCTTGGGGACCGTGTACTCAAAAGGGTGGTCCAGGTGGGGAACGTCCAGGTCGACCATGACCTGTGCAACCGTGGGCGTGGCCCCACCAGTTTCCACTCGCTCCCCTTGGCTAGGCCCCTGCAGCAGCCCTAAGGTCCGCAGTGCGGTTTAGGGCTTCCCAGGGGAACTGTTCCCGGCCGAAGTGTCCGTACGCCGCGGTGTCGCGGTAGCGGACGGCACTCTGGTCAAGAAGTTGAAGGTCTTCGATAATGCCGAGGGGACGGAAGTCAAAGACTTCTTGAATGATTCGTGCAAGCTCAGTGTCAGGTAGCACGCCGGTGCCCTTCGAGTCAACAGCGACCGACACTGGCCTGGAGCTGCCAATGGCGTAGGCCAGCTGCAGCTCCAGTTGGTCAGCAAGACCAGCGGCGACCGCATTCTTGGCGGCCCAGCGGGCAGCGTAGGCACCGGACCGGTCCACTTTAGAGGGATCTTTGCCACTGAAAGCCCCACCTCCGTGGCGCGCGCTACCACCGTACGTATCAACGATGATTTTCCGTCCGGTCAGACCCGCGTCCGCTGCGGGACCACCGACCACAAAGCGGCCCGACGGGTTCACAAGCAGTTTGAAGTTTGAGGTATCGAGGTCCAGCCCGGAAGCTTCCAGGACAGGATCAACGACCCCTTCCCGGACCATCGTTTCAAGATCTCCCAGTGCCAGGCCTGGCGCGTGCTGGCTTGAGACTACGACAGTGTCCAAGGCGACTGGCTTCAGCCCGTCGTAAAGCAACGTGACCTGGGTTTTACCGTCAGGAAGAATGCCCGGGGCACTGCCGCTTTTCCGCACGTCTGCCAGCTGCTTGGCGAGTCGGTGCGACAGCCAGATGGGCGCAGGCATAAGGTCCGGGGTCTCGTTGCTGGCGTAGCCGAACATCATCCCCTGGTCACCGGCTCCCTGCGCGTCACGGGGGTCGCTGGCTCCCTCAGAGCGTGATTCAAGAGACTTGGTCACCGAACTGGAAATGTCTGGGCTCTGTTCGGATAGCGACACGGAGACGCCACACGAATGCCCGTCAAACCCCGCTTCTTGGGAGTCGTACCCAATCGCGGTGACCTCGTCCCTCACAATCGCGGGGATCTCAACGTAGGCCGAGGTCGATAACTCCCCGACCACGTGGACTAGGCCGCGCGTGGCAACGGTCTCTACCGCAACTCGTCCTGAGGGGTCCTGCTCTAGGACCGCGTCAAGGATTGCGTCTGAAACCCTGTCTGCAAGTTTGTCCGGGTGACCCTCTGTAACTGACTCAGAAGTGAAAGGACGCAAGGTGCCTGAACTGTTCAAGAGGACTCCTCAATCAAAGAGCAAAGGCGCGCCAACAGCTGGGACGCCAGCTGTTTCTTGTCGCCCGTGCTACTGTCTACCAGTTCGCCGTCCGGGGTGAAGAACCAGAGTTTGCTTTTCACGTCACCGAACCCGGCTCCCGTGCCAACGCGGTTCACTGCAAGCAGGTCCGCGCCTTTGTACAGGGCCTTTTCGCGCCCCTTCTGAAGGACTTCATCTTCGCTGCCGGTTTCGGCCCCAAGACCGATCACGATGGCATCGGGTGAAGAGTTCGTGACTTCCTTCAAGATGTCAACGGTTTGCACCAGCTGCAAGGTGAGGCCGGTCTTCGGTCCGGTCTTCTTGATCTTTGATTCGGAAGGCGACTGCGGCGTGAAGTCAGCGACCGCTGCGGCCATGATCAGCGCATCCGCGCTTGGCAAAACACCTGCCACAGCCTGACGCATCTGCTCTGCGCTGGGAGCATTTACAAGCTTGATCTGGGGCTGGTCACTCGGAAGTGGGACACTGGTTCCCGCGACAATCAAAGTTACTTGAGCGCCGTCTTCAGCGGCTTGGCGCGCCAGCTCAACGCCAAACTTCCCAGTCGAACGGTTGCCGACGTAGCGCACCGGGTCGATGGGCTCTTGAGTCCCGCCCGCAGTGATCACCACGTGCTTTCCGCTTAGGCAACCCGGATTTTCGTGTCGCTCAAGCAAGCCTCGGGTGGCGTCGACGATGACGTCAGGTTCAACCATGCGCCCCAGTCCAACGTCCCCGGAAGAAAGCGCTCCGGTCGCCGGCTCTACAATGCTCCAGCCGCGTTCTTTCAAAGCGCGCACGTTGTCTTGAGTAGCCAGGCTTTGCCACATGGCGGTGTGCATCGCAGGGAAGGCAATCACTGGTGCGCTTGAGGCAAGGATCGTGGCCGTCAGCAGGTCGTCCGCCATTCCTGCACGGGCGCGGGCCAGAAGGTCAGCGGTGGCAGGGGCCAGGACAATCACGTCGGCTCGTCTGGCCAGTTCAACATGGCCCAGTGGTTCGGCATCGAAGACGTCGGATGGGGCGGGGTTCTCAGAGAGTTCGCTCCACGTCGCACGTCCTACAAAGTTCAGAGAACTGGGGGTTGGGACGACGTGGACATTCCAACCGAGTTTGCGGAAGCCCCGCACGGCGTAGGCAACCTTGTAGGCGGCTATCCCCGCGCCAACCCCAACGACAACGGTTGGGAGGGCTCTATTCGGCGTCCCCATTTAGGATCAGTTTGTCTTCAACGATCTCACGCAACGCAATTGACAGGGGCTTGTCGTCGGGCTCGCTTTCAACAACCGGACCCACATACTGGATGATGTTCGACTCGAGTTGAGAGTTGTGGGCGTTGATTTGACGTGCGCGTTGTGCGGCCAAAACCACCAGAGCGTACTTCGAGTCGGCGCGCTCCAGCAGCTCGTCAATCGGGGGATAAGTGATCCCTTCCGGGTTGGCGACAATTCCTGACATAAGTTCAAGACTCCTTGAAGTCGGCGTTTCGGGCCGTTTGCAAACAAACCAACTCTAGTTGAGTTGCATGAGCCGGGCCAGCTGCTGGGCTGTGGAGTTCACTTCAGCGTTGACCAGGACTTCGTCGAATTCCTTGGCTGCGGCCAGTTCCGTTCGGGCGGTTCGGAGCCTGGCTTCCAGTTCGGCCTCACTCTCGGTACCTCTGCCCCGCAACCTGGATTCCAGTTCCTCCCAGGAGGGAGGCGCCAGGAAAATGATCTTCGCTTCTGGCATCCGTTTCGCGACCTGACGAGCGCCTTCGACATCAACTTCCAGGACCGCTGTACGACCCAGTCTCTGCTGCTCCTGGACCCAGGACACCGGGGTCCCGTACCTGTGGTTGCCGTGCACGACTGCCCACTCCAAAAGCCTGTCCTTGGCGATCAGATCATCGAACTCTTGGTCGTCTACGAAAAAGTAGTGTTCGCCTTCGGTCTCACCAGGCCGTGGGCTCCTGGTCGTTGCGGAAACAGACAACACAACGTCCGGGTGGTCGGCCATAAGTCGCGAAAGCACAGTGCCTTTCCCGACACCGCTTGGGCCAACCAAAACGTAAAGGGGTGCTTGCTCCATGCAACAAGGTTTGCACAAGGCCCACCGCCTTCGCCACTTGGTCTAGGAGAAGCGCTCCACAAGAGCGGCGCGCTGCAGGGGTCCCAGCCCCCGAACACGGCGCGACGGAGCGATCCCGATCTCCACAAGAAGCTCGCTTGCCCGTAGCGGGCCGATCCTGGGAAGAGATTCCAGCAAAGCAACGGCCTTCATCTTCGCTAGCGCATCTTCTTGGTCCGCTAGCTCGAACACCTCCGAGAGCGTGATCTGCTTCGTCTTGAGCTGCCGTTTGACTTCTGCTCTGCGGCGCCTCGCCGCGGTTGCCTGAGCTAGCGCGTCCGCACGCTGCTCTGCATTGAGTTTGGGCAATGCCATGGTCTACCTCCGAAGCTCCCGCGTCTTTCCCTTAGTCGCTGGTGAGGACCCTTACACATTGGAAGAATAGCGTGCTCAGCAGTGTTTGGGCAGAGTTAAGGCCGTAAACGGTCGCCGTTATGACGGTCTGTCACAAAACCTTGACCGAAAGGCCAAGATCCAAGGCGCGTCAGTACTCGTCAAGGTATTCTTCGGGCATCTCCACTTCCAGATCGGGCTTCGCGTCCGCGTCCTGGGCGGGTGCTGCTCCCTCCAGATCAGTGCGCACCGCGTCCAAGACCGCGTTAACGTACGCGGGTGACTCGGCTGTCGAAAGCGCCTTAACTAAAGCTACGGCCTCGTCAATCGCAACGACCGGTGGGACGTCATCGGAGTTATCCATCATCTCCCAGACGGCTACACGCATGATGGCTCGGTCGACCGCAGGAACGCGATCAAGCCCAGCACCCTTCGCTCGCTTCGCCAGATGGCGATCGATCGGCCGCAGGTTGCGCGCGACACCTTCCACTATCTGCACCGCGTACGGAGGGAGATCAGAGGGCGCAGCCGAAACGCTCTGCCTCTGCGACAACAGGTCCAGCAGCGCGCTGGAGTTGTCGGCGAAGCCCTTCTGATCGGCCTCGAACAGGACGTCGGCTGCGCGACGACGTGCCTTGGTCCTTGAGGTGAACCGACCCCTCTTGTGAGTCACGGGATCAGTCCTTAACGCGGCCCGCGTACTCGCCGGTGCGCGTGTCCACCTTGATGACGGTGCCCTGATCCATGTAAAGAGGGACCTGAAGTTCGTATCCGGTCTCTACCGTCGCTGGCTTGGTGCCTGCGTTCGAACGGTCTCCCTGCAGGCCGGGATCGGTCTGAGTAATCTCCAGGTTGACTGTTGCGGGGAGCTCGATTCCCAACACCTGATCGTCATGGAAAGCAACGATCACGCGCTGGTTATCAGTGAGATAGTTTGCCGAATCGCCGACCAGCTCCGCGCTGACGGGAGTCTGGTCGTACGTTGCGTCATCCATGAAGATGAACGAATCGCCGTCGTTGTAAAGGTACGTCATGTCCCTACGGTCAACGGTCGCGGTGTCAATCTTGACCCCTGCGTTGAAAGTACGGTCCACGGATTTACCGGAAAGGACGTTCCTGATCTTTGTCCGCACGAACGCAGGGCCCTTACCGGGCTTCACGTGCAGAAACTCCAGGACCTGCCAAAGCTGTCCGTCGATAACCAGGACCATGCCATTTTTAAGATCGTTTGTTGTTGCCACGAAAGAACTCGTTTCTGTAGGTTCGCACCTAGTTTAGCCCGCAGGTGCGGGCTACTTCCTGCGCGAGGCCCAGCGGGTCCGCGTCAGCCGTATCTAGGCGCAGGTCGAACATGTCCTGGTAAGACTCGCTGAGCTTGCAGTAAAGCGTGCGAAACCAAGCGCGAGGCGTCCCTAGGAACCCCATTTGCGGCGCACTCAGGCCGGCTCGACGCGCAAGTATCTGAGCGGGCGCGTCCAGCCAAACCGCAACGTCACCATGTTGTCTGGCCGCGCACAGCAATGCGCGTGCCTGCGGGTCCAAGAGTGCTGACGGCGGCAGTTCTACGACCAACAGGCCATCCCGCTGGTTCAGTGGTTGCAGGACCTCACAGGTGTACTCAGACAGGAGTTGCCCGGCAAGCTCCGGATCACGCACAAAGTCCTCGCTCCTCGACTGGGGGGAAACGAACTCGACGTTCAGGCCGCGCGAAAGGGCCTCACCTACCGCGGTTTTCCCGCTACCGGGTGCGCCCAGAAGGAAAATGCGCCTGACTGCCCTAGCTGTCAAGGCCGATCCTCTTTGCTGCTGGCGCCAGCTGGTCCGCAGGGACCTGCCTGACCTGCGGTTTGCCGATCTGATCCAACAGAACGAATCGGAGCTTGCCTTCACGCACCTTTTTGTCAGAGAGCATTAGCTCCACTAGCGGGTCCAGCTCCCCCGGCGCGGCGATTGGTAGTCCCACGCCCTGGAACAGTGCGCGGTGTCGGGCAACGTCCTGGGCGTCCAGAAGTCCCAGTGCGTTTGCCAGTTCCGCAGCAAAAACAGAGCCGATCGCAACGGCTTCGCCGTGCCGCAGGGAAAAGCCCGACTGGGCCTCAAGTGCGTGGGCTAAAGTGTGCCCGTAGTTCAGGTGTTCCCTCTCCCCCGCTTCAAGCCGGTCGGCGCCAACCACGTCGGCTTTCACCTTGACTGCCCGTTCAACCAGTTGCTCTAGCACTCCTCGCCCTTCCCCAAGTGCCCATTTCGGGTGACTGAGTGCAGGGTTCGACTCAACCAAGTCCAGGATCACTCCATCCCGGATCAGGCCGCACTTGATGATTTCCGCCAGTCCCGCACGGTAGTCGGCAACCGGGAGGGTCTCAAGATAGTCCAGGTCATCCAAGACTGCGACCGGGTCGTGGAAGGCTCCGACCAGATTCTTACCCTTGGGGGTGTTTATCCCGGTCTTGCCGCCGACGGCCGCGTCGACCATCCCGAGCAGCGTGGTGGCCACGTTCAGGTTCGCGATCCCACGGAGCCAGGTTGCAGCAAGGAAGCCCCCAAGATCGGTTGTTGCGCCACCGCCGATTGAAAGGACCGTGTCGGCGCGCCCAATCCGCGCCTGTCCCATCGCGTCCCAGGCCGACAGGAGCACCCGGTACGTTTTGGCCTCTTCGCCTTCGGGGTGGGGGAAGCGAGTGAGTCTAGCGCCACTGCTTTCCACAGCTTCCAGAGCGGGTTGAACCAGGTCGCTAAGGGAGGCGGGATACACTGCGAAAACACCCCGCCCCTGCGCCAGTCTGCCCGGAATCTGCGAAGCCAGAGAAGATCCGATGATGACCGGGTAGGGACGCTGGTCCGCAGGCTGCACGGTGACCGTGGTCTGTTGCTTTTTCAAGATTGCCTCCACAACTCGTCGGGGCGACCCGCTCGATGTCCACACCCAACTCCCTACCACTTCCTGGTAGAGCGGGTTTCTTCTCTGCCACAACTGGTCCAGCGTTCGCTCGGGATTTTCGCGCATCAAGGGCCGCTTGTTGCCCCGTTTTATTCGGCGTAGTAGCTCAAGTTTGCTGGCGCGGATCCAGACAGTGTTGCCTTTTGAGAGGACTTCGCGCACGCTTTCAGTCTCGATGGCACCCCCACCAAGCGAGACGATCCCTTCAAAATCCGCTAAGTTCTGAACGGCCCCTGCCTCGAGCCGGCGGAACTCTGCTTCTCCCAGGGCTTCAAAGATCTCTGCGACACTGCGACCCGCTTCAGCTTCTACCACCTGGTCTGTGTCGACGTGAGGAACTCCTAGCGCCCGTCCCAGGAGTCCACCGACTTTCGACTTCCCGCATCCCGGCAGCCCGACCAGGAACAGTGGTAGTTCAATCATTGCGTCCGGAAAGGACCGCGCGAACGTAGGCTTCCTGCGCGGCTAGCTGTTCCTGGAGCTCTGGCAGCGAGCGCGCACCGAATCGCTCGGTTAGGAACTGGGCCAACACCAGTTCTACTGCGGCTTCCGCAATGACAGCAGCCGGCACGACCTGGCTGGTGTCGGAACGTTGGTGAAAAGCCCCCGCCGGCAACCCGGTTTGAAGATCCACGGTCGGAAGCGCGTTTGGCACCGTCGAAATGGGTTTGAAGCCGACACGGGCCACGATCGGCTGGCCGTTTGAAGTGCCTCCTTCGATGCCACCGGCGCGGTTTGTTTCGCGCCCGACGCTGCCCTCTACCACGTTGATAGCGTCATGGGCCCTGGACCCGGGGCGCCTAGCGGTTTCGAAACCGTCACCGATCTCGACAGCCTTTGCGGACTGGATCGACATCAGTGCGCCCGCCAGGGCCGCGTCCAGCTTCTGAGTGCAGGTCACGTGCGAACCTAGCCCTGAGGGAACGTTCCATGCGACCACTTCGACAACCCCCGCGATGGTGTCGCCCGCAGCTTTGGTTTCGTCGATCTTCGCAACGAAGCTTGCTTCCGCCCCCGGATCCAAAGTGCGAACCGGGGAGGAGTCCAGACGTTCCCGCTGACCGGGTGCCGGCAGTTCTCCCCCCTTTGCGGAGACGTCCCCCACTGAGACAACGTGGCCTAAGACCTCGACCCCGCAAGCCTGGGTTAGCAGGGCGCGGGCCAACGCACCCAGGGCGACCCGCGCTGCGGTTTCCCTAGCGGAGGCTCGCTCCAGAATGTTGCGTGCATCGTCGGTGCGGTAAGAAACCATGCCGGCCAAGTCAGCGTGGCCGGGACGAGGTGTCGACAGGCGCTTGTTACGGCTCATTTCCCGCCCGTCCCCCCTACCGGCATCCACCAGCAACTCACTTGGATCCACAGGATCCGCGCTCATCACCTTTTCCCATTTAGGCCACTCAGAGTTCGCGATCTCGATCGCGATTGGGGCGCCAGTCGTGACGCCGTGGCGGACACCGGCCAAAAACCGGACGCGGTCCTGTTCAAACTTTTGCCTTGCGCCCCTCCCGTAGCCGGCCCGGCGTCTAGCAAGGGCGTCCTTCACGTCGGTGGTTGTGATAGCGACACCTGCGGGCATGCCCTCCATGAGGGCTACAAGGGCAGGGCCGTGGGATTCTCCGGCGGTGTACCAGTGCAACATGAGACTAGCTTTACACACCTTGCAAAGACGCGAGCAGAGGAACCACAACACCGATTCCCCAAGCACACCAAGAGCCAATAATCAGGTAGGGACCAAGCGCAAACCTGGCTGACCTCGAAGCGCCCCGGGTTTTTAGTCGCATTGCGCCGACTCCCGCTAGAAGTAGGGATAGTGCCAGGCCGACCAAAGCCGCAGGAACGGACATGGTTGCCAGCCCGAAACCAAGGACAGGAGCAAGCTTCACGTCACCCTTGCCGACCTGGCCCAGCCGCGCGCCCAGTAGCAGGGGCAAGAC
>CAYFRO010000005.1:0-44510 GCA_964345565.1 uncultured Actinomyces sp.
CCCATGCTGGCCATGTGTACGCGGATCTGGTGGGTGCGCCCCGTCTCCAAGTCGACCTCGAGCAAAGCGGCTCCCGGGAGCAACTCAAGCGTGTCGTAGTGGGTTACGGCGCGTCTTCCCCCCTCCATTATGGCCATTCGCCAAGAACGTGAAGGGTGGCGGCCGATCGGGGCGTCTATGGTCCCCCTGGGTGGGTCAGGGTGCCCTTCGACCAGGGCGTGATAAGTCTTTCCAACCTGCCGCTCACGAAACGCGTGCTTGAGTTTCGAGTAGGCAAGCTCAGACTTCGCAACGATCATGGCCCCCGTGGTTCCAACGTCCAGCCGTTGCACGATCCCTTTACGTTCTGGAGGACCTGACGTCGAAAGCTTGACTCCCGCAGCCTCAAGAGATGCGGTCACGGTTGGCCCGTCCCAGCCCGGGCCGCCATGGGCAGCGACCCCCACGGGTTTGTTGATGACGACTAGGTCCTGGTCTTCGTAAAGCACATCGACTTCAGTTGCGAGTTCAGGAGGGCTCTCTGGGCGCTGGAGGTTGACGCCCATCAGCGTGTCGGCACGTAGCCTGTCCCCCTTCGTCAGCGGGGATCCTTCAACTGTGACGTCACCCCGCTCCAGCATCTTGGTGGCAGCTGACCGGGAGACTCCAAGCAGGCGTGAGAGCGCAACGTCGGCTCTTTCCCCAGCCAGTCCCTCGGGCACTGGGAACAGGCGGTACTCACTCACTGGATTCGCCCTTGCCCTTGCTTTCGTCCTGCTGCTCAGGCCTCGTTAACACCCACGCAACTAACGCAATTGCTGCGACGACGATCCAGATGTCGGCCACGTTGCCCACGAACCAGTCGCTGTAGCGGATGAAGTCAACAACGTGGCCCCTCCCGAAACCTGGCGGCTGGGTAAGTCTGTCCCATAGGTTCCCAAGCGCCCCACCCAAGAGCAGACCGACGATCACAGCTGGGACAACGTGGTTGAGCCGCGAAGAAAACCACAGAAGTCCCGCGATAACCGCCAACGTTAGGACCGTAAAGACCCAGGTGAAGTTCTCACCCATTGAGAACGCAGCGCCCGGGTTGAAAACCAGCTGCAGTCCTAGGAAGTCACCCAGCAGGGGCCACACCTGATCCTGGGGAAGGTTCCCCAGAGCCCACCACTTCGTCAGAAGATCGATGACCAGCGCTAAGGCCGCAACCACAAGAGCGATCAGCTGAGGACGATGTCGCGAAGCCCACGATGGGGTTACAGCTGACCGTTCACCCGTCCGCATCTGCCCTCCAGTCCGCCTTGAACTCACCGATCGGACTCGCTGGCCCACCGATACTCGCGAAACTCCTCACCCGGGGAACCAGGTGAGGTAGTTCGCAGTAGGGACTGCTAAGCAGCTCCGCTGGTGTTCATCTGATTGAGCAGGTCCTCCAGGTATTCGGAGATTGCCTTGCGGTAGTCAGACTCGAACTCGCGAAGGTGGTTGATGGATTCCTCCAAGCCCTTCTGTTCATCAGCGAGTCGGGAGAGGATCTCATCGCGCTTCGCGTTCGCAGCGCCAATGATGCTGTCGCTCTGAGCCTGGGCTTCGCTCACAATGCGGTCGGCTTCGGCCTGGCCGTCCGCGACGTACTCGTCGTGAAGGCGCTGAGCCAGTGCCAGCATGGAACCAGCTGCAACCGGACCATCGTCCTGGACGGGAGCAGGTGCAGGTGCAGGTGCCACCGCTTCGACGGCAACCTCTTGCTCAACAACTTCTGGTTCGGGCGTCTCTTCCACGACCGTGTCAACCTGCGCAAAGGCAACAGGAGCTTCGCCAGAAGAAAGAGCTTCAACCTGAGCTTGCGCTGCCGCAAGTTGCTCCTTCAACTCCCCATTTTCTACAGTCAGGTTGTAGATGGTGGCTACAACCTCATCGAGGAACTCGTCGACCTCGATCTGGTCGTAACCCTCGCGGAACTTAACGGCCTGAAACTTCTTGTTCAGCACGTCGTCTGCGGTAAGCAGCGCCATGGTGGTCACCTCTACTTTAATCTCTCGGTCCATAGGAACGGTAGCTGACTGCGCCGGGCGGCTACGGTCTTGACATTTCGACCTCAAACGGGCTCAGCCGTACCGATCATATCGCAGTCCTGACTCTAGTTGAGCAACTTTAGCCACAAGTGCCACAATTCGTAACGTTCTCAGGACGAAAAACTTCTTTAGGCTGCGTACCAGACCAAGATCTGTCCCAGTCTGCCCACCAGCGCCACCCCGACAAAGACCACGACGAAACCGACGTCGAGGGCAACGGCGCCAAGCCGAAGAGGAGGGATGTATTTCCGCAAGAACATGATGGGAGGATCCGTCAGTCTGTAGACCCAATCCGCAACCCAGAGAACGGGCCCGGGCGGAACCCAACGAGGCGCCAGGACGCGAGCCCAGTCAAATGCAACCCGAGCAAGCAACACAATGGTGTAGGCGGCAGCTAACCACTGCAACGCGTTGCCAAGAACATACAAAAACACGCGGACCTATCCCTCTTCCCCTCGCTTTTCCAAGTGTCTCAGGGAAGGAACAGGCTAGAACGAGCCAGTAGAGGGGCGACTACTGGTCTCTACCTTTACGCTACTGGGAGACAGCAGGAACACCCTGGAAGTCACCCGCTCGATGGTTCCTGACAAACCAAACACCAAACCTGCCGCGAAGTCAACGATGCGCCTCGCTTCGGAATCGGGTAAGTCGGACAAGTTCATGATCACGGGAACACCCGATCGGAAGGACTCCCCGATCTCACGAGCGTTCGAATAATCCTCTGGGTGCAAGGTCACAATCCGGTGCAGAGAAGAACTGGGAGCGTGGCGCTCTCTGGGCGCAGAAACCGGGTGAAAATCGTTGCCCCCAGGCAGGGATTCAAACGTCACTTCCCGGACCTCCTCTTGCTCAGTGAACTCCGGTTCATCGAAGTCCGGCTCGTCGACCGGCACGCGCCACCCCATGAGCTCCAGTGCCCGGTTGAACCGCTGCGCCATGTCCCAACTCCTCTGTTCTTCGTGATCAACCACTGTTCTTCGTGATCAGCCACTTCAAAAGTAATGCAGGGTAGCGCCAAAACTACTGAGCCGACCCGGCATGTTGGACTCTCAGCGTAAGAAGTCAGGGATGTCCAAGTTGTCCCGGTCATCTTCAAAGATTCGCGGGGGCTCAAAGGCGGGCACGCTCTGTGTGTCTGTTGGTCTGGCCTCTGTAGCTTCGACGGCTCGGAAGGCCCCGGTGCGCGTCGGAACCTCAGGTTCGGCACGATGTAGTGGAGCAAGTCTTTCCGGGGGCAGCCACTCCTGGGCGGAAGTGGCTTCGGGAGGAGGCGTTGCGCTGGGTGCCGAAATGGGTTTCGGCGTGCTCGGAGGGATGGAAGCGACGGGAACGGAGGGAGCAACCTTGCGTTCTTCAGACTCTGGGTCGAACCCTGCCGCGATGACGGTGACGCGCAACTCGTCGCCAAGAGCGTCGTCGATCACGGCGCCGACAATGACGTTGGCCTCAGGGTGGGCCGCGTGGCGAACCAAGTTCGCCGCGTCAGAGAACTCGCGAATCCCCATGTCGGGCCCGCCTTGGAAGAAGATCAACACGCCGTGAGCGCCCTCGATAGAGGTCTCGAGCAGTGGCGAGGAGATAGCGGTCTCGACCGCCCGTAGCGCCCTGTCCTCACCAGTCGCCGACCCGATCCCCATCAGTGCAGAACCGGCGTCCTTCATGACGGAACGAACGTCGTTGAAGTCGACGTTGATCAGGCCGGGAATCGTAATTAGTTCCGTGATCCCCTGTACCCCGGACAGCAAGACCTCGTCCGCCGCCAGGAAGGCATCAAGGATGGATAGGTTCTGGTCGGTGATCTCCAGTAGTCGTTCGTTCGGGATGACTATGAGTGTGTCGACTTCTTCCCGCAGGGCCCCGATTCCACTTTCGGCCTGCGAAGCGCGGCGCTGGCCCTCGAAAGCGAAAGGTCTAGTGACGACACCGACTGTGAGCGCACCTGCGGCACGCGCAATCCTGGCAACAACCGGGGCTCCACCAGTCCCTGTACCGCCGCCCTCACCCGCCGTAACAAAGACCATGTCGGCGCCTTCAATGGCCTCCGCGATTTCCTCTTCGTGGTCTTCGGCAGCCTTCCGACCCACCGCGGGATCGGCACCGGCGCCGAGCCCCTGGGTGATCTCCCGACCGATGTCCAACTTGGTTTCAGCGTCCGACATCAAAAGCGCCTGGGCGTCCGTGTTTATCGCAATGAACTCAACGCCCTTTAGGCCTGATTCGATCATCCGATTGACGGCGTTGACGCCGCCGCCACCGACACCAATGACCTTGATGACGGCTAAATGGTTCTGCGGTGCTGCCACTGGTACCCCCGAGATCGGCGAACCCTCAACCTCAGGTAGAAGGTTCTATTAGCTGGCTTGGTTAGCGACTAGAGGGTATTGGGGATTCCCACAAACCCCGGCTAGCCACGCGGGCGAGTCGCAAGATTTGAACGCTACCTAGTCGAGGGACGCGTAGGGTCCGAAACGTCATAGGTCCCCACGTCAGGATCGGTCAACAGCACCTGCAACAACTGCCCCTTGAGGGAGCTATCTGTAACGTCCCCCCAGATGACACGTGCGCCGGAAACCAGGTCGATGGATATCTGGGACCCTTCTACATGGATCAGGCTGGTCCCGGCTTGAGCTTCCGCGGGGAGGGAGTCCCAAACCTTCAGCGCGATTGCTGCCTGGGACGGCGCTCCTTGGTCACCAAGAGCGGACAGAGAGGCCATTGGAACGCCCTCGGGCTGGGCCTGCACAGTCTCAATGACAACACCATCGGCGCCAATCAGAAGATAGCCCTCGCTCGTTGCTTGGGCAAACACAGCTTCTCTTGGCCACGTGGTGACCCTAAGTCCCGTAGGCCACTGTCTTTCAACCTTCGAATCCAGAATCAGGGGGCTCGACGCCAGGTCCTCCTGGACTCCTTTCAGGGAAATCCGAAGTAACGGGGAACCGGCAAGCGGAGCCACCACCTCCCTAACCTGCGCGTCAATACGTTCGTCCATCGGCCCGGACTGCGCCCCTTCGATCACGACATCTTCTTCCGAAAAAGCGAAGGCTGGAGAAAAGAACAGAACCCAAACGATGAAGCCCAGGAAGGCTAACGTCCCCCCGATCACGGCAAGACGTAACAGCCGCACCCGCCTGCGCGCACGCTTCTTTTCCTGGCGCCTGGCCACCAGGCTGACTGCTTCGGCGCGCCCCGCTCCTTTGGCTGGCGCCAACTCAGACCTCTTGAGGCGCAGAGTCAGGCGGGGTCTCCCGCCAGCGCTCCAGGACCGTGGGCTCCTGCAAGTAGATGTTCCCGCAACCCATCAGCACACAAAGGTCTCCCGGCCCCGTAAGGTCCGCACCGACCCTGGCCGCGACAGGTGCTGGTCCCCCGGGCACGAACTGGGCTCCGCTAGGAACAAGATCCAAGATGAGGTCCGAGGTGATGCCCTCAATCGGGTCTTCACGGGCACCGTCAATGTCTGCCACGACCGCCACGTCCGCCAAGGCAAGCGCGTCCGCGAACTCCTGTTTGAAAAAGTCGGTGCGCGAAAACAAGTGTGGTTGGAAGACGACGACAACGCGCCCCTTGCCCGCGACAAGGCGAGCCTGTTCAAGGGCGGTCCGCACCTCTGTCGGGTGGTGTGCGAAGTCGTCGATCAGCACCCTCCCGTCGACGGTCCCAACGTGGTCGAAACGGCGCTCAGTCCCAGCGAACGCAGCCAGGCTCTCAGCAGCCTGGAGCGGATCGATCCCCAGCTTCACCAGCACGCACCACGCACCCGCTGCGTTCAGCAGGTTGTGCTCTCCACTGACCTGTAGCGTCAGAGGATATGTTTTCCCCAAGTACTCAAGTTCGGCGCGAACCCCACTTTGGGAGAACGACGCATTCTTGATGAGGACATCCGCGGGGATGAGAGATGACTCGGGGCGCCCGTAGGTGAGAACGTTGATTCCCTGCCTACCAGACATCTTCTGAGCCAGGTCGGCGCTACCGCGATCTTCGGCAAAGCAAATCAGGGTCCCGCCGGGCAGGAGTTTCTCTGCGAACTCGCGGAACACGTCAAAAAAGGCTTCGTTTGAACCGAAGCTGTCCAGGTGATCCGGCTCAATGTTCGTGATCAGCTCGATCGTGGGCGCGTAGTTCAAGAAAGAACGGTCGGATTCGTCTGCCTCTGCAACGAAGATTTCCTCGCCGCTTCGAGCGCCCGTCCCGACGCCGGCTATCGAAGACCCGATCGCGAAAGAGGGATTCTTACCCGACTGGAGCAAACCGACCGCGATCATCGCAGAAGACGTTGTTTTCCCGTGCGTTCCGGCGACAGCAACAAACTTCTGGGTTCCGGCCGCGAGCCGCAGGGCCTCACTGCGGTGGATGACTTTCTGGCCGCGTTCCCGGGCAAGAACTAGTTCAACATTGTTCGGCCTGATTGCGCTCGAAAGAACCACTGTCGCGTCCGGGTCGAAGTCCTTGGCTCCGTGAGGAGAATAGGCGTCAATACCCAGGTCTTGCAGGATCGCAAGAGTGGGGGTGTCGTCACGGTCCGAACCGCTGACGCGCGCTCCGCCTTCAAGCAACAGCTCTGCGACCACGCTCATCCCGTGACCGCCGATCCCGATCATGTGGTAGCTGGGGTCCAGAGAAAACTGGGCGTCTTGCTGTTTTGCGTTCATGCTGCGACCTCTATTAGTCGAACCAGGTTCTTTGCCCCGTCTCCCGGCGAGACACGCCGGGAGCGCTCCGACATTTCAGACAGAGCCTGGGAGTCGAGTAGCAGGGGGATTACAACGTCAGATACTACCCCCGCGTCCAAGTCCTGGTCCTCAACCAGGAGTGCACCTCCAGCGTCTACCTGGTCTCGCGCATTCAAAGCCTGCTCGCCATTCCCGATCGGGAACGGAACGTACACCGCGGGTAGGCCTAGGAACATGAGTTCCGAAACCGCGCCCGCGCCCGCACGTGAGACAACCAAGTCGGCGGCCGCGAAAGCTAAGTCCATCCGGTCCTCGTACTCCCGAACAACCCAGGGAATCCCAGGATCTTCACCCAGGGCTTCTAACACGCTTTCTGCTTTCCCTATGCCGGATACGTGCAGGACCTGAACGTCCGAGGGAAAGAATGAGAGCGCGTCTGCGAAGACCGTGTTCAGTTTCAAAGCTCCCTGGGAGCCGCCCGTGATCAACAGCGTCGGCAGGTCGGGGTTGAGGCCGAAGTGCTGTGCCGCACGCCTTCGCGCTTCCAACCGCCCCTGCTCGGTGGAGCGGGCCTCCCCCAACTCCACCACTGCTTTGCGTAGTGGCATCCCAGTCACCTCGGTGAACCCGTGCTTCGCGTACAGCTCCGTGTCGCGGAAAGTGAGGCCCACAGCCGCGGCCTTCCGCGCGCCGAGCTTGTTTGCCCACTCTGGAATCGCGTTCTGTTCGTGCACGGCAAAAGGAACACCCAGGGAGGCGGCCGCGAGGTAGGCGGGAGCTGCGACGTACCCTCCGAAACCCACGACTACATCGGAACCAGAAATGACTGCCTTGGCTTTCTTCACGGCCGAGGAAAGCTTGCCGGGGAGTCTGAAGAGGTCTGTCGACGGGCGCCTTGGAATCGGGGCCTTAGGTATGGTGACCAGCTTGTAGCCGGCGGCAGGAACCAGGGTCCTTTCCAGGCCCTCTTCAGTTCCGATGATTATGAGTTCGGCTCCCTCCGCCCGGAATTGGTCTGCGGTAGCAAGCAGAGGATTCACGTGCCCGGCGGTTCCCCCACCGGCTAAAACCACGCGCAGAGACATTATGAGGCCTTCCGTTTTTTAGTTGAAGTGGCATCCGACCGTGGCGGGTCGGTCTCGGTTGAGACAGCCGTGACGTCGTATCTGGCGAACGACAGTAACACTCCGATCGCCAGAGCAGTGAACAAGAAAGAGGAGCCGCCGTACGACACCAGTGGGAACGGAACTCCAATGACCGGGACCAACCCGATTACGGTTCCGACGTTGATCAGAGTCTGCGCCGCGATCCAAGCCCCGATGGCACCGGACGAGGCCCGCACAAAGCCGTTCGGGGACTGGGCAGAGAGTCGGAAAATCCCGTAGATGAGCGCGCCTACGACCATGAGCAAAGTGATGGTGCCGACCAACCCGAATTCTTCACCGATTATCGCCAGGATGAAGTCCGTGTGCGCTTCCTGAAGATAGTTCCACTTCTCTTTCGACGCCCCCGGACCCACACCGGTTAGCCCGCCGGATCCAAGGGCCCAGAGCCCGTGGTCAGTCTGCGTCGGGGCCGAAGGGTCCGGGGCCCGTCCGCCCCCTGGTAAAAACTCAAGGATGCGGCGCACGCGCGAGGGACTGAGGGTCACCAGGAACGCCAGGAGCCCTGTGCCGGCAAGCCCTAAGTATCCCAGCCACCTTCCTGGAACACCCCCCATCCAAAGCGCTCCAACGACGATGGCAACAAAAACCAGCATGGTGCCCATGTCTCCGCCCGCCATGACTGAAGCCATGGCCAAGGCTGAGGGAATCCCGACCCACAGGGCAACGTCGCGTGCCGACTTTGGATTGATCGGGTGCCCGCTAAGGACCCTGCCAAGCATCAGTGCCGTCCCCAGTTTTAGGAACTCCGAGGGTTGGAACGACTGGTTGATGCCGGGGATATTGAGCCAGTTCGTGTTCCCTCCCTCGGTGATGCCGAAGGGGATCACAAGAAGCTGCAGGATCAATGAAGCAACGAAGATCGTGAAAGCCCAACGCTCCCACCATCTTGGCGGGAGAAGTGCGGCAACCGTCGCTATAACCAACGCGGCGGCGGCGATCATCAGGGTCCGCAGGAAAGGCTGGTAGGGGTTGACGCCCTGCGCAATGTGCGTGACCGAAGTGGCGGAAAAGCCCATCATCAGCCCGAAAGTTCCAAGAAGCACGGCGGGAACCAGGATGAAGTAGTAGGTCTGGCTGGCCTTCTGGGACGCTGGACGTTGCTCCATGGCAAGACGGATGCGTGGTGGTCGCCGACTGTTCGCAATCTTGCGGGGTCCCATCAGTCCCCCTTCGACACCTGCAGTTCCATAACGGCCTCAGCGAACGCGGTCCCGCGTTCTTCGTAGCTTCTGAACTGGTCCCAAGACGCGCAGCCAGGAGCTAATAACACCGTATCGCCAGGGAGTGCGAAATCAGCGCAGGCACGCACGGCATTTCTCAGAGAAGCGGGCCCGTCGCTTCCCCCGGTCGCGTCCCAGCAGGGCACGGTTCCACCGCTCTTTGCGTAGAGGTCCAAGAGAGCGCTCGAGTCTGCACCGACCAACACCAGGGCTTTCGCATGCTCTGCGGCCAGTTCGAAGAGCGGCATCAGGTCTTGGCCCTTCGCGTCCCCACCCACGATCCAAACCAGTTTCCCTGGCTCTACTGTTCTGGCTGCTGCGAGGGCTGCGTGGACATTGGTTGCCTTCGAGTCATTGACCCAGCGCACGCCGTCGGTGGTTTCAACCAGGGCTCGGCGGTGTCCTGCCGGTGAAAAAGAGGTAAGGCCTTCGCGGATTGCGGGTGCTTCCATGCCTGCGGCCCTCGCTAACGCGGTAGCTGCAAGCGCATCCCTCACCAGGGGGTCGGATCCGTCCGTTCCCGTGGCAAACAGCGACGGGATTTCCAAGAGGTCGAACAGGACTTCGCCGCCCGGCTTCACGCTGAACGCGTGGTCTATCACGCGTGTCCCAGACAGTCCTAGAGCCCCACTTGGGACTTCACCGAAGACCAGCGGGACCAGAGCGGATCGCTGAGCCCCCGACGCGTGCTCTGCCATCTGAGCCGTGAGAGGTTCGTCATCGAAGAAGATTCGTGCGCGGGAAACGCCGTCGTAAACCCGAGCTTTTGCGCGGTAGTACTGCTTCCAGGACCCGTGCCAGTCAAGGTGGTCCTCGTCGATATTCAGGCAGATGGATGCGAGTGGGTGCAGGCCACGCAGAGTAGCTAACTGGAAAGAGGACAGCTCCACGGCCAAGATGTCCGCGGGCTCCAGTACCGCCTTGGTTATCGGGTAGCCGATGTTACCGACGGCGGGGCCAACCTTGCCGCCCGCTCGCAGGATCGCGGAAAGCATGCCGACAGTGGTCGTCTTGCCGTTTGTCCCCGTCACGCACAGCCACGGCGCGCCCTGATCGCCCTCTGCTCTTGTCAGGTCCCACGCCAATTGCACCTCTCCGGTTAGTGGCACATCCAGTTCGAAAAGGGCGCGACTTAGCGGCGACAATGGAGCAATCCCCGGGGACAACACCGCCATCTCAGGGCCGTAGGCTCCAACAGCTGCCGCCAGCGCCCGGGGATCCGCATCAACGACCAGGGGTGTCTGGACGTCATCAGAAGGCGGGGATTGCGAGAAAACCATTGCCTCGATCCCCCGCTGGTTCAAAAGCTTGTGCGCAGCAAGTCCAGACAGCCCGGCACCGAGCACCGCCACCCGGCTTGGGGCTTCTTCACTCATTAGTTCGAGGCCACCCATTCCAGGTAGAAGACGCCCACGCCGGCGAAAACAAACAGTGCAGCGATGATCCAGAACCGAGTGACGATAGTGACTTCCTGCCACCCCTTCAGCTCAAAGTGGTGGTGCAAAGGAGCCATTTTGAATACCCTCTTGCCGCCCCTTAGCTTGAAAGAACCGATTTGGATTACGTCCGACATGGTGATTATGAAATAGAGACCACCGATCAGGATCGCAATGATTTCGGTGTGGGAAAGCACCGAAAGGCCCGCGAAGACCCCGCCTAACGCCAAGGCACCCGTGTCCCCCATGAAGATCTGGGCGGGCGAGGCGTTCCACCAGAGGAAACCCACCAGGGCGCCGACAACCGCAGCAGACACAATCGCTAAAGCAAGAGGGTCCCGGGTCGCGTAGCAACCGACCCCCGGGTCCAGGGTTCGCACGCAGGACTGACTGAACTGCCAAAAGGCGATAAGGGTGTAGCCGGCAAAGGCCGCGATTGAAGCTCCGGTCGCAAGACCGTCCAACCCGTCCGTAAGGTTCACAGCGTTAGACCAAGCCGCTACCAGAAGATTGACCCAGAGCACAAAGAAAACGACCCCGGCAGCGTACCCCAGAAACTCCCAGTCAATCGCAAAGCCATTGAACAGGGAGACCTTCATCGATGCTGGCGTCAGCCCCGCTTCGTTCGGGCCGGCCAAAGCAAGTAACGCAAACGCGGTGCCAACCGCGAGTTGACCGACGATTTTCGCCCACGCGTGAAGACCCAGGCTCCGGTGCTTGCTAATTTTGATGAAGTCATCAAGGAAACCGATCAGCCCCAGGCCGACCAGCAAGAACATGAGGAGCCAGGCGGAATATCGGGGCCAGGACCCGTTAACTCCGGAGCCTGCAAACACCCCGACAATGATCGCCAAAATGATCACCAGGCCACCCATGGTGGGCGTCCCGCGCTTCACGTGGTGACTGGTGGGGCCATCGTGACGGATGAACTGGCCGTATTCGTTCTTGATCAGGAACTTGATTAGAAGCGGTGTGCAAGAGATGCTCACCAACAGGGCGACCGAAAACGCAACGATGACACCAATCATTTCGTTTTGCCCTCCGCCGCATTCCTAGATAGGTCTACCAGCGCATCCGCAACCTGCCAGGCTCCGGACGCGTTGGACCCTTTGACCAGGATCGTGTCTCCCTGTTCCAAGTGGTCTTCCAACACCCTAAGCGCTTCCACTGGACTCGCGCACACTTCGGCCGTGAGTTCGCCGTCCCCACCGCGATCAGCAGAAATGAGGTAGCGCTCCGCGCCGGTCAGCAAGACCATTGCGAACGGCTCGGCTTCCAGGGCCTTAGCACCAACTTCCGCGTGGATCTGGTCCGTCTCATCGCCAAGTTCAAGCATTGACCCAAGCACCATCAGTAGACGCCCCTTACCCGCAAGAGCCCGGGCCGCGACGAAGGCCGCCGCCATTGAGTCAGGGTTGGCGTTGTATGAGTCGTCGACAAGAGTGACCACACGTTCGCGTCCGTCCTCGAACTGAAGCGAAAGCTCTTTCACGTCCATGCGGTGAGGTGAACTGGCGCGGGCTCCGTTCAGTGCCCTGGCAACGGCCCCGAGTTCCAGGCCGATTGCCACCATCACGGAGGCTGCGGCAAGCGCGTTGCTGACCTGGTGCTCACCGACCAGTCCCAGCCTCACTTCCGCACTACCCTTCGAGTCCACCAACTTGAAGCGCGCCCGTTGCAGTTCGTCAAAATGCACGTCCTGGCTCCAAAGGTCGGCCCCTGCGTCCCCAGAGACTGAAAACCAGAAGACGCGGCCGGGCGCGTAACGTGCCATGGCGGAGATGGCAGGGTCATCGAGGTTCAGGACAGCGATGCCCGTGGGGACAAGCCCCTGAACTAGCTCCGCTTTAGCGCGAGCCAACTCTTGTGTCCCCCCGAACCCACCCAGGTGCGCGCGGCCAACCATTAGGACCAGTGCCACGTCCAGGGGAGCCAGGTCAGTGAGGTAGTCCAGTTCGCCCGCGGCCGAGGCACCCATTTCCAGCACCAGGTAACGGGTGTCTGCCTGCGCCTTCAGGATCGTGATTGGACAACCAACCTCGTTGTTGTAAGACAGCTTTGGCCAAACCGTTGGGGCGAACTGAGAAAGGGCGAACCCAAGCAGGTCCTTCGTGGTTGTCTTGCCGGCCGATCCTGTGATCCCAATCACGGCGATGTCGCCCTCGTCCCGCAGGCTTCGCAGGTGGGCCTGGGCAAGCTGGCCAAGTGCCAGCGTCCCGTCCTCGACCAGGATTTGGCTCGCCGCCCCTACCTGGACGGGGCGCTCAACGATAAGACAGGTTGCACCGTTCTGGACCGCTTGGGCGCAGTAGTCGTGCCCGTCGCTTTGCTCACCAACACGGGCGACGTAGGTCGACCCCTCGGTAGCTTCGCGAGAGTCTGTCACGACCAACGCCAGATCGACCTGTCCGGGACCCTGTTCCGACTCAAGGAGACGGCCTTTCACTGCTTCGGTGACCCAATGCAGGTCGCGTTCCATACGTCCCTCCCTATTCTGCTTAGCAACCGAAGGATACCCGGTCAGGAGTCGGATTTTCCCGTCGGAAACAACTGCGCATCCCCTTTAGACGGGGCTATCCCAAGGCTTCGAACAGCATCGGTGGCAACTGTTGAGAACAAAGGTGCGACTGACTCGGCAGACGAGAGCTGTACTGCCGGATCGTAGAGGACCACAGTGATCGCCAGCTGCGGGTCATCGGCGGGGAGAACACCCGCAAGAGACGGCACGATGCCCCCGGTTCCAATCAGCTCGGCCGTTCCTGTTTTTGCTGCGAGCCGGTACCCTTCAACGTTTGCAAGCCCCGCGGTTCCCCCCTGGTCAGCCACTGACTCCATCATTAGGAGAAGGGTGTCTGCGACCTCAGCCCGTAGCGCCTGATGAGGCGCCGCTGTCTCTTGTTCGTGAAAGACTCCGTCCCCGTCGGTCCAACCGTCAACGATGGTCGGGGGAACCCAGACACCCTGATTCCCGATGGCAGCAACCATTGCGGTGGACTGCAGAGCAGTGATTGCTAGACCCTGCCCGAACATAGTGGTGTATTTGGTTCGCGTGTCCCAGTCCTTGGGATCGTGGAGAATCCCTGCGGATTCTCCGGGCAACTGTATCCCCGTTATGGCGCCCAGACCCATGTCTAGGAACGTCTGTTGGCGATCCTGGTCTGAAACTTGTGAGCCGACCATGATGGTGCCTGTGTTGGACGACTGGGCCAGAATGCCGGTTGCAGTTCGCAGGTACGTCTCGTGGTCGTGGATGTCCTTGAACATCTGCCCGTCGATCTCATAGCGGTCGGGTACCGCGAACTCGGTGTACGGGGTGATGGCCCCCTGCTCCAGAGCGGTCGCAAACGTCAGCACCTTGCCAACGGAACCCGGCTCGTAAACCATCTGGACCGCACGGGACTGTTGGGGTCCTTGTGAAGGATCCTCCATGTCTGAGTCGGCAAGCACCAGGACCCTGCCGGTGGCGACCTCCATGATCACTACGGCACCCCACTGTGCGCCATAGCGCTCAACGGCGGCATCTAGCGCCACTTCAACGGAATGTTGCAGGTCCAGGTGCAGCGTGGTGTGTAGCGTCGCGCCTGGTTCTGGTTCTTTCGTCGTAACTTTCGCGCCGGGCATGACGGCCCCAGTTGGCCCTACCTCGTAGCTTTCTTCCCCGGGAACGCCGGTTAAGATTTCGTTGTAAACCAGCTCTAGCCCGCCGTTCCCGTTTCCTTCGGAGTCAACTGACCCCAGGACGGTTGCCGCGGTCGAGCCCGCTGGGTACAGCCGCTCAAAGCTGGGTTCCCACTCAATCCCATAGATCCCAAGTCGCCGAATCTCCCTGTAGGTTGTGGCATCAACGTTCTTCGCCAGGTAGCGGTAGGTGGAATCGCCCAGCATTGCACCGCCGAGTTCGCTGGGGTCCAGATCAAGAATGGGGGCCAGGAGCCTCGCGGCATCCGCGGGTCCTTCCCCGACCAACTTGCCGTCCTCGTAGCGTCGATGCTCGGTAATGTTCTTCTGGTTGACGGCAATGTGGTAGGTCTTGACAGTGTCAACCATGACCTGTCCTGACGCATCTACGATGGTGCCGCGAGGCCCGTCAGGTCTAGAGGAAGACGTGCGGACTGCCCGCCCCTGTTCCGCAAGCTCAGCACCCTTCACTATCTGGATGTTGAACAGCTGGGCCGCGCAACCGATCAGGGCTGCGGCAACGATGATCGAGACGACCCGACCACGTTTCCGACTGGCTGCTGCGGCGTCATTCACTGGCTGGCTCCCCTCCGGTGAGGGTTCCATCGATCAGGGAAAGGGTCCCTATCTTCTTGACGGGGGTCAGGCCAAGTGCCCTGGCTTTTGCGTCTAGAGACTCAGGTGACGCCGCTTCTAACACCTGGGCCTCCAGCACAGCCTGTTCAGCTTGCAGTTCGGCTAACTCAACCTGCTGGTCCCGGATCTCGTGAGCGGTTTGCGCCATTTGAGTATTGACCACCAAAGGGATTGCGATCGCTGCGACTAGGACCAAAATCGCCATCAGGATGATGGGCCAGGCTCGGCCGACCGCAAGGGGTTCCGTTCGACTGACAACACCGAGCGGCCGGTTCGTAGAGGGGCCGGCGGTGGGCGGGGCGGCGGGGCGGCGCACACCCGGCGCCTGCCGGGTGGACCGCGACGTTCCGGCCCGCAAAGCACTAGCTGACATCGCTGCTCCATTCGCGGTTCAGTTCTGCGGCACGCAGCCTCACAGAACTCGCCCGTTTGTTTGCACTGATTTCTTCTGGGCCCGCTTTGACTGCCCCGCGCGTTAGCTGGGTGAGCCTGCGCCCCTGATCCGCTTCGGCAGCCACAACGGGCACTCCGGCGGGAAGCTGGGTTCCGCGTGTCGCGGACCCGGCCGCAAAAATCTTCTTGACTATCTTGTCTTCGAGTGACTGGTAGCTCATGACCACGATGCGCCCGCCGACACGAAGCGAATCTAGGGCTGTGGGAAGCGCTTCCTTCAAGATGCTCAGCTCATCGTTGACGGCTATGCGGACAGCCTGGAAGGTGCGCTTGGCTGGGTGTCCCCCACTTCTACGCGCGGGAGCCGGGATCGAGTCCGTGACAATCTGGGTGAGCTCACCGGTGCGTTGCAGAGGCTTCTTCTTCCGAGCGGCAACGATGTTGCGCGCAATCTTCCTGGCGAACTTCTCATCAGCACCCTCCCAAAGGAGCCGCGCTATCTCATCTTCAGACGCCTGGTTCAGTAGGTCGGCCGCTGTGAAGGAGCTGCTGGGGTCCATTCGCATGTCGAGAGGCGCGTCTACGGAGTAGGCGAAACCTCGTTCGGATTCGTCCAGCTGCATTGAAGAGACCCCTAGATCCATCAGGATCCCATCGGCCTGCTCTGAACCCAGTGCCTGATCGATCTGGTCGTAGGTGCCCAGGAAGGGACGGAATCGACTGCCGAAGGGCTTTAGGCGCGCCTCAGCGAGTTCCAGAGCTTGCGGGTCCCGGTCAACCCCAATGACTCGAAGGTTAGGAAAGCGTTCTAGGGTCGCCTCCGTGTGACCGCCAAGCCCCAAAGTTGCGTCCACCATCAGGGGCGCGGGGACGTCAAACGCGGGAGCCAGAAGGTCCAGGCAAGTGTTGAGCAAGACGGGTACGTGAAGGTCGCTAACTGACTTGCGAGTGTTCTCCACGTCGGACCTCCTTCCTGCTCTGACTTCTTTGGTGCCGCTGTTCCTACCCACTGTCTCGTGGCCCTGGCCCCCTTCCGCAGGATCTGCGATTGGGGAAGTAACCTCAGATCTTGCGGCCAGAGGCCACGGTCACGAGACACTAGTAGAGGCCCGGAATGACCTCCTGCGTTGTGTTTGCAAACTCCTCTTCTGTTGCAGCCACGTAGCTCTTCCAGGCTTCCGCGTCCCAGATCTCAGCCCTGGTCCCGGCGCCGATAACAACTAGGTCGCGGGTTAGCCCCGCATATTCCCGAAGCCGTTGCGGCAACGTCACCCTCCCCTGGCGGTCGGGGGTTGAGTCCTCCGCTCCAGAAAACAGAAAACGCAGGTAGCTGGGGTTCTTAACTTTTTCTTGGTCGTTTCGAAGCTCGTTGACCATCTGTTCGAACTCGTTTCTGGCGACCACATAGAGACAGCGTTCTTGCCCGGGAGCAAGGACTAGACCATCAGCCAGTTGTTCCCGGAACTTCGAAGGCAGGATGACGCGGCCCTTGTCGTCGAGTTTTGGTTCGTACGTACCAAGGAACACGGCGGCCTCCCTCCGATTGGCTCCATAGTACTCCACTTTGCTCCATTTCGACCCAGATAGCCCCCAAATGCCTCCTTTTGGGCACCAGTCGCCCCGCTGCCAAGAAATGGAAAGCCCGCCGCCAAGAAGAAAGCCCCGCTACCGAGAAAAGGGGGCCCCTCGCAAAAAGGCTCTCGCGTAGCCCATCCCAACCAGCCCCTTACGCAGCCCATCGCAGATAGCCCCTTGCAAGAGGGGCCCCAGTTGGTGTCTGGTCACGTTCGGCTGTCGTCCGGCGTAGTCAAGGCAGCCGGGCCTGGCAGTGGCGGTCTAGAAGTCGATGCAGGAGCCCGGGAGCGGGAAACCGGGAAACCCAGGTGGCAGAAAACCCCGGGAGAAAGTCCAGCTAGCAGGAAGCCCAGGGGGTAGAAATCCCAGCGGTAGAAATCCCAGTGGTGGAAAGCCCAGGCAATAGAAAACTCAGGAGGCAGACGTTATGGGCAAGTGTGGTTCACAAAGCCGCCCACGCAAAACAGCTCGACTGGTGGCAACGCTAGTTGCCGCGCTCCTGCCAGCGCTTCCGGCGTTCCTGCTGGCGGGAAGGGCGGGCCTTCGAAGACGCGGCAGGTTTCACGCTCGCGGTAGCAGCCTGCTTCTTGTCTTTGCCTTTTCCGAAGGGATTCTCTGTGCTGAGTGCGTAGAGAACCCCGCCGACCATCATCAAGAACCCAACTGCTCCAAGAACAACGGTCAAGAAAGAGAAGCCCATCGAAACGCCGACCAGGACAACGCCAAGACCTCCCGCGGCCAGGATGCCCCCAATGGCGATGCGCCGCACCGACAGGGGATTGCTGGGTTCCTTCGGTTCCGGGTCGCTGGGAGCCGCCTTCGCCATGGCGTCCGCAAGGGACGGGTCTTGCTGTCGCAGATGCTGCTCCATCTCAGCCAGCACTTGCTTTTCGTAGTCAGAAAGAGCCACGACCCCCCCTTCGCGTTGGCGCCTGTCAGACCTACTGTACAGACAACAGCTTAGTCTGCAGCATTCGGGTTGGCGCTCCCAGCCCGATCGATGAGAGTCGCTGGGAAAATGGCGCCCTTCCCAAATCGACGCGCTGCCAGATCCATTACGACCTCGCTGTCACGTCGCCGCTCGTCCTGGTCAAGTGCGACCGGGACCCCCTGGTCTGCACCCACCAGTGACGAGACTCCCACACCAAGTAGCCTGATTCCCCCCGAAGGAATCCGTTGCTTTCGGAGCAACCCCAGCACCTCCTCGGCAATGACCTGGCCAACATCCGTCGGGGCCAGTAGCGTCTTGGCTCGCGTGATGGTCTTGAAGTCCGCCCCCCGCAACTTCAAGTTCACAGTCCACCCAAGCAGGCCAGCCCTGCGAAGCCTGGCCGCGCACTTGTGTGCAGCGTCCAAGGCACAAGCGCCGAGTTCATCCGGACTCGTTACGTTCGTTTCAAAAGTCTGCTCTGTCGAGATCGACTTTTCCCGCGCCACGTTGCCGACTCCCCGGTTGTCGCGGCCCCACGCCAAGTTGTGCAGGTGGTGGGACGAGGCCAGCCCAAGCA
The DNA here is from genome assembly GCA_964345565.1 of uncultured Actinomyces sp. Classification (GTDB taxonomy): domain Bacteria; phylum Actinomycetota; class Actinomycetes; order Actinomycetales; family Actinomycetaceae; genus Scrofimicrobium. The sequence goes on from CAYFRO010000005.1 coordinate 18,340, forward strand.
ATCGCTCTAACTCGCCAAGCGGAGTGTTCGCCAGCTCGCGCACAGTCGTTATCCCCCACTTGGAGAGCTTCGCTTCGGTCGTCTTCCCAACTCCCCAAAGTGCACCCACCGGAAGCGAATGCAGGAACGGAACAGTCTGGTCCGCAGGAACTAGCAGCACACCATCTGGTTTAGCCAAACCAGACGCGATTTTTGCCACTGATTTGGTCGAGGCAAGACCAACGGAAGCCGGCAGTCCAAGTTCATCCTTGATTCGCGCACGCAGGTCTTGAGCGATTGTCATGGGCGAACCCAGCCTTCGGCGAGCCCCAGAAACGTCCAGGAACGCCTCATCAATGCTGAGAGGTTCGACGTGAGGGGTGATTGTTTCCAGAACCGCCATGACTCGCTTGGAGTACGAGGAGTAAAGACTGTGACGGCCTGGCAGGAACGTTGCGTGCGGGCAAAGCGCCCTGGCCCTTGCGATCGGCATACCAGCGCTAACACCGAAGTCGCGGGCCTGGTAGGTCGCTGAAGTGACAACCCCACGACCGCTGAGCCCACCTACGATCACAGCTTTGCCGTTCAGTCCGGGGTCCTCCCTGACCTCCACCGCAGCAAAGAAACTGTCCATGTCAACGTGCAGGATCGGCGCGCCGGAGTCGTCACTCCCCCAGAAAGGACGGCGCCCGCCCCCTTGCCTAACCGACACGCCACCCCCGAAGTCTGCCCATCTAGCCCATCCGGGCCCGCCGCTGACCGCCCAGTGCTGGCCACCCAGTGCTGGCCGGCCAATGTGGCCGCCCAATATTGGCCGCTAAACCTTGATTGTGGCAGGGTTTCACTGTGACCAGAAGCAGACTGCCACGAAGAGCAGCCCGAGGCCTGGCGGCCCTGACCGACTCCGACATGTTGCTTCGGTTGGACGGCGACGCGTTGACACTGCTCACAGCGGGCATGGAGCAGTCTCAAACAGATCTGAGCGCCCCGGAGCGCCTGGAGTTCGAGTACATGCAGCACCTGGACCTGCTGCTCGATGCACTGCGAGAAAAGAAAGAACCACTTCGCATCTTCCATGCCGGAGCGGGAGCCTGCTCACTGCCCCTCGCTTGGGCCGCAACCAGAAACCCAGCTCGGCAAGTGGCGGTTGACACTGACCTCAAGTTAATCGAGCTGTTAAAGGAGTGGCGCGTCATCCGCCCAGGGGACCCGGTCAGACTGCGTCACGGAGACGCGAGAGTCCTTCTAGAGAGTTCAAAGCGCACGTACGACGTGATCGTCCGCGACGCTTTCGCGGGGGATGCGACCCCCGCGCAGCTCGCGTCGCTGTCCTGGGCCCAGTTGGTCAAGTCCCGATTGAACCCTGGAGGCGTCTACCTATCGAACGTCGCTCACGGCGGAACCCAAAACGGCAAAGCCGACGTCGCTGCGGCCTTTGAAACCTTCAAAAAAGCCTTGGTAGTTACCGACCGCAAAGTCTGGAAGGGAGCGCGGCTAGGAAACCTGGCAGTGGCTGCCTGGGACCTGGGAACTGCAAAGACGCAGGAGCTAGAAACAGAACTGCGGAGGCTTCCCCTGCCAGTCGCGCTATACCGGGTTGACGAAATCCGGGGGTGGTTGGGAGGGGCCAAGCCAAGGCCTTAGCGCCAGAGCCTACTCCCCGAACTCCGGCTGGTCGGTTTCGTCGTCGGGGAAGTCGCGCTCAATGTGAACCTCCCAGTTTTCAGGAGCGCGGTGACGCCCTAGTGGAACTTCCGAACCGTTGCCCGTCGCAGGGCTTTCTTCGCTGGCTTTGTGCTTCGCGTAGGTCTTCAGGTACTTCTCGATCGCGTCTCCGATCGTGTCCGCGAGCGAGTCTGTCGAATCCTGTACACGTTCGGCCTCAGGGATCGCATTTTCCGCAGCCTCAGACCGCATGACCTCTTCCCACACGCGGGCCGAGTCGATTTCCTCAGGAAGGCCTTCTTCCTGTGATTCACTCCCGTCTTCGCCACCATGAACGATGCTGTCGAAGTGGCGTTCCAGCGCAGACACTGTGCCTCGCAGGTCCCGGCTCTGTTCGACCAGCTGGTTTACCTGCGAAGCTTCCTCGTCCGCGCCGCGCTCGAGATCCCCGACAGGCAGCGACAACTCCGCCATGTCAGCGAGCCTTCGGATCAGGGCTGAGGAAGCACTCGGGAAAGTAGCGTTCGCCATGTAGTAGGGGACCGTCGCCAGCAGGGTCAGCCCGGTGCGCCCCCTCTCAGAAAACTTGTGTTGCAGGAACGAGGTGTAAGGCGCCGGGAACTGCGCGACACCACCCATTTGGGGCTGATCCGGAATCAGGTCAGCGTCGGTTGACTGCACGTGGACTGCGGTGGGCCTGGTGTGGGGAACGGCGGCTGGCAGCCCGTGGAGCGCGACCACGGCCTCCACCCCGGCTGCCTCAGCTATGCCAACAACCGCATCCGTGAACGCATGCCAATTGGAGTCTGGCTCCTGGCCGTGCAGGATAAGGATCGGCTGTCCCTGATCGTCGTGGACCAGGTCCATCGCTACCTGGGGCACGCGAAGACCTGTGGTCACCCAGTTTTCTACCTCCATGATGGGGCGATGCGAACGGTAGTCAAGGAGCTGGTCGGATTCGAAAGTCGCGACCCTCTCCGGGTTCAGGGTGCGAAGCAATTGGTGCACGGCAAGGCCCCCGGCGGAGCCCGCGTCCAGGGCTCCTTCCAGGTGAGCTACCAGGATCCTGGCTTTCGCTTCGATAGCAGGACCCGGTTCGTATAGCTCGTGAGGCTTGCTCATGAGTCTTCCCACTTCCCAAAGGTTCTGGTTCAACCGTATCGCCGAAGGCGGTCGCTAGCGAGGGCGCAGGGTGCAATTGTGCCAACAGGAAAACGATTGAGCCGCCAGGAAAATGCCCGCTCCCAAAGGGGCCTGCGAGTAGGGAATAATGGAGTGTCTTGTTTTCCGATCTGGCTTTGGGACACAGAAGTGGAGGGGTCATGGACGCGGGCACGCCCTCGCATGCCGAAGAGGTTGCAGCAGAGCAGGTTGCCGTAGACCATGCGTACCAGGTCTTGGAGCGGCTCCGAAGCGAGTACCGCACCGCTCAGCGTGAAGTCGAAAGTGAGGGTGCGTGGGGCTCACCTCAGGCCCGCACCGAGAGGGATGCGAAGGCCGCGCACTTCGGTGACCAGGCGGCCCGTCTGGAACAGATCGAAGACCGCTTGGTGTTCGGACGCATCGACATGGACGGGGGCGCCAGCCACTACATCGGCCGAGCCGGCCTTCCGGATGACGAAGGCGGCCGGCTCCTGGTTGACTGGAGGGCGCCTGCGGCCAGGCCCTTCTATCAGGCGACTGCTGCTGACCCTTCAGGGGTGCTTCGTAGGCGCCACATCTTGACTCAACTGCGCAAGGTTCGCTCGATCGAGGACGACGTTCTGGATGCTGAGGGAGCAATGGACAAGGGGCTGACGTTCCAGGGCGAGGGAGCACTGATGTCAGCACTTGCTTCGGCTCGCGAAGGGCGCATGGGCGACATCGTTGCGACCATCCAGGCTGAGCAGGACGCCATTATTCGCGCCCCCGAGAAGGGCGTCCTGGTGGTACAGGGCGGTCCGGGAACCGGGAAAACGGCGGTGGCTCTCCACCGCGCGGCCTACCTGCTTTACGCGCACCGTGAGAGGCTCGAGAAATCGGGGGTGCTCATTGTCGGGCCCTCACCGGTTTTCTTGCGTTACATCGAGCAGGTCTTGCCTTCCCTCGGCGAAAACGGCGTGGTTTCAGTAACCCTGGGGAACCTGGTGCCGGGCATCGACGCGCGGGCCATGGACACCGCTGAGGTCGCCCGGGCAAAGGGGCGACTCGACTGGGTGGAGACCCTTGGGGTGGCGGTCAAGGACCTTCAGCGACTTCCCAGTGAGACCAAGTTCTTTTCGGTCGATGGGAAGGAAGCAATCCTTTCCCCGGAGATGGTACGCGCCGCGCGAACCAAGGCCAGGCGCACCGGAGCACCGCACAACGTTGCGCGTGATGGCTTTGCGTTAGAGCTGGTGCAGGACATTACGCGTCAGCTAGCCGGGGACGATGCCGACGCGGACACCATGTCATGGTGGCGTGAAACAGTGCGGGCCGACCGAGACATCCGGAGGGAGATCAACCTTTGCTGGATGCCAACGAAGGCGGAGAAGCTGTTGGAGCGCCTCTACGCGAAGCCGGAACTGCTTCGCCGCGTGTCCAGGGGACTCAGTGAAGAAGACCTGCGCCTGGTCGCCCGACCAGTCGGCAGTCCCATGACCGTGGCAGACGTCCCTCTGCTGGATCAGTTAGAAGAGCTCTTGGGAAGCTCGGAAGCGATCCGCACTGCCGAGGAGGCCGCGCGCGCCCAGGCCGAAAGCGAAGAGATGGAGCGCGTGAAGAGCGCCCTGGTCGGCCAGAACCTGGGGGATGGCATCGTGAGTGCTGAGATGCTGGCCGCGCAGGCACGCGGGCCCAGGGAGTGGGCACCCCTGGCCGAACGCGCACTCGCGGATCGAACCTGGACGTACGGGCACATAGTCGTTGACGAGGCCCAAGACCTGTCCCCCATGGCTTGGCATTCAATTCTGAGGCGCTGTCCCTCGCGCTCCATCACTGTCGTCGGCGACCTGGACCAGGCTAGAGGACATGACCGCCCCACTTCCTGGTATCAGGCACTAGGGCCCGCTGCCCGAGGTCTAGAGGGAGAGTATTCCCTCACCATTTCGTATCGGACCCCGCGAACCATCACGGACCTGGCGCAGGCGGTCTTGGCTGAGCTCGGTGAACCCGTCATATTCCCACTCAGTTCAGCCCGCGAAGTCGCGGACCCGCTAGCGGACACCCGCGTGGCGGATGCTGGGGGTCCGTTGCCACCTGTCGCAGACCCCTTGTGGGCCGCCGTCCAGCAGGCACTTGAAGAAGAAAGCGCTGCGCTAGACGACGCCGTCGGGGAAGGGCTGGGGCGGATCGGCATCATTGTCGGGAACGGGCGCGCCCGAGCTTGGGGAGCCGACGGGGAGGGCGCAAGCGCCTTAGACAACAGGGTGAGCCTGCTGAGCGCGGTCGGCGCGAAGGGACTCGAGTTCGACGTGACCCTGATTGTGGAGCCTGCGGAGATCGCTGAAGATGGGCCCGGGGACCTCTTCGTAGCCATGACCAGGTCCACCCAAAGGTTGCACTCCGTCCACAGCAGACCACTGCCTAAGACATGGCAAAAAGCACTTGAGCTGGCCCCCTAGAGCTCGGCCACTAGGTGGGATCACAAAGCACCAACGAGTCAAAAGCGAGACGATGCAAACGTGATTAACGTTCTGTTGCTTGAAAACCCGCACCCTATTGGAGCAAAGATCCTTGAGAAAGCCGGCATGAAAGTACGGCTTCTGAAGGGCAGCCTCGGCGAAGATGACCTGATTGAGGCGCTCCAGGGAGTCCAGATTCTGGGTATCCGTTCGAAGACGGAGGTGACCCGAAGGGTCCTGGCAAGCAGCCCGTCCCTGGAAGCGATCGGGGCCTTCTGCATCGGCACCAATCAGATTGCAACTGAAAGCGCCGCGGAGCGCGGCATCCCCGTTTTCAATGCGCCGTATGCGAACACGCGCTCAGTGGTTGAACTGGGACTGGGTGAGATCATTGCGCTAACGCGCCGACTCACCGTGAAGAACTCGATGTTGCACCGCGGTCTTTGGGACAAAAGTGCCAACGGCGCACACGAGGTTCGGGGCCGCACCTTGGGAATCATCGGGTACGGCAACATTGGCACCCAGCTTTCCGTCCTTGCAGAAGCAGTCGGGATGAGGGTCCTGTTCTACGACATTGAAGAACGGCTAGCCCTGGGAAACGCGGAACGCGCCGCGTCCATGAAGGACGTGTTGTCGGAAAGCGACGTCGTGTCCATCCACGTGAGCGGTTTGGAGTCGAACAAGGGGCTGATCGGGGAAGAGGAACTGGCCCAGATGAAACCGGGCTCGGTTCTAGTGAACCTTTCCAGAGGGTTCGTCGTCGACGTGGAAGCCCTGAAGGACGCGCTCAACTCGGGCCATCTGGCGGGCGCGGCGGTCGATGTCTTCCCGGAGGAGCCCAAAAAGAACGGAGACCCGTTCAGCTCAGAGCTTCAGGGAATGGACAACGTCATCTTGACGCCTCACATCGGTGGATCGACAACCGAAGCACAACACGACATCGGGCAGTTTGTCGGGGCGAAACTAGTGGAATACATGCGCCTGGGGAACACCTCAATGGCCGTGAACGTTCCGAACTTGACGCTACCGGCAAGCCGCGGAGCCGCTGGACGCCTCACCTTCATGCACCACAACATCCCCGGCGTCATGGCTAATCTGAACGACCTGCTGGCAAAAACAGGCGTGAACGTGGACGCGCAGGCCTTGGCAACCGCCGGGTCCCTTGGGTACGCCATCACGGATGTTGCGTCTCCCCTGCCCCAGAGCATTGTTGAAGCAGTAAGCGGCCTGCGGGTTAACGTCGACACCCGCTACTTGCCTCTGCAGTGACGTTGCTACGCGGACCGCGACGTTAGCTCGGTAGGATGAACAGGCCGGACTAAAGAGGGGCGGACTGACAATGTCACTCACCGAAGAACTTCGCAGTGCCTACGCCCCCGGGGTGCCGTACCACATCGACGCCGGCGACCTAATGGTTGCGGACATGTTGATGGGTTCAGCGAAACGCTACCCCACGCGGGTAGCACTGGACTTCCTCAGTGAGCAGACGACCTATGCCGAGCTCGCCGAAAAGGTTCGTAGGGCCGCAACCGCTTTGAGAGATGCCGGAGTGCTTCCAGGGGACCGGGTGGCCCTGGTCATGCCGAACTGCCCACAGCACATCGTGGCGCTCTTCGCCACAGCTCTTATCGGGGGCATCGTCGTTGAACACAACCCGCTTGCGCCCGCAGCAGAACTTGAGCAGGAATACGCCCGCCACAAGGCAAAGGTGAGCGTGGCATGGGAAGTCTCCGTAGAGAAGCTGGGGTTTTTAGGACCAGACCACAAAATCTTTGGTGTTGACCTAGCAGACGATCTGTCCAGGACCTCTCGCCTACTGCTCAAACTCCCCCTACCAGCCGTACGGAAGAAGAAGAGGGCTCTTGGAGCCAAGACGCCGCGCTCGGTGACAAGCTGGGACAAAGCGGTCCGTTCATCCGCGCCGTGGACCGGAAAGCACGCCGGCGACCCAGATGACACTGCTTTGTTGATCCACACGGGCGGCACCACGGGGACCCCGAAAGCTGTGGCCCTATCGCACCGGAACCTAGCCTCTAACGTCACCCAGTCCATTGCCTGGGTTGCGCCACTACACGACGGCGCGGAAACGTTTTACTCTGTCCTCCCCTACTTCCACGCGTTCGGGCTCACGGTCACACTTCTCTCAGCGGTGCAGCTTGGCGCAACCATCGCAGTGTTCCCCAAGTTCGACCCGGTCCAAATCCTTTTGGCCCAGCGCCGACTACCATGCACGTTCTTCGTGGGCGTGCCGCCCATGTTTGAGCGCCTACTGATTGAACAAAAGGAACAGAGAACCGACCTTTCCTCGATGGTCTTCACGCTGTCGGGGGCAATGCCTCTGTCAGAAGAACTCTCAGACCGGTGGGAGAAGGCGACTGGCGGCCTGGTCATTGAGGGCTACGGGATGACGGAAAGTTCTCCGGTCTTATTAGGCTCGCCACTTTCGAAGAACAAGCGGGCTGGTGCCCTGGGAATCCCATTTCCTTCAACCCACGTGCGCATTGTGGACCCGGAGAACCCCAAGCAAGACGTAGCGACGGGTGAAATCGGGGAGCTTCTTGTGAAGGGACCCCAGGTTTTCAGTGGCTACTGGGAGAACCCTGAGGAAACTGCGGATGTGCTCCGCGATGGTTGGCTGCACACCGGAGACCTGGTGCAGGTACGCGGTGACTTCGTTTACATGGCCGACAGGAGAAAAGAACTCATCATCACCGGCGGGTTCAACGTGTATCCCAGCCAGGTGGAAGACGCAATCCGGTCAATGCCTGGAATCAGGGACGTCGCAGTCGTTGGAATGCCGAGCGGAACGAACCGGGGAGATGACGTGGTTGCCGCCCTGGTGCTGGAAGCCGGCGCATCCATGACCCTGGCGGATGTGCGCGAGTGGGCGGGAAAGTCTCTGGCGCGCTACGCGCTTCCCCGCCAGATTGTGGTGGTGCAAGAACTTCCCCGTTCCCAGATCGGTAAAGTGGTGCGCCGCAGAGTCCAGCGCCAGCTTTTGGAGCTCCACACGGGCCTTCGTTCGGGCCTGCAGGACCTGGCAGCCCAGGTTACGGACCTTGCCGAGCGCGCCGGACAAAAGACTGCCGCCGCACGGGAAACCCTGGCTACCGCCGCAGCTCAGACAGGCGACAAGGCTGCAGAGATCCTCAGAACGCGGCAGGGAGACCTTCCCTTGATTCGCGAACGCGCTGCGGAAGATGCTGTGAAGGACGCAGAGATCATCCGGGAAGTGGATACGGACAGCTAGTTAGCCCCGGCGGAACTTTCGCTCCGAAGTTCCATTATGGCGTCCTCGAAATCCTCCAAGGATTCGAACGAGGAGTACACGGAAGCGAACCTCATGTACGCGATGACGTCCAACTGGCGCAAGAACGGCAAGATGGCCTTCCCGACTTCGTCAGCCGAGACGGTGGGAAGGCCGGTCGCCCTCAGCTTTTCTTCGACCTGCTGAGCCAGCAACGCTAAGTCGTGTTCCGACACGGGACGACCCTGACAGGCTTTCCGCACCCCACCCGCTATCTTGGCGCGAGAAAACGGCTCTAGCACCCCGGAACGTTTTTCAACAGAAAAGCTGGATGTCTCCGTGGTCGTGAACCGGCTCCCGCAAACCCCGCACTCGCGGCGCCTACGGATGGCGGTGCCGTCATCCGTCACGCGCGTGTCGACGACCCGGGTGTCTTCATTTCGGCAAAATGGGCAACGCAAAAGGGCCTCCTCGGCACGATTCCTTACGGAAACCGTAGCGCAGCGCACTGGAGCCACCAAACAAGGACCGAGCAACCATTAACGCCTATTCCAGCGGCAGGATGACTTCCTGACCGGGATGTAGCGTAGCGCTGTCTAGGCCGTTCAAGCTTCGGATGTCCTCTACGACAATCCCGAGTTCACGCGACGACCCAAGCCCTTCAGCAAGCCCCCAGAGGGACTCACCCGCCGCGACCGTGTGTGTGTAGGTCTCCCCCACGTAAGGTCCAGGGCGAAACGCGGTGCCAAGGACGCCGCCGAGGCCCGCGACCAATGCAAGCGCTAAAACCCACCCGGCAATCTTTGCGTAAAGGGGAACGACAAGGCGGTAGGCGGTCGGCACAGTCCGGGGGCTGGCAACCCCAGAACTGGCAGCACCAGAACTGGTGGCACCAAAACTGGCAGCACCAAAAGCCGTTCCAGCGGGGTGGCGCGCAATGGCCCTTTGCAGGTCCGCATCACGAACCTGCCTGCGTCGCCGCTCGGTTGCCAGATCAATAACCGGCGCAAGGGCGGCTGAATCCTCAAGAATCCGCAGGTCCCGACCCGTCGATCCGTACGTCGATACTGCACTCATTGTTGCCTCCAGATTTACCCGAACACCTGTTCGTCGAACACCTGTACGATACCAAAGCGCTCCGACAAAATGAAGACTCGCTCGAACACCTGTTTGAATTAGGGGTCATTTCAGTTAGTCTGCAAGTGAAGCTAGAGCCAGGTGGGAGGCCGACGTGGCGAACAGAAAGCAGCTAACCCCTCGGCAGGAACAGATCTTGGCCGTGGTCGAAGAAAGCATCAAGGAAACCGGCTACCCCCCGTCCGTTCGTGAAATCGGCGCACGGGTTGGGCTCGCCTCCCCCTCGACCGTGAAGTACCACCTCGACTCACTAGAGAAAATGGGCGCACTCGCGCGTGAAGCGGGACGTCCCCGGGCTCTTCGAACGCAAGGACGTCCTGAGGACGCTAGGCACGCTGTGGAAGTGCCAGTCTCGCTCGCAGAAGGCGAGGCAGTCTCGATCCCGCTGGTGGGGCAAATTGCTGCGGGGGTCCCAATCACCGCTGAGCAAAACGTTGAGGACGTGTTCTCCCTGCCCACGCGTCTGACAGGTCGGGGCCAGCTTTTCGTCCTGGAAGTCCATGGAGACTCCATGGTGGACGCAGCGATCTGCGATGGGGACTACGTGGTGGTTCGCGCCCAGAACGTCGCCGAAAACGGTGAGGTCGTCGCAGCCATGATCGACGGTGAAGCGACCGTTAAAGTTTGGTCACGGGGACCGGATGGGGCCTGGCTGCTACCGCGTAACCCGCAGTTCGACCCCATCCCTGGCGACCAAGCCCAAATCCTTGGGCGGGTCGTGACCGTGGTCCGCGCTCTCTAGAAACCGAGTTCGCGGGCTGTGTTCCGAATCTGGTCCGCAGAGTTACGAAGGCCTCGAAGTTCATCGGCGCTCAGCGGAGGCTCAAGGATTCTTCCGGCACCGCCGCGCCCAACAACCGTCGGCACGGCCATACAGACATCGGAGATCCCGTTCCAATCCTCTAGGAACGTTGAGACCGTCATGACACGACGCTCATCACGCAGGACCGAAGCCCCGATAGCGTTCGCGGCCAAGCCGATCGCGTAGTTCGTAGCACCCTTCCCCTCAATGATGTGATACGCGGAGTTCACGACGTCTTCAGCGATCTCTTCACGCAGCTTTCGGTCGAAGATTCGTCCCGAAAGGGTGGGCCCCCACTGGTCAACCGGGACGTTTCCAATCTCAGCGCTGGACCAGAGAGCGACCTCTGAATCCCCGTGTTCCCCCGCGATCATCGCGTGAATGGACTTCGAAGAAACGCCCGTCTCTTGAGAAATGAGGTAGCGCAACCGCGAGGTGTCGAGCACGGTCCCGGAACCGAACACCTGACCACGGGGCTTGCCCATCAGTTGCAGTGCAACATACGTGACCACGTCGACCGGGTTGGTGACGAACATGTAGATCGCATCGGGCGCCACAGAGAGCAGGTCAGGGACCAACTTCTTCATAAGGCCAACCGTTGAGTTAGCGAGCTCCATGCGAGTCTGACCGGGCTTCTGCTTCGCGCCAGCCGTCACGACCACCAGGTCCGACCCGGAAAGGATGTTGATGTCGTCAGAGCCCTGGACCGAGCCCACCGGCGTGAACTGGATGCCGTGCGCAATGTCGAGGCCCTCGGCGCGGACCTTCGGGCCGTTGATGTCATAGAGGGCGATGGAACGAGCGATCCCGCTCATCGCGGCCGCGTAAGCGACCGCTGTTCCGACCGCGCCAGCGCCAACTACTGAAAGCTTTGAAGGGCGCCCCTTCGCCTGAGTTGGTACACCTGATGGTTCTACAGTCAAGACAATCTCCTTTGATCTTCCATCCGCCTATAAGGCTACCTGTTAGAGCTCGGAAGGCTACCCGTTAGAGCTTGCGACTTCCGTGTTTTCTTTCGCCACACTTTCGAGTGCGGCTGCGAGTTCTGCATCGACGCGCGCCACCAGGTGCGTTCCGTGTTCGGACCACTCCTTTGAGAGAACCTCTCCCGAATCGTGGGCCCGGCTCACCAGCCGTGACTCGCTGAAGGGCACAACCAGGTCGATATCAACTTCGGGGCGCGGAAGCGCCTCTTGAATAACCTGTTGCAACTTCTCCATACCGGCGCCGGTGAGGGCTGAGACTTCCACCGCGCTTGGAAAGGTCGCTCTGAGTTGTGCGCGGACCTCGGGGCTGACCAGGTCTGCTTTGTTCAAAACAATCAGTTCCCGGCTGGGCTCGTAGCCATCGATCTCAGCCAACACCTGCCGAACCGCCTGGACCTGCGTGACCGGATCGGGGTGCGCCGCGTCGACAACGTGCAGGATCAGGTCCGACTCGCCGATTTCCTCGAGTGTCGAACGGAAAGCTTCAACCAGCTGGGTGGGCAGGTTAGCGACGAAACCGACAGTGTCGGTCAGCGTGTAAGCCCTTCCATCGGGTGTTGCCACCTTGCGCACGGTAGGGTCCAGGGTTGCAAATAGGGCGTCATGGACCAGGCTCTGAGAGCCCGTCAACGCGTTAAGCAGGGTCGACTTACCAGCGTTCGTGTAGCCGGCGATCGCAACGGACGGCACGCCCTTCCGTCTGCGGCCCGACCTTTGCGTCTGCCGTGCCGGGCCCATGGCTTTAATCTGGCGTTTCAGCTTTGCCATGCGGGTCCTGATGCGGCGCCTGTCAAGTTCAATCTTGGTTTCGCCAGGCCCCCTGGACCCGATGCCCTCACCGCCCGCGACCCGACCACCCGCTTGCCTGGACATCGACTCTCCCCAGCCCCGAAGCCTGGGAAGCAGGTACTCCAGCTGGGCCAGCTCAACTTGAGCTTTGCCTTCCCTTGACTGGGCGTGCTGGGCGAAAATGTCCAGGATGAGTGCGGTCCGGTCAACGACCTTGACCTTGACGATGTCTTCCAGCCCTCGACGTTGAGATGGTGAAAGATCGGAGTCCACAATCACTGTGTCGGCCTCAAGTTCCGCGACCAAGTCGCGAAGTTCGCGAGCCTTCCCTCCCCCAAGGAAGGTCCCGGGGTCCGGCGTGTCCCGTGTCTGCATAATCGTCGCGAGGACCGTGGAGCCGGCAGTCTCCGCGAGCGCGCTTAGCTCGCGGAGCGAGTTCTCCACTTCTAGGCGGCTCTGGGTGGTGCGCAGCGCCACTAGAACAACTCTTTCAAGTCTGACCTGGCGGTATTCGACCTGGGACACTTCTTCCAGTTCAGAAGAGTGCGACAGACCACGCCCTGTTGCGCGCCGCTCTTGCCACCGGTCATGGACCTCGCTTGGCGCTTCGCTGGTGTCCGAGGTCGACTCCAGGGCTGGTGCCGGGCGCGCCAAGACGCGTGCCGCCACCTCTTCCGCGCGCCTGAGTGTTTCGCTTCTTTCCGTCTGGCCCCGTTGCTGGTCTTCCAAAAGGTCTCTTTCATTTCGTCCGCGGCCGCTCCGCCTGCCTGCATTGAGTTTACCCGGGTCCCGTTAGGCTCTAGGTGTGAGCAGTCATTACTTCAGCCAAGAGCAGGACCCTCTTCCTTCTAAGCTACGTTCGCTGAGCTACAGCGCGCGCGGCAAAAACTTCAAAATGAACACGGCCGACGGGGTCTTTTCGGCAAAGGCGCTAGACATCGCGACGGCGATATTGCTGGACCAGGTGCCCCAACCACCAGCGACTGGAACATTCCTGGACCTCGGTTGCGGCTGGGGCCCCATCGCAGCTGCGCTAGCCGTGGAATCCCCGAAAGCAAGCATCTGGGCCGTAGACGTGAACCCGCGGGCACTGGAGCTTGCAAAGAAAAACCTTGCCGCCATCGGGGGTGCGGCCGCGGTTGTTCTAGATGAAGATGAGGCTTTGGAAAAGGCCGATCAAGACGGAACCCAGTTCGACGTGATCTGGTCTAACCCTCCTGTTCGGATTGGGAAGTCAGCCCTGCAACAGCTACTCCTTCGATGGCTACCCAAGCTGAGCAGTTACGGCGTCGCCTACCTTGTTAGCGGGAAGAACCTGGGTTCGGACTCGCTGGCCAAGTGGCTGAAATCCCAGGGTTTTAGCGCCAACCGTTTGGGATCAAAGCGGGGGTTCCGCGTCCTTGAAGTCCGAAAGGACCTGCAGAGCCTCGCCTAAAGCCACCCCTGGACACTTAGGGTCAAGCCAGTGGATTCTTGGATCCGCGCGGAACCACTTCAGCTGGCGTTTCGCCAGTTGAAACGTCGCTAGCGCAATCTGTTCTCGCGTCTGCTCTAAGGAAAGCGTGCCGTCCAAGAACTGCAAAACCTGCGCGTATCCAGTAGCGCGGGACGCGGTCCTGGTATCCGCCAGACCAGCATCTTTGAGGTCCCGAACCTCTTCGACGAGGCCTGCGTCAAGCATCTGGCCCGTCCGCTCCCATATGCGCCGCTCCAAGTCTTGCAGGGGCCAGTCCAGGGCAAACTGCACCGCAGACTTCCAGTACCGGTGCTTTGGGCCCCGCTCCGAAAATGGGCGCCCCGTCAGCTCAATGACTTCAAGAGCCCGCACAATCCGCCTGGCGTTGTTTGGCTCAATCTCACGCGCAGCCTGCGGGTCTAACTCAGCAAGCTCATTTCGTAACGTCTCTAATCCCTGGGAAAGACGCCGCGCCTCAATGGAGGCCCGCACTTCCGGGTCAGTTGGGGGAAACTCCACCTGGTCAAGTAGCGCGCGGACATAGAGTCCCGAACCCCCAACAACCACGGGCTGTTTCCCCTGCCCCAAGATCCGAGCCACATCAGCCCGAGCACTGCGCTGATAGGCGGCGACGGAAGCAACGTCGCCGATGTCGAGTACGTCCACCTGGTGGTAGACCAATCGGTTCCGCTCGTCAACTGTGGGTTTCGCCGTGCCAATGTCCATGCCCCGGTAAAGGGAAAACGCATCGGCACTCACGATTTCAGAGTGCTCCGAACTCTGAAGGCCCCGTTCAACTGCCAGGGCGGAAACCAAATCGGTCGCGAAAGCGCTCTTGCCACTGGCTGTCGGACCGACGACTGCAATGATCACCTGGGCCCAGACTTTTTCGTCAGTCACCTGGGCCCAGACCTCAACGTCGGAATACCCAGGGAAACCAATGTGTCCGGCTCCGCAGCCTGGCGGGCTTCCCAAGCATCCCCAGCGCGAGTGGAGTGGACTCGGTAAAGGCCCCCAACCTCAAGTGCGGAGTCGGCCAGCAGGTGGTGAGGGGCGCCGTACGTGACTTGAACTTCCGCCAGGTCTCCGGGCCGCGGAGAAGAAGCGTCCGCGGGCACTGCAAAGTGGACCAGGCGTCCGTCGCGCGCCCTCCCTGAAGCACGCCGGGTCACCCCGTCCTTACGCCCCTCACCCTGAGCCACCAAGACTTCGACGATCTTCCCTACCTGTGCTTCGTTCTCTTCGGTCGAGATTCGGTTTTGCAAATCGATGAGGGCCGCATACCGCTCTGCAACCACGTGGTCCGGGACGACATCCTCACGTTTCGCCGCGGGTGTCCCCGGCCGCGGGGAGTACTGGAAGGTGAACGCCGAGCTGAAACGGGAGTTTTGGACCACCTCAAGAGTCTGCTCAAAATCCTGGTCGGTCTCCCCCGGGAACCCAACAATAATGTCGGTTGTGATGGCCGCGTCTGGAATGCGGGTGCGAACCCGTTCCAGGATCCCTTCAAAACGGGCACGCCGGTAAGACCTGCGCATCTCTTTCAACACCTTGTCGGACCCGCTCTGTAAGGGCATGTGCAGGCTCGGCATGACCGTTGCCGTTTCGGCCATCGCGTCAATAACGTCGTCGGTAAATGAGGCGGGGTGCGGCGAAGTGAACCGGAGTCTTTGAAGACCCTCAAGTTCCCCAACGTCGCGAAGAAGCCTGGCGAAGGCTCCCCGATCCCGGAAGGAAGCCCCATATGAGTTTACGTTTTGCCCCAGCAAGGTGATCTCGCTGACGCCTTCGCTGAGTAGTGCCCGCGCCTCTTCCAGAATCTCTTGCGGTTCTCGGTCCCGTTCGCGCCCCCGCAGGCGCGGCACAATGCAGAATGTGCAGGTGTTATTGCATCCAACCGAGATGGAGACCCAGGCCGAGTAGGCCGACTCCCTTAGGGAAGGCAGGGTCGAGGGGAAAGTTTTGAGGGATTCTTCTATCTCAACTGCAGCTTCGTGGTTGTGCGCCGAGCGCCGAAGGAGCGCCGGAAGGACATCGATGTTGTGGGTGCCGAAAACCGCGTCGACCCAGGGAGCTCGCCGAATGATCCCCTCCCTCATCTGCTGGGCCAGGCAGCCACCAACGGCTATCTGCATGCCGGGCCGCTCCCGTTTCACCGAAGCCAGCTGGCCCAGGTTGCCAAAGAGACGGTTGGCCGCGTTTTCCCGCACCGAACACGTGTTGATGACAACGACGTCAGCTCCACCATCCCCGGCTTCCGTGGCCCGCGCGGCGGCCTCCGGGACCGCTGTAACAGGGACCAGGCCCATTCCGCTGAGCAGGCCGGCAATGCGCTCAGAGTCGTGCTGATTCATCTGACATCCGAGCGTGCGGACGTGGAACGTACGGGGAAGTGCTTCAGTTTCCATCGACGCTAGCCTACTGGCCCAGGTGCTCCTGTAGAACCAGGTGCAGGAAACAAAGTGCAGCGTTAACACTTTGAGCCCTTACCTGCTCACGTGATCCTGAGAACCGATGGACCTCCGTTCGGGTCCCCTCTGGGAAATGCGCCCCGATGAAAACCAGGCCGCTTGGACCATCCGCAGTGTCCCCAGGACCAGCTACGCCGGTCGTTGAAACCCCGACGTCGGCGTTGAATAGGCGTGTCACCCCCTGAGCCATCTGCGCGGCTACCTCAGCCTGCACCGGCCCGCCGTCTGCTATAAGCCGGGAGTCCACTCCCAAAAGCTCTACCTTCGTGTCCGAGGCGTAGGTGACCACTCCCCCACGGAAAGTGTTCGAAGCGCCCGGCACGTCCACGACCCTAGAGGCAAGCGCGCCTCCGGTCAGGGATTCGGCGGTCGCAAGTGTTAGGCCAGAGCCTTGCAGTTCGCCAAGCAGTCGGACCAGTTGTTCGTCGTTCATTGGAACTCCCTTGCGTCGGTGAGAACCTGTGCCAGCGCCCGCGTGGCGGCAGCTCCGGTGAAGCCCCGGCGCATCAGGTAACCAAATGCCCTGCGCTTCCAGCGGGTCACCTGTTCATAGTCGCTTAGGTCTGGTGGGAGTTCCCTGGCTTTCTTTGAGGCGGCAACAAGCGCCCGCTGTTCTTCGTCAGAACCGTCAATCTGGGCAACGAGCGTTTCCCAGACCCCTGGCTCCAGGCCACGCTTTTCCATTTGGTGCACGACCCCAGCCCTACCCAGGTCGGTGTACTGGCGGAACACCATCTGGGCGAACCGGGAGTCGTTCAGATAGTCCTGATCCACCAGTCGGTCCAGGGCTTCTTCGATTTCAACCGTTTCGAAACCCCGGGCAGCAAGCTTTTGTTCCAGCTCACTTCTCGAGTGCTCCCGCATCCCCAGGATTCGGACAGCGACACTGTAAGGGCTCGCTTCACCCTGTTTCTGCCCCACCGTTCTACGCGACGGGCTTCTCTGGGGCGGCGTCCCCCTTGGATTCAGCTTCTGGAGCGTCAGCAATCCCCAGTTCAACCAGGATCTTCTGTTCGATCTCGTCAGCAAGGTCGGGGTTGTCGATCAGGAACTGCCGCACGTTTTCCTTACCCTGGCCCAGCTGGTCCTTGCCGTACGTGTACCACGAGCCGGATTTACGAACTATGCCACTCTCAACGCCCATGTCGATGATGGAACCTTCGCGGGAGATCCCCTTGCCGTAAACGATGTCGAACTCAGCCTGCTTGAACGGCGGAGCCATCTTGTTCTTGACGATCTTGGCGCGGGTTCGGTTCGCGACGGGTGCACCGGCTTCTTTCAACGTCTCGATGCGACGGACGTCAATGCGCACCGACGAGTAGAACTTAAGGGCCTTGCCACCGGTCGTGGTCTCAGGCGATCCGAAGAAAACACCGATCTTCTCACGTAGCTGGTTGATGAAGATGGCGGTGGTCCCGGTCGCAGACAACGCGCCCGTGATTTTCCGGAGGGCCTGAGACATCAGACGCGCTTGGAGTCCAACGTGAGAATCCCCCATTTCGCCTTCGATCTCAGCCTTTGGGACCAACGCTGCCACGGAGTCGATCACGATGATGTCCACACCACCCGAACGAATCAGCATGTCCGCGATCTCCAAGGCTTGCTCGCCCGTGTCCGGTTGAGAGACCAGCAGGGAGTCAGTGTCGACCCCCAAAGCTTTCGCGTATTCCGGGTCAAGGGCGTGCTCCGCGTCAATGAACGCGGCGTTCCCACCTGCCTGTTGCGCGTTGGCTACCGCGTGCAAAGCAACGGTGGTCTTGCCGGAAGACTCGGGACCGTAGATTTCAACGACGCGGCCGCGCGGCAGGCCACCGACACCGAGTGCCACGTCAAGGGCAAGAGAACCTGTGGGGATGACACGAACAGGGGGGCGAGTGTCGTCACCGAGCCGCATGACCGACCCCTTCCCGAACTGGCGGTCAATTTGGCTGAGCGCCAAGTCGAGGGCCTTGTTCCGGTCGTCTTCCATTTTCTTGTTTGCACTGACCTTCGCCATTACCACTCCTGGTTCCCTGCGGCCTCTCCGGCCGATTCTGAAAGCTGGTCTGCTTTCCGCAACCCTCTCCGAGCCACGCAGGTAAGAATATGTCCGACCACCGACATAGACGCGCTGGTCACTCCTGTCTGTGGATTCACTGCAGCGCGCTCACCTGAGGAAAGACTACTAGAACAACTGTTCTAACCCTGCCGCCACGCGGGGTAGAAAGCTACCGGGATGCAAGGGGTCGTCTGTGAACCCAGCGAGCCTCTTCAGGCGCCTCGGCTTCAGCCACCAAGGCCTCCCAAACCGAGTCTGGGTCCTCCCCCGCGGCCAGGGCACCCTTCGCGGTGTCGCCGAAGCGTGGCAAGTAAAGGTCCGCAACAAGAGAACGCCCTAGAGCCGGTCCGAAGACTTGCTCTAGGGCTTTCCAGAACTCGGAGTCTTTCAAGACTGAGCCTTAGCGAAGACCTGCGACCTCGGAAGGCAATAGGTCTTCCGGGACCGTGTCGGGGACCGTTGTCTTGTCAAGTAGCATCATGCGGTCAGCCACCTCACGGACAACGAACCAGAGGGGGACCCCCAGTGCGCCGCAAATCGAGTCAAGTAGTTCCGAGGAGGCCTCTTTTTGGCCCCGTTCGACCTCGCTTAGGTAGCCGAGCGAAACCTGCGCTTCTGACGACACCTCGCGTAACGTACGCCCCTGCAAGGAGCGTAGTGACCGCAACACGTCGCCAAGTTCGCTACGTAGCAACGGCCGTTCTTGTGGCACCTGCACCGCAGGCACCGCCAGTTGAGCGTTGTTTAGCGCGCGGCCTGGCCGCGCTGTTCCATGCTTCCGGTACTTGCCGGGCCTGTTCACGTAGTTCATACCCATGCAATATACAACGCAAAGCACCCCGGGTTTGTTCCGTGCCGTGCAACACACTGGGGTTTCAGCGTCGGCTTGGGCTCTTCCGACTGCTGGCCGCAGAAAGAACGTACTGCATCCCCGACACCACGGTGACTAACAGTGTTGCCGCCAAGACCAGCCAGATAATGACGTTTACCACCTGTAGCAGTACCGAACCCTGACTCAGGAAAGAGGCCCACGGGATCATTACCAGGGTGATCAACAGGATCTGCAACACTGTCTTGAGCTTCCCACCGGAACTCGCAGCAACCACGGTCCCTTTCCGCCGCAGCACTTCCCGAAGCACCGTTATACCAATTTCCCTGAACGCAACGATGATGGTGAACCACCACGGGAGGTCTCCCAGGATCGACAGAACAACGAAGGCGCCCAACGTCATGAACTTGTCCGCTATGGGATCGGCCAGCTTGCCAAAGTTCGTGATAAGCCCCCGGCTCCGAGCGATCTTCCCGTCCAGGTGATCGGTGTAAGCAGCTACCACGAAAATGGCCAGTGCCCACCACCTCGCCACTGTCGTGTCAATCAGCAGTAGCCAAAGGAATGCTGGCACCAGAACCAGGCGAGCCATCGTCAGCACGTTCGGTACGTTCCATAGGGAAGAGGACGTACCTGCGCCACTATGAGGTTTCGGTTTGGACATGGTTCTCCAATTAGGGCCCAGGGGCCGGTTCGTTATTCCCAGTATAGGGGTCGCACGACTCTGGCCATCGGAGACCTATAGTCGCTGCGTTCGCAGTGGCTGCGTTGCTTCAGGGTCACCCTGGATCGTCCCGCCGGCTGGGAAGCCCGCTGAGATCGTTTCAGTTCCGACCGACTCCACGTCGTGGGGGCCTCCCCCGGATAGGGACTCCTGGTCAGACGGGGAGTCCTGGTCTGGATGCAGCGAGTCGGATTCGCCCCGGAGCAAGGCAAGGACAGCCGGAAGTTCCTCTGGCGGCACCAAAACCTCGCGAGCCTTCGACCCGCGCGAGGGTCCAACGATCTCGCGTGTCTCTAACAGGTCCATTAGCCGCCCCGCCCGGGCAAACCCAACGCGTAGCTTCCTTTGCAACATGGACGTGGACCCAAGCTGTGTGTTCACGACAAGCTCAGCGGCGGCCAACAGATCCTCAAGATCATCGCCGATGTCCTCGGCCGGTTTCGCACTCTTCGCTGGGGCGATCACGTCTTCGCGGTACGAGGGCGCCATTTGCGCCTTGGTGTGGTCCACCACCGCCTGGATTTCGTGTTCGTCCACCCACGCACCCTGAACTCGCATTGGTTTCGCTGCACCCGCGGGCAGGTAAAGGGCGTCCCCCTGCCCGATCAGTTTCTCTGCGCCGGGCTGGTCCAAAATAACCCTTGAATCGGTGAGGGCCGACGTCGCAAACGCCAGCCTAGAAGGCACGTTCGCTTTGATCAGGCCTGTGACAACATCCACCGAGGGACGCTGAGTCGCCAACACTAGGTGGATACCGGCCGCCCGCGCCAGCTGCGTGATTCGCTGGACGGAAGCTTCAACGTCACGCGGCGCGACCATCATCAAGTCGGCAAGTTCGTCAACAACCACCAGAAGGTAAGGATAGGGCTTAAGGGTTCGTTTCGATCCCTCCAGGGGCTTCACGGACCCATCCCGGATCGCCGCGTTGAAATCGTCAATGTGCTTGTACCCGAACGAGGCGAGGTCGTCATAGCGAGCGTCCATCTCACGGACAACCCACTCGAGGGCTTCGGACGCCTTCTTCGGGCTGGTGATGATCGGCGTTACCAGGTGCGGGATGCCTTCGTAAATGGTGAGCTCAACCCGTTTCGGGTCGATGAGCACCATGCGGACTTCCTCGGGCGTGGAGCGCATCAGGATGGACGTGATCATCGAGTTGATGAACGAGGACTTGCCCGACCCGGTCTGGCCAGCTACCAGCAGGTGGGGGGTGCGAGCCAGGTTGGTAACGACGTAGCCGCCCTCGACATCCTTCCCAACACCGACCATCAGGGGGTGGCGGTTTCTCTGCGCCTTTCCGCAGCGGAGTACGTCCCCTAGTGCGACGGTCTCGCGGTCGGCATTCGGGATCTCAACCCCGATCGCAGACTTGCCGGGGATGGGCGCCAGGATCCGCACGTCGGTGCTTGCAACCGCGTAGGCGATGTTGCCTGACAGTGCGGTGATCCGCTCGACTTTCACCCCGGGGCCCAAGTGCAGCTCGTAACGCGTGACGGTCGGACCCCTTGAAAAACCGGAGACAGTAGCGTCAACGTTAAACTCAGCCAGGACTCCCTCTAACGCTTCCACCACCGCGTCGTTAACTGCGGAACGCTCTTTGTGCGGAAGACCTCGCGCAAGCACGGAGGCAGGTGGCAGCTGGTAGTCGGCCATGGCGCCAGTCCCATCCGCAAGCCTGGAGCCCAGGGGGTCATCCCCTTCAGCAAAGTCGCTGGCCTCGATGGTGTCCAGAGGAAGAGGATCCTGGGAGGGCTCTGCGCTCACCAGCACCGTCGTCGCCTGGTTGTCCGACGCACTCTCTTCCGACTGCTCCTCTACGCTCTCTGCGTCAAACGGCCCAGGTGTGGAAGCGGTCGCCTTTTGCACCGGAGCTTTCAGGCCGCTACGCCGAACCTTTGGGCGTGCAGCGACCTCTGTGTCCCTCTGGGCTTCGCGTTCAAGCCACTCATCCCCGGCGGTTGCGAGACCCTCTGGTTCAGGCATCTCGCCAACCGAAGCGGGTCTGAGTTTGCTCCACAGTTCCCGGGCCTTTTGCGGCACTTCCCGCACGGGGGTCCGAGAGGCCACCAGAAAGGAGTAAATCAGCAACAGGACCAGGATCGCTCCGGTCGCCCAACCCCCTAGGAGCGTTGCAAGAGGGTAGGTGAAGAACCAGCCAAAAACCCCACCGGCACCCTCAATTGCTGAAAAGTCTCCGATGGGCGGGTTTCCGCGCGCAACCTGCGCCAGGCCGGTCAGTGCGACGGTTGCGCCCGACATTCCCGCGAAGTTGTAGGCCAACGCTTCGCTGCTCTTGCGAGCCCGGATCAGGGAGACAGCCCAGAACAGCAGTAGCAAGGGGACGACTGGTGCGAAGAGTCCCACGGCTCCCGCAACGCCGTGATGGATGGCCGAGCCCGCATGACCGGAGATGCTAAACCACTCACGAAGAGCGACCACGACTGCGACACTCAGAAGAAAGAAGGCCAACGCGTCACGCTTCAGCTGGGGATGGATGCCTTGCCACCCCTCCCGAATCGAGGTTCCGGCACGGGAAAGCCAGCCCGGTTCCTTGCGTTCCGGTTCGTTTCCGGACAGGCCAAGTCTGCCCTGCTTGCCGCGGCCCTTCGTGGAGCCGCCCGAACTGTTCTTGCGGGGTGACTCTTGCGGTTTTGGTTTTCTGGTCATGTCAATTCGAAACTACCCCGGCGGGCCGCGGCTTCATGCCTGCCGCGCGGCGCCAAGTTCATTCAGAGGCGCGAGGTGTCCCCCACGCCTTTCGCAGAGCCGGCCCTGACCACAGTGTCCACCTGCTCTCTTGTGGGGACTGACGTCGTGCCCGCGTGCTGAATCATCAGAGCGCTGGCGGCATTTGCACGAACGCAAGCATCCACCAGGTCGTATCCCTGAAGAAGGGCCGCGCACATAACTGCCACGTGCGTGTCCCCCACTCCAGTCGTGTCAACGGTTTCAGAGGGGAACGGGCGGATCAGGATGGGTTCGGCCTCCAAGCTGATTTGCAGGTCGCAACCAAGCGAACCGAGTCGCCTCACCATGGCCGCTGAAGGACGCATGATGTTGCGCAAGCCGGTGCCTGGGCTGTGAGCGTTGATGATTTCGCGGATTGCGGCCGTCTCCCTAATGTTCATGCTGACGATGTCGGCCCGCTTCAGAATCGGGATCCAGATCTCTGCGGGGACCTGATCAACCGCAGGTGAGACTGCCAGCACCACGGTGACGTCGTCTTGGATCTCGGGGACCCAACTAACCAGGACATCCGCGGAAGGTTGGACCGCCAGGTCCCTACCGTGAACAAGGACAATGTCACCGAACTCCAAGTCGACTGAATCCAGAAGTTCCCTGGACGTTTCAACCTCGACGCCAGCGGCAACTACGGACGCCATCTTCCCGTCGTCCTCTACTAGTGAGACGCCAACCCCCACATCACCAACGATGACGCCGTTCAGGGTTTCGATTTCTCTTTCCTCAAGGTTTCGGCGAATCGCGTGGGAGTTTGGGCCAGTGCCGAGAGGAGACGCGCAAAGCACTCGAACCCCCTGACCTTTGGCCGCGGCCGCGCCGACGTAGCCCCCGCCGGGGGTTGCCTCGGCCCCACCCGCCTGCAAGTTCTGGCCTTCTCTGGGGATTTCACTAACCCGCAGGTCCACGTTCATTTGCATGGACTGCGTGGTTACAAGCTGGCTCTGGGTTTCACCCTCACCTGGAAGGGGTAGTTGGCCGCTTAGGCCAAACCTCACTGTTCAACCACCACCGGCACGATCACTGGACGGCGGCGCAGTTTCTTGTTGGCCCAACGCCCGATAACGCGCCGCATCGCCTGCTGTAGCTGCTTCGGGTGAGTCTGTCCCTTCGCGAGCTCTTGGTCCAGAGCTTCTTTTATCTGGGGCACGATACTTTCGATGGTTTCATCTGCTTCGGCAACGCCCTGGGCTTTGACCGTGGGACCAGAGGTGACCCTTCGCGTCTTCGGGTCAATGACCGCGTAGGCGGTGATGAAGCCCTCGGACCCTAGCGCGAGCCGTTCTGCGAGTTCATCCTGGGATACCTCGCCGACTGAGGCCCCATCGACGAACACCAACTCGACTGGAACCTGACCCACGACTTTGACGTGACCGTTCTTGAGATCGACGACGACGCCGTTGGCTGCCAGCACCACGTTCTCGGGGGCGACACCCGTCTTTACGGCCAGCTGACCGTTGGCCACTAGGTGACGCGTTTCCCCATGGACGGGCATTACGTTCTTCGGCTGAACGATGTTGTACAAGTACAGCAACTCTCCGGCTGAAGCGTGGCCCGAAACATGGACTTTGGCGTTGCCTTGGTGCACCACGCGAGCGCCCAGCTCGGTGAGTTCGTTGACGACACGGTTGATGGAGGTCTCGTTCCCCGGAATCATGGACGACGCGAAAACTACGGTGTCGTTTGGTCCAATGTCGATTTGCGTGTGCGCGCCACGGGCGATGCGCCCCAGCGCTGCCATGGGCTCGCCCTGTGAACCCGTCACCATGTAGACGCGCTTGCTTCGAGGAAGCTTGTTGACGTCGGCTAGGGGCTTCACTACGCCATCGGGGACTTGGAGGTATCCGCGGTCTTCAGCAATCTGCATATTGCGTTCCATGGAACGCCCGACAAAAGCCACTTTGCGCCCGGTTTTGGCTGCGGCGTCAAGGACCTGCTGGACCCTGTGGACGTGTGAGGCGAAGGATGCAACCACGACTGCGCCCGGGCTCCCTGCAAAAACGGAGTCCAAGACTGGCCCGATCTCAACCTCGGGCGTAACAAACCCTGGAACCTCAGCATTGGTGGAGTCGACCAGGAACAGGTCTACGCCTTCCTCACCGAAGCGGGCGAAACTGCGAAGGTCTGTGAGCCAACCGTCCATGGGAAGCTGGTCCATTTTGAAGTCGCCGGTGGCAAGCACTGTGCCGGCCTTAGTCCGTACGAAGACTGCCATTGCGTCCGGAATAGAGTGGCTTACCGGAACGAACTCGACTTGAAATGGTCCGATCTGGACCTTTTCACCCTCGGTGACCACGTTGAGATCGGCGCCTTTGATCCCGTGTTCAGCCAGCTTCGGTTCAAGAAGTGCCAGAGTGAACTCGGAGCCGTAGATGGGGATGTCTGCACGGAGCTTCAGCAGGTACGGAACGGCGCCAATATGGTCTTCGTGCCCGTGGGTTAGCACCAGGCCCGAAACGTCGTCGATGCGCTCTTCGATGTGATCAAAGTCAGGAAGGATCAGATCGACGCCGGGCTGGTTCTCATCGGGGAACAGCACACCGCAGTCGATCACCAAGAACTTACCTTCGGTTTCGAGCACGTTCATGTTTCGCCCGACGGCTCCAAGGCCTCCAAGGGCGACCACCCTCAGTGTCGACGGGTCAGCGGGCGGGGGCGTTCCTAGGTCTTCATACATTGACGTCATGTAGCAATCTTGCCACGCGACTTCCCCTGCGGTCTCATCGGGCTCAGTGCTAGTCGTCTCCCTGCAGCTAAGGCGCCTTCCCTACGGCTGGCCTTCCCCACGGTCACCGGGCAGGCGTCAGTCACCGGACAGACGTCACCGCCACTCTCCGCCAGCCTTCGACCGCTATGCGCCGACCCCAACCGGAACAACTACTACTCATCCGACCCCAACCGAAGCAACTGCTACTCGTCCGACCCCAACCGGAACGACTGCGTCGCAGTTTGCGTACCTATGAAGGGTGCTGTGTCAGAAGTCTCAGTCACCCCCGAAGTTTCGGCCATCTGAATCGTGTCCTCGGAAGAGTCGGGAGTTTCATCAAGCATGTCAAGGTACGACAGGTCGGCCGCTTCAGGAACTTTCTCAGCCGCCTCGGTTTCTATGGCTTGCTCGGCGGCCCGATCGGCCCCAATCTCACCCACAGCCGTAGCCCCACGCCCCCGGTGAGTTTTGCCCGCGTCGCGGCCCTTGCCTGGGCCGTCCTTTAAATCCTTGGGCTTTTCTAAGTCCTTGGGCTTTTCGGAATCTTTCTGCTTGGAGGTCTGCGTGGGGATGGCACCAGTGACAGCCAAGACAACAGCCATGAGACTCGCAAGGGACGCGATAGCAAAAAGCCAGGCGGCTGTGCTGAAACCGAGTTCAAGGCCTTGTGCGCGGGTTATCAGTCCTGCCAGGGCCACGGTCCCGGTAGCCAGTGCGGTCCCTCCGAACATGATCGCCCAGAACACCTTCGGGTTGATATTGAAGATAGAGCGCACGAGCGCCATAACCGTCACAAACACCAGAGCCGGGACAGAGATCACGACGGCGACCGCAACGGTCATAGGGGTCATCATGCCCTCAGGAACCGCGGGGATCGCATCGCGCCACTCCATGATCAGCCAAGCAAGCACAGCGACGACGGTGAGGACAAAGAACAGCAACGGGTCTGTGAAACGTCTCATAGTGCCAGTCTAAGGCCTTTCCCCTGGTCCGGCTTTTCCCAAGCTGTGGCAAAAACAGG
>CAYFRO010000005.1:44610-51387 GCA_964345565.1 uncultured Actinomyces sp.
CAAAACCCAGCAAAACCCGCCTACAACCAACCGAGCAAACAACCCCACACCTACTCCAAGCCCCGTAGGCAAAAAAACAGGCAAAACCCAGCAAAACCCGCCTACAACCAACCGAGCAAACAACCCCACACCTACTTCAAGCCCCGTAGGCAAAAAACAGGCGAAATGGGCGTGTCTGGGCGGGATAGCCGCAGAATCTGCCCGTGAACTAGCAGAACCTGCCCGTGAACTAAGAAAGGGGCAGCCAGCCGCTTCGATAAGCGACCTGACTGCCCCTTTTGGCAAGACTCTGGGATGGGCCCAGAGTCGCCATCGGCTTACGTACTAGGGTCTCTAGTTTTCGCTGCCTTCGTCTTCGCGACGACGGCGGGTGCGCTGACGCGGCCTGCGGTCACCGCCACGGGGACGCTCACCCTGGTCGACCGTGCCGGTCTCAGCGTTGCCGTCCTCGTCTTCAACAACTGCGTGCAGGCTCAGCTTGCCGCGATCATCGATCTCAGCGATTTCGACCTCGACCTTTTGGCCGACCTGCAATACGTCTTCAACGTTCTCAACGCGCTTGCCACCAACCAGGCGACGGATTTGCGTGATGTGCAACAGTCCGTCCTTGCCGGGCGTCAGCGAAATGAACGCGCCGAAGGAAGTCGTCTTCACGACCGTGCCGACGAACCGTTCCCCAACCTCAGGCATCTGCGGGTTCGCGATCGAGTTCACCATGTCGCGGGCCGCCTCGGCAGCCTCACCGCTGGACGCACCGATGTAAACGGTTCCGTCATCCTCAATGGTGAGGTCCGCACCGGTTTCTTCCTGGATCTGGTTGATCATCTTGCCCTTCGGGCCAATGACCTCACCAATCTTGTCGACAGGCACGTGAACCGTGATGATCCGAGGAGCATACAGGCTCATGTCATCCGGTCCGTCGATGGCCTCTTCCATCACGTCCAGGATGAACAGTCGCGCATCGTGAGCCTGGCCAAGGGCGCCCTTCAGGACATCGGAATCCAGGCCGTCAAGCTTGGTGTCAAGCTGCAGGGCCGTGATGAAGTCGCGGGTCCCGGCAACCTTGAAGTCCATGTCGCCAAAGCCGTCTTCCATCCCCAAGATGTCAGTCAGGGTGACAAAGCGCTGAACGCCGTCAACCTCACCGCTCATGAGGCCCATGGCAATACCGGCAACCGGAGCGCGTAGCGGAACGCCAGCCGCCATCAGCGACAGCGTGGAAGCGCAAACCGATCCCATGGAGGTCGAACCGTTCGACCCCAGGGCCTCGGACACCTGGCGAATAGCGTAAGGGAACTCCTCACGCGAGGGAAGAACCGCGCGCAGGGAACGCTCAGCCAAGTCGCCGTGACCGATTTCGCGGCGCTTCGGCGAACCAACACGTCCCGTTTCACCGGTCGAGTAAGGCGGGAAGTTGTACTGGTGCATGTAACGCTTGTGCGTGATAGGGCTCAGGTTGTCTAGCTGTTGCTCCATGCGAAGCATACCCAGGGTTGTGACACCCATGATCTGGGTTTCGCCGCGCTGGAACAGTGCGGAGCCGTGAACGCGGGGCAGGATGTCGACCTCGGCGGAAAGCGAACGGATGTCGGTCGGGGTGCGACCGTCAACGCGGATGCCTTCACGCAGCGTGCGCATGCGGATCGATTCCTTCTCAAGGTCGCGGAAAGCAGCCTTGTAAGCCTTTTCGGCCTCCGGGTCATCTTCAGAAAGCTCAGCCACAACCGAGTCTTTCAGAGCGTCCACCGCGTCCAAGCGGTCCAGCTTGCCGTCAGTCTTCAAAGCTTCGCTGAGGCGGTCGCCCACCAGTTCCTTGAGCTTGTCGTACTCCTCGGGGGTGTAGTCAAAGAACAGGGGGAACTCAGCGGTCGGCTTACCGATCTTCTCCGCAACCTCAATCTGCGCCAAGCAGAGGGTTCGCAGGAACGGCTTTGCAGCTTCAAGTCCCCCAGCAACGACCTCTTCGGTTGGCTTGGTTGCGCCAGACTGGATCAGTTCCCACTGGTTTTCGCCACCCCCGGCCTCAACCATCATGATCGCAACGTCTTCGCTACCATCGTCGCTCTTCACGATTCGGCCGGCGACGACCATGTTGAACACGGAACGTTCCATTTCGCTGTAGCGCGGGAAGGCAACCCACTGGCCGTCAATCAGGGCCAGGCGCACACCTGCGATGGGGCCCGTGAACGGGAGGCCGGCGATCTGCGTGGACATGGAGGCAGCGTTGATTGCCAGAACGTCGTACGGATCGTCAGGGTCAACGGCCAGGACGGTTTCAATGACCTGGACCTCGTTGCGCAAGCCCTTCACGAACCCGGGGCGGAGCGGACGGTCAATCAGGCGGCAAGCCAGGATGGCTTCCGTGCCCGGGCGACCTTCACGGCGGAAGAAGGATCCGGGGATCTTCCCAACCGCGTACTGGCGCTCTTCAACATCCACCGTGAGGGGGAAGAAGTCGAAGTGATCCTTCGGGTGCTTCCCAACAGCGGTGGTCGACAGGATGACCGTGTCGTCGTCCAGCGTGGCAACGGCGGCGCCGGCAGCTTGCAGCGCCAGGCGTCCCGTTTCAAAAGTGATTCGGCGCGTGCCGAACTTGCCGTTATCGATAACGGCTTCAGCGGCCACGACCCCAAGAGGTCCGTGGCTCGCAGTGATGTCTTCCGACATGTATTTCTCCTATTTTCTTGGCCGAGGAGGTAACGGCGTCGGCCCTCGATCGAAGCCCACGGACCAGAAGCAAGAAGCGTCCGTTCCGGGAGCCACTGTCGATGGCCGCGGCGCTGCAGCCCCTCCACCAGTGTTTATTCAGTTTTTTTGCGCGGCTTCCCGCACAAAAGCGGCCCGACTCACTTTGGAGACGGGCCGGTAGGGCTACTTACGCAGACCCAGTTTCGCAATCAAGCCTCGGTAACGGTCAACGTCGATCCCGTTCAGGTAGTCAAGCAGGTGACGCCTGTGGCCGACCAACAGCAACAGGCCACGCCTGGAGTTGTGGTCGTGCGGGTGGGCCTTTGAGTGTTCGGTCAGTTCCTTGATCCGCTCGGTGAGCAGAGCAATCTGGACCTCGGGAGAGCCGGTGTCACCCGGGTGGGTGGCGTACT
The DNA here is from genome assembly GCA_964345565.1 of uncultured Actinomyces sp. Lineage (GTDB taxonomy): Bacteria > Actinomycetota > Actinomycetes > Actinomycetales > Actinomycetaceae > Scrofimicrobium. The sequence continues at coordinate 47,712 of CAYFRO010000005.1, forward strand.
CTTCGATGATTTTCTGCTTTTCTTCTGTACTCAAAGCCATGGCTCTTCCTTCTCTCTAGTTGCGCGGAGCGCCGGGGCATTTCCACCCGTGCAGACAGTCCGCGGCCGGTGTACGGCGTCTTGAAGGCTATCATCGCCAGCCGAGCGGCCGACGCGCAGCGAGGCATTACGCACAGCACAAGACCGTGAGATACGGCACCTCACTCCACTACGGGAACGCGCGTGGCGGGCCTGGCCCCAAGCGCCGCAGCGCTGGCGCGCAAGTCCTGGTCCATCTGTTCAAGCAGGGACTCTACCCCGTCGAAACGCATCATGGGACGGAGCCGCTTCTCAAAGACGACCGCAACCTGGCTTCCGTACAGGTCAAGGTCATTTCGGCCCATCACGTGCGCTTCTACCGTGCGTTTCGCACCGTCAAACTGGGGGTTCGTCCCAACCGAAATCGCGGCGGGCAAAAACTCTTGCGCCTGGTCTTGCCCCGCGACGTCCCGCACTAGCCAGCCGGCGTAAACACCGTCAGCCGGAGCAAGCACGCCTTCGCCCGCATCCAGGTTGGCCGTTGGGAAACCCAGAGTTCGCCCACGTTTTTGTCCGTGTTCGACTGTTCCGACCAGCCGGTAGGGGTGCCCCAGTACCTGGGCGGCCTGGTCGACCTTACCTTCAGCGAGCAGGTTTCTAACCCAGGACGAGGACCAGCGACGCCCCGAGGCGTGCCGGACGTCCATCACCATCGTCACTGTGAACCCGAGTTCTTCACCCAGTTCGCGCAGGGTTTGGATGTCACCGGTGTTCCCAGCACCAAAACGAAAGTCCTCCCCCACCACGACCTCCTCAGCTCCCAGCCCGTCCGCCAGGTAGCGTTTCGCGAATTGCCGCGCAGTGAGCGTGTAGAGCGCCTCGCAGTACTCCGCTACGAACACGGCGTCCAGCCCCGTCCGCTCGAGCGCCTCCAGTCGGGAGTCAAGCGACATTATCAGCGGCGTCGGGTTCGCGGGATCGTGAATAGAACGAGGATGAGGGTCGAAAGTCAGCGCGACCGATTCCACACCGCGCGAGGTCGCACTACGCACGCAAGTTTCCACAACGCGGAGGTGTCCGCGGTGAACCCCGTCGAAGTTACCGATAGTCACAACCCTGCGGGAACCTTTAGGCACCTGGTTGAGGTCCGTCCAAATCTGCAAGCTTGCCTTCCTCCTGATCCTTTTAACCTTCCGGTCCTTTTGGCCTGTAATCCTCTTGGCCTGTAATCCTCTTGTGCGTGCGGTTCCCCAAGTTTTAGTGTCCGCCTGGGAACAGGTGAAGCACCGCCGTCAACCTATCGTTTTGAACGCGCGCCAAACCGAAAGGCTTTAGGGGGTCCGCGTCCGCTGCCAAAGCGTAAACCCGATCAGGGGACCCACCTTCCAAAGCTTTTACTTGCCGCGGGTCCGCGAGCGCCTCGGAGAGCCTCAGCCGCAAGCCGTGAGCAAACCCCTTCGCGCCGCGCTCCGTAACAAGGAGAGTCGGGAACTGCTCCAGCACCGCCTCACCAAGAGGGACCAGGACCTCTGTGCCGTCTGCGACGCGTTCCTGCAACTGTTCCAGAGTGAGTGCGCTCTCCAGCGTCCAGCTCCCCACCCGAGTGCGACGCAAGCTCGTGAGATGAGCCGCGGTCCCAAGTGCGACACCCAGGTCTCTTGCAAGCGCGCGGACGTACGTGCCGGTTGAGCAGTCGACCTCTACATCCAGGTCCAAAATGCGAACCCCTTGAGACTCCTGGGTACGCGGGGATCCAACAAGTTCGAAGCGGCTGATGGTGACGGGGCGAGGCTTCAACTGAACGTCTTCCCCGGCGCGAACGCGGGCGTAGGCGCGTTTCCCGTCCACCTTGATCGCGCTGACGGCCGAAGGCACCTGGCTGATCTTGCCGGTCAGCCCTGCCATCGCTTCTTGTAGCAGAGTCAGGTCTGCGCTCCTCGCGCCCGGGTCCAGCTCGGTGCCCGGAGTCTTGGTGACCTCCCCCTCTGCATCCTCAGTGTTCGTGCCGACACCCAAGCGGATAGTCGCGAGGTACGTTTTGTTGTCACCTGCCACGTAACCTAAGAGTTTCGTGGCACGCCCCACCCCGATGACCAAGACACCGGTCGCCATGGGATCCAGTGTTCCTGCATGCCCCACTTTGCGGGTCCCCAGGATGCGGCGCACCCTTGCCACAACCTGGTGGCTGGTGAGCCCAGCGGGCTTGTCAACAACAAGCAGACCGACCGGCTGGGCCGGCGGCGTCGAAGCCAAGAGTCAGCTAAACCTGGGGAGTCCCGCCGGGAGGCGTGAGCTCGTAGTCGGTTTCAAGTTGAAGCTTCGGATCTTCAAGGTCTTGTTCCACCTTGTCGACGTCCTTCAGCTCTTTGGAGTTCTTGTCCCAGTCACTCCAAGCCTTATCCAGGTCCTGCAGTTCCTCGTCTTGGTCGTTTGCCACTTAGTCGCTCTCCTGTTCGTGCCTGGCCTGTACGTCTTCGGCCTGTTCGTCCCCGGCCTGTGTGTCTTCAGCCTGTACGCCTTCCGCCTCTACGTCTTCGGCCTGTTCGTCTTCGGCCTGTTCGTCCCTGGCGTGAGCGTAGGGGTCGGCCTCGCCCGCGTACTGCTTGTCAGCGGCAGCTGCAGCGATCTCCGCGTCCCTGGCTTTCGCCACACGGAGCGCTTCCTCGATCGATGCGGCCGCCTCCGGCAACTCATCTGGCGTGAACTCGATGGTCGGCGTCAACCTGGTTCCTAGGGCTGCCCCAACTTCAGACCGGATCAGCCCTTTTGCCGAGTTCAGTGCCCGCGCAGTCTTGCGGCGTTCCTTTTCATCCCCCATCACCGTGTAGTAGATGGTGGCGTGCTGCAGGTCGCCCGTGACACGCACATCCGTGATTGTGAGGAACCCTAGACGAGGGTCCTTCACCTTCCGTTCCAGCGTGTTCGTCACCGACGCGCGAATCCGCTCCGCGGTTCGCCGCCGTCTGCTTTCATCCGCCATGAGTCCCCTTTCAGGCAGGCCCGACTAGACTTCCCTAGCCTTCTCGACCATTTCCCAGGTCTCGATGATGTCGCCAACCATGATCTCGCGGTAGCCCAGGGTGATACCACATTCGAAGCCTTCGCGGACTTCGGTGACATCGTCCTGTTCGCGCCGCAGCGACTGGATTGACAGGTCGGGAGCGACCACAACACCGTCACGAACCAAGCGTGCTTTCGCACCCCGCTTGATGACGCCTTTACGAACGAGGGAGCCCGCAATGTTCCCGAACTTGCCACTCCGGAACACCTGCAGGATCTCAGCCTTACCACGGTCAACTTCTTCGTAGATCGGCTTGAGCATCCCCTTCAGGGCATCCTCGATCTCTTCAAGTGCCTTGTAGATGACGGTGTAGTACTTGATCTCCACACCCTCGGCGTCAGCAAGTTCAGCCACGCGTTCGGCTGGGCGCACGTTGAACGCGATGATGACCGCGTTGTCGACGGTTGCCAGGTTGACGTCGTTTTGCGTGATCGCACCGACTCCACGGTGGATGATCCGAAGAGCGACTTCTTCGGAAACATCCAGCTTCATGAGCGAGTCCTCAAGAGCCTCAACGGCACCGGCAACGTCACCCTTGATGATCAGGTTCAGGGTGTCGACCTTGCCTTCCTTCAGGACCTTGTCGAAGTCCTCAAG